>JBLUOL010000223.1:0-7080 GCA_048065775.1 Pseudomonas sp. GW6
CGGGATTGTTTGTTTCGTAACCTACAGTCTGGCGCAATGACGCCGTAGGAGGGAGGAGTCCATCTCATTGGGCTACGTTCACTCGGAGAGGCTTTCACCGTCGAGCGTGGAAAGCGGCCAGTATAGGTTCGGCCGGCGGTCGCGGAACACACCCCAGGCCGTGCGTACTCTCTCCAGCGTGTCCAGGTCGAAGCTGTGTACCAGGATGCCTTCCTCGGTCTGGTTCAGTTCCTCGACCTTCTCGCCGTACTGGTTGGCGATGAAGGAGCTGCCGTAGAAGGTGATGCCGTAACCGTCCTGCTCTTCGCGGCCGATACGGTTGGACGCCACCAGCGGCATCAGGTTGGCGCCGGCATGGCCCTGTTGCACACGCTGCCAGTGGTCGCGCGAGGTGATGCTGGCGTCGTGCGGCTCGCTGCCGATGGCGGTGGGGTAGAAGAGGATTTCCGCGCCCATCAGCGCCATGCTGCGCGCACATTCCGGGAACCACTGGTCCCAGCAGATACCCACGCCGATACGTGCGTAGGCGGTGTCCCAGACCTTGAAGCCGGTATCGCCGGGGTTGAAGTAGTACTTCTCGTGGTAACCGGGGCCATCGGGGATGTGGCTTTTTCGATAAATCCCGAGATTTGTGCCGTCGGCATCGAGGATGGCGATGCTGTTGAAGCGGGCCCGGCCGGCGCGCTCGAAGAAGCTGATCGGCAGCACCACCTTGAGCTCGGCCGCGACCTTCTGGAAGTGCGCGATGGCCGGATTTTCCTCCACCGTGGTGGCCAACTGGGTGTAGTTGGCATTGGGCTTCTGGCAGAAGTAGGGCGCCTCGAACAGCTCCTGAATCAGGATGACCTGGGCGCCCTGGGCTGCAGCCTGGCGCACCAGTTTCTCGGCGTTGGCGATGTTCGCGGGGGTATCCCAGGAGCAGGCCATCTGGGTCGCAGCGACGGTAACGATACGGGACATGAAACACCTCTTGGCGCGTTCGCAGGCCGACCCGGCGTCGCCGGAAGGCCTTCTCAGAGTGCCATGGTTGAACATCGACCAGGGCGGGATGGTCGATTTATATCCGATAAATATCGATATTAGAAGGTGCTCACAATCGAATCGCCGAAATTTTCCCGATTTTTGTCGGATTGGCTGTGCGCGGGACCCAGGGTGTGCCGTGCGCGCCAGTCGATGGCGGCGTCAGCTGCAGATGGCCAGGGCGCCACGCGACTCCCAGTGGATATCACGCCAGCGGCGCAGGTCTTTTCGGCAGTGCAGCAGGCAGGTACAGGCCCAGGTAGGCATCGAATACGCGCATGCCTTCTTCGGCCAGGCGTGGAGTGATTTCGCCATGCAGTTGTACGGAGCGAGCGTAGACGCGATCACCCAGCTCCATGGCCAGGGCGAATACGTCGATATCCGTCGGCAATTGCGGCAGGGGGAAGTGGCGCTCGAACAATGCCTGCATAAGGCGGCCCAGTTCCAGATCATGTCGCTGGTCGGCCTGGATCACCTCGGCCAGGCCGTGCTGCGCCAGGATCAGCTGGCGCGCGGCAGCATCCCCGGCGTAGATCGCCAGCATGCGCTGCTCCACGATTCGTGACAGGTCTCGCCAGTTACCCAGCTCGGCGTGTTCCACCGGCTCCAGCAGGCAGGCGCGAAAGGCAGCGTGGACGTCGCCGGTCAATCCTTCGAGCAGGGCCGGCACGCTGGCGAAGAAGTGATAGACCGAGGAGGGCGGAATGCCCGCGTGTTCGGCCACCGTGTAAACCGACAGATTGGTCATGCCCTGTTCGGCCAGCAGTTCGCGTGCCGCCGCGAGGATCTGGGCGATCCGTGCCTGGCTGCTGGCGCGCGGTTTGCGTGGGCTGGCGGGGCGCGACATGGTGAGTTCCTCGGTGGGCGAGGTGCTATTGGACGCCAGGCGGCCTCGGCGAGGCAAGCCTGGCTGCGCAGTCAACTGCCATCGCGGAACCGTTGCCAGAGCTGGTTGCGTACCTGGGCGTGTTTCTCCGGAAAGACTTCCAGCGGGTACAGGCGGCGCTTGGTGTCCTGATCCAGATAGAGGCCTGGCTGCTGCAGCAGGGCGCCGTCAATGAATTGCATGGAGTCGGCATTGCCGTTGGGATAGAGCGTCTCGGCGGTGATCTGGGCGATCACCTGCGGCTGCATCAGGTAGTCGATGAAACGGTGGGAGAGATCGGGGCGGCTGGCGTTGGCGGGAATCACCAGGTTGTCGACGAACAGTACCGAGCCCTCGTCCGGTACCACGAAGCGCACTGGCTGGCCGGCCTGGGCTGCGGCCAGGGCGTCGCCGACCCAGGCCATGGCCAGGCACAGGTCGCCGCTGTTGAGATCTTCGATATAGCGTTCGCTGTCGACGTAGCGCAGGTTCGGGCGCAGGGCGTCGAGTATCTCTCCGGCGCGCTCGACGCGGCTCGGGGCGCTGCGTGCCAGGCTGCGGCCCTGGTAGTTGAGCAGCAGCGATAGGGTTTCATCCGGTGCATCCAGCACGCTGATGCCGCAACTGGCCAGGCGCTTGCTCTGTTCGGCGTCGAACAGCAGGCTCCAGCTGTCCGGCAGTGGGCCACCATAAGCGGCTTCGGCCTGCGGTGTATTGATCGCCAGGCCAACCGCGCCCCACAGGTAGGGGACGGCGTGCTGGTTTTGCGGGTCGACCGCAGCCAGCTTGCTCAGCAGTTGCTTGTCCAGGTGCGTGCGGTTGGGCAGCAGGTTGAAATCCAGCGGGCGAATGCGGCCGCTGGCGATCAGCCCTGGCAGATCGTTGTGCGAGGGCACGGCGATGTCGATGGGCTGACCGCTTTCCAGCGCTTGCGCCAACTCCTCGGCGCTGGCGAAGGTGTGGTACTCGACTTCGATTCCGGTGTCGCGGGTGAAATTCTCCAGCACCTGCGGCGCGATGTAATCGTTCCAGTTGTAGACGCGGATGCTGTCGGCGGCCTGAGCCAGGCCGCAGCTCAGGCCTAGCAGGATGGCGGCAATAGCGCGTTGCATGAGTAACTCCCCGATTGATCAAAGCAACAGTATCCGGCGGTCTTGTGCGCCGGGGATTGATGCATGTCAGCGCAGTCGCCATACGGCGAACAGCAAGACGCCGGAGTAGGCGATTGGCAGTTGGCAGACAAAAAGAAGCCGGCTCTGCGGCCGGCTTTCTCGGTGTTACACGGTGTGCAGGTACCAGTTGTATTCGAGGTCGGAGATGGTGGTCTCGAACTCCTGCAGCTCGGCTTCCTTGCAAGCGACGAAGATGTCGATGTACTTGGGATCGATGTACTTGTTCAGCACTTCGCTGTCGTCCAGCTCGCGCAGAGCATCGCGCAGGTTGTTCGGCAGGCTGGGTTCGAGCTGTTCGTAGGAGTTGCCCTCGATCGGCTCGCCCGGTTCGATCTGGTTGGTCAGGCCGTGGTGGATACCGGCGAGAATCGACGCCAGCATCAGGTAGGGGTTGGCATCGGCACCGGCGACGCGGTGTTCGATGCGTACCGCGTCGGCGCTGCCAGTCGGCACGCGTACGGCTACGGTGCGGTTGTCCAGCGCCCAGCTCGGGGCATTGGGCACGTAGAACTGTGCGCCGAAGCGACGGTAGGAGTTGACGTTGGGGCAGAGGAAGGCCATCGACGCCGCCATGGTGTCGAGAATGCCACCCACGGCATGACGCAGCGAGGTGTTCTGCAGCGGATCGTCGGCGGCGAAGATGTTCTTGCCGGTCTTCTTGTCCAGCAGCGAGATGTGCACGTGCAGACCATTGCCCGCCTGGCCCGGGTAGGGCTTGGCCATGAAGGTGGAATCCATTTCATGGTCGTAGGCGATGTTCTTTATCAGGCGCTTGAGCAGCAGAGCGTAGTCGCAGGCCTTGATGGCGTCTTCGACGTGATGCAGGTTGACCTCGAACTGCGCCGGGGCGCTTTCCTTGACGATGGCGTCGGCAGGGATGTCCTGCTCCTTGGCCGCTTCGAGCATGTCCTGCAGGCAATCGACGTACTCGTCGAGGTCGTCGATCAGGTAGACCTGAGTGGAATGCGGGCGCTTGCCGGAGATCGGCGAGCGTGGCGGCTGCGGGCGACCGTTCACGTTCTCCTGGTCGATCAGGTAGAACTCCAGTTCGAAGGCTGCGCAGATACGCAGGCCCAGTTCGTCGAACTTCTGCACCACCTGGCGCAATACCTCGCGCGGGTCGGCGAAGAAAGGCGTGCCGTCCAGCTCGTGCATGGTCATCAGCAGCTGCGCGGTGGGGCGCTTCTGCCAGGGTTCGTTGCACAGGGTATTGGGGATGGGGAAGCAGATACGGTCGGCGTCACCGATATCCAGGCCAAGGCCGGTGCTCTCGACGGTGGAACCATTGATGTCGAGGGCGAAGAGCGAGGCCGGCAGGTTGATGCCTTTCTCGTACACCTTGTGCAGGGCGTTTCGATCGATGCGCTTGCCGCGCACCACGCCATTCATATCTGCAATAAGAAGGTCGACGAACTGGACCTCGGGATGTTCCTTGAGGAACGCGTTCGCTTCGTTAAGCTGAACGGCACGCGGGGGTACCGACATGATGCAACACCTTTTTGTTAAATATATCAATCATGCGACTGCATGGGTGTGAGTCAATCCGAAACGCACTTTACTGTCAAGCTGGCCCAATGATGCCCTGTAGTGGGGCGTGGTGGCCATTTTTGGGGCATTTCAAGGCCTTTCAGCGGGCTCCAAGCGTTGATCTTTCAGGCTGCTCAGCGGGGTGTGTTCAATTTTTTACAGAGCTATTGTGTAAAAAAATGAACAAGGCTAAGCTCGGTTCAAACCCATAACAGCAATAATACGGGTGTCTCATGTTTTGCCTGCCGGCCATCGGCGTCAGCGCTTGCACCAGGACCATCGGTCACGCGACCTCTTCCCTCATCAACGAGGCGAGCCCGCTCATCATGCAGGCCGGATCAGTCATGAGCATGACCGCTGCAGCGCAGCAACATCTCTCCCTTGCGGCCTCTGCGCCGCGCGGCCTGTCTCGTCAGGCTGTTCGCTCATTCCATACCCTGCACGATAGCGTACGTGGCTGCGCAACGCTCCCTGGCGTGCGCCCAGGCCGTTGCTCTGCAGCGCACCGCTCACTCGCGGGCTTTGCTGGGCTCGCGCAATGTTCCGAGCTAGACGGCTCGGGGCCCGTGAGAAAGGGTGAGCGATTTTATTTCGGTGGAGTGAAATGCCGGGTGTCGGAGGTGCCGCACCCCTAGTAGCATCCACCCGAATATCTCGCCTTCTTTCAGGCCTTTGGTGAGGCTTGCAGGGAGAAGGCGGGGCAACGCTGAACCCGCTATAACTCAAGCTGGTTCTACAACCCTGAGGTCTCTATGAGTACCAAGCTAGACCAGCTCACGAGCTGGCTGAAAGAACGCAAAATCACCGAAGTCGAATGCCTGATCAGTGACCTGACCGGCATTGCCCGCGGCAAGATCTCGCCGACCAACAAGTTTCTCGACGAGAAAGGCATGCGCCTCCCCGAGAGCGTGCTGCTGCAGACCGTGACGGGCGACTATGTCGAGGACGACATCTATTACGACCTGCTGGACGAAGCGGACATCGACATGTTCTGCCGTCCGGATGCCAACGCTGTCTTCGTCGTGCCCTGGGCCATCGAGCCCACCGCCATGGTGATCCACGATACGTTCGACAAGCAGGGCAACCCTATCGAACTGTCGCCGCGCAACATCCTCAAGAAGGTGTTGCAGATGTACGCCGAGAAGGGCTGGAAGCCCATCGTCGCGCCGGAGATGGAGTTCTATCTGACCAAGCGCAACAGCGATCCGGACTTCCCGCTGGTAGCACCTGTTGGCCGCTCCGGCCGCCCGGAAACCGGCCGTCAGAGCTTTTCCATCGACGCGGCCAACGAGTTCGACCCGCTGTTCGAAGACATGTACGACTGGTGCGAACTGCAAGGCCTGGATCTGGACACCCTGATCCACGAAGAAGGCCCGGCGCAGATGGAAATCAACTTCCGTCATGGCGATGCACTGCACCTGGCCGACCAGATTCTGGTGTTCAAGCGCACCATGCGTGAGGCCGCGCTCAAGCATGACGTGGCGGCCACTTTCATGGCCAAGCCGATCACCGACGAGCCTGGCAGCGCCATGCACATCCACCAGAGTGTGGTCGACATCAAAACCGGCAAGAACATCTTCTCCAATGAAGACGGGACGATGAGCGAGCTGTTCATGCACCACATCGGGGGGCTGCAGAAATACATCCCCGAGCTGCTGCCGCTGTTCGCGCCGAACGTCAACTCGTTCCGCCGCTTCCTGCCCGATACCTCGGCGCCGGTGAACGTGGAATGGGGCGAGGAGAACCGCACCGTAGGCCTGCGCGTACCTGAGGCCAGCCCGCAGAACCGCCGCGTGGAAAACCGCCTGGCTGGCGCCGATGCCAACCCCTACCTGGTGCTGGCGGCGACCCTGCTGTGCGGCTACATGGGCATGGTCGGCGGGGTCAAACCCGGCGCACCGGTCAAGGGCCGCGGTTACGAGCGTCGCAATCTGCGCCTGCCGGTGACCATCGAGAGCGCCCTGGAGCGTATGGAAGCCTGCAAGGACGCCGAGAAATTCCTCGGCGAGAAGTTCATCCGTGGCTATGTCGCGGTCAAGCGTGCCGAGCACGAGAACTTCAAGCGCGTGATCAGCTCCTGGGAACGCGAGTTCCTTCTGCTGTCGGTGTAGTTCCGGCGCAGGTGTAGGGTGGGCTTTAGCCCACCATTGCAGGCCGATTCGGTGGGCTGAAGCGGATCGCCGCCCGGCCCACCCTACTTGAGCGCGCTGAAGCGGATCGCCGCCCGGCCCACTCTACAAGAGTCCGTGAGCCGGCCGCGTTCACAGAAGAAGGTGTGGTAATGAACAAGCAAGCGAACAACCCCAAGACTGCGCACTGGCAGGCCCTGAGCCAGGCTCACCATCTGGCGCCGTTCAGTGATTACAAGCAGCTGGCCGAGAAGGGCCCGCGCATCATCACCGAGGCAAAAGGCGTGCATCTGTGGGACAGCGAGGGCAACAAGATCCTCGATGGCATGGCCGGTCTTTGGTGCGTGGCGGTCGGCTATGGTCGCGA
>JBLUOL010000224.1:0-6960 GCA_048065775.1 Pseudomonas sp. GW6
ATGAAGCCGCTGCGCCCGTAGGAGCCGGCTTGCCGGCGATGCTCTGCGCCTGTCAGATCGATGATCGCCAGCAAGCTGGCTCCTACAAGTGCAGCTTTGCACGGGCAACCTCATTCCCGATTCGGCGGCAGATTTGGCCGGATCGCCCCTTTCGCCATGGTCTGAATCCTGATTCAATGCATGCAGATGAATCAGGATTCAGACCATGGCTTATCGCACCACCGAAGCTCGACTCGATCGCGACCAAGCGTTGCGCGCGCGTATTCTCGACTGCGCCTTGCTGCGAGTAGCCGAGGGCGGTTTCGCCGCCCTGACCATGCAGGCGTTGGCCGACGATGTTGGCATCGCCACCGGTAGTCTGTACCGCCACTTTCGCAGCAAGGGTGAACTGGCCGCCGAGGTATTCGCCAGCGCCAGCCAGCGTGAGGTAGATGCTCTGGCCGCAGCCTTGCGTGGGCCGGGCAGCGCCAGTGAGCGCCTGCGCATCGGCCTGGAACAGTTCGCTGCCCGCGCCTGGCATAGCCGCCGCCTGGCCTTCGCACTGATCGCCGAACCGGTCGACCCGGAAGTCGACGAGCAGCGCCTGCTCTATCGCGAAGCCTACGCCGAACTGTTCATCGATCTGCTGGAGGAGGGTGCCGGCGCCGGTGAGTTTCGCGTCGAGCAGATTGGCCTGATGGCGGCCTGCCTGGTCGGCGCCATTGCCGAAGCGCTGGTCGGCCCTCTGTCGCCACCTGCTCGCGCCGCTCGTGAAGCAGGCCAACCCACCCTGGAGCTGGCTCAGGTCAGCGCCAGTCTTGCCACCTTCTGTCTGCGCGCCGTCGGCGCCAAGGAGCCCATGCGATGAAACCCAGCCTGCATGCCGAAACCCACGAGGTGTTCAACCAGGTACCGAGCCTCGATGGTGCCAATCTCTATCGCCTCGACCTGCCGCTGCAGGAGTGGATTCGCCGCTACGATGGCGCCTGGGCCCACGAGCGTTTGAGCGCCTATGGTGCGCTGGCCGGCGGCGCCCTGATGCAGGCCGGCTTTCTTGCCAACGAGAACAAACCGGTGTTCAAGAGTCATGATCGCTACGGCAATCGCATCGACCTGGTCGAGTTTCACCCGGCCTACCACGAGCTGATGCGCACGGCGGTCGAGCATGGCCTGCCGTCGCTGCCCTGGACCGATCCGCGCGCCGGCGCCCATGTCGCCCGTGCCGGCCTGACCTATATGCACAGCCAGGCCGAAGCGGCCAGCGGTTGCCCGTTGACCATGACCTTCGCTGCCGTGCCGGCCATCCGCCTGCAGCCCAACGTGGCCGAGCAGTGGCTGCCGAAGATCCTCGCCACCGAGTACGACCCACGCAACCTGCCGATGGAGCAGAAGACGGGCGTGACCATCGGTATGGCCATGACCGAGAAGCAGGGCGGCACCGACGTGCGTGCCAACACCACCCGCGCTTATCCCATCGGCCTCGGCGGGCCGGGGCAGGGCTATGAGCTGGTGGGCCACAAGTGGTTCTGCTCGGCGCCGATGTGCGACGCCTTCCTCACCCTGGCCTACACCGACAAGGGCCTGTCGTGCTTCCTGCTGCCGCGTCACCGCCCGGACGGCACGCGCAACGCGTTCTACATCCAGCGCCTGAAGAACAAGCTGGGCAACTGGGCCAACGCCTCCAGCGAGGTGGAGTACCGTGGCGCTTTCGCCTGGATGCTCGGCGAGGAAGGGCGCGGCGTGCCGACCATCATCGAAATGGTGGCCATGACCCGCTTCGATTGCATGGTCGGTTCCAGCAGCCTGATGCGCCAGGCGCTGACCCAGGCTGCGCACCACTGCGCGCATCGCCAGGTGGGTGGCAAGCTGCTCGCCGACCAGCCGCTGATGCAGAACGTGCTGGCCGACCTGGCGCTGGAGAGCGAAGCCGCGCTGGCCCTGTGCATGCGCATGGGCCGCGCGCTGGATCACGCGCATGACGCGCAGGAAGACAAGTTCGCTCGTCTGGTCACTGCCGTGGGCAAGTACTGGATCTGCAAGCGCGCGCCGGAAATGATCTACGAGGCCAGCGAATGCATGGGCGGTGCGGGCTATGTCGAGGAAACCATCATGCCGCGCCTGTACCGCGAAGCACCGGTCAACTCGATCTGGGAAGGCTCGGGCAACGTGCAATGTCTGGACGTGCTGCGCGCGCTGTCCAAGGAGCCCGGCGTACTCGATGCGCTGTTCGCCGAGCTGGGCGATGGCCACGGCGATGCCCGCCTGAAGGCGCATATCCAGCGCCTGAAGGCAGATTTCGCTGATACAGCCGATATCCAGTACCGCGCCCGCCAGCTCACCGAAGACATGGCCGTGGCACTGCAGGCCAAGCTGCTGCTGGAGGCCGGCAACGCCACGGTGTCCGACGCCTTTATCGCCAGTCGCCTGGAAGGCCGCGGCCGCGTCTACGGCACCCTGCCGCGCGGCGTCGACGTCGAGGCGCTGCTGGCGCGTAGCACGCCGCACCTGGTCTGAGCGAGGGCCGCCCGGCACGCTGTTTTTTAGCCGGGCAGGCGAGTAATCTTGCCGCCGATGGTTCTGCGTGCACGTCTGTGACGCGGATGAAAAGGGAACAGGGTGCGGCGAATCTCGCCAATGCCCTGGCTGCCCCCGCAACTGTAAGCGGCGAACGATGCCCTCATGCCACTGACTTCGGTCGGGAAGGCGGGCGAAGTGCCAAGCCGTGAGCCAGGAGACCTGCCATCGACAACGGGCGTTTCGCCCACCCCCCTTATCCGAATCGTCGCGCGGTGGGCGCGGCAAAGGAACTCGCATGCATATCGAACCCGGTGTCGTCGAAGGCGCCAAGATCCTGCTCAGCTACGCAACGGTCGTCACCGCTTTCGGCCTGACCGCCAAACTCGCCCTGGACAGCGTACGCAACAACGGCGGTGTCGCCGCCCTGGCGCTACGCAGCCTGCTGACCACCGCCCTGGTATTCTGCTTCTTCGAAGTGTTCCCGCATCATGCGGTGGGCGTTTCCGAGGTGCATCTGATCCTCGGCTCGACCCTGCTCCTGCTGTTCGGCGCCGGTGCTGCTGCCATTGGCCTGGCCGCGGGGCTGTTGTTGCAGGGGCTGCTGTTCGCCCAGTTCGACCTGCCGCAGTACGGCATGAACGTCACCACGCTGTTGATCCCGCTGTGGGGTATCAGCCTGCTGGCCAAGCGCATCGTCGCGCCGGGGACCGCGTACGTCGATCTTTCCTACAAGCAGGCGCTGGCGCTTTCGACCGCTTATCAGGGCGGCATCGTCGCATGGGTCGGGTTCTGGGCCTTCTATGGTCACGGCTTCTCCAGCGAAAACCTGGCAGCAGTGGGCAGCTTCGGCCTGGCCTACATGAGCGTGATCCTGGTCGAGCCGCTGATCGACCTGGGCGTGCTGGCCGCTGCCAAGGCGCTGTCGCGTTTCAGCCAGGGGCCGCTGTTCAACGTGCGCCTGCATCAGCCGGCCTGAACCGGTCGCTCAGCGGCGGCGTTGCCAGATCATCTTGCCGGTATTGCTCTCGGTGACCAGGTACTGGTCGCTGAAGCGGTAGTAGGCGGCGGGTTGATAGTCGGCGGCGCCAGCCAGGCGCACCATCAGCATGCCGCCCTGGCTGCGCCAGTGGCCGCTGTACTGCACCTCGCCTGGGCTGTCGTAGCTCCAGTCGCCTCCGCCGCCGACCGCGCGGCTCCACTGGGTGACGCTGCCGTCGGCATTCAACTGCAGGGTCATCAGGGTGTTGAACGAGGCGAGGCTGGCAGCGCCGCTGTTGATGATCTTCTCGTGTACCCAGGTGCCGACCAGTGTCGGGTCCAGCGTGCCTGACGTAGGTGGCGTCGCAATCGCCGCCTCGCGCTGAAATAGCGCCTGGCGTTCCAATACTTCCCCGTTTCTTGGGTTACGCGCAGCGATACTGGCGTTGAGCATCGCGTTGGCGTAGGTCGCGTTCATGTTCGCCAGTAGCAGGCCCGATTGCGGGTCGCTGATCTCGGCGCGCAGCAGCTTGCCGTCGTAGCGACCTTTGACGACCAGGCGCAGGTGCTGGCTCTCGACGTACTCGCCTTCCACCACGGCGTCGTTCTGGCGCAGGATCAGCTCGCTCGGCTGGCCGTCGAGCGTGGTTCGGTAGTGGCCATCGAGTTCACCGGCTTGAGCGCTTGAGCATGAGGCCATGGCCAGCAGCAGAACGATTGCACGAGGCATGATGGTGACCTCTGACGAATTGATCCAAGCCTAGCCGTTGGCAGCGATAGGCGGGGGATCGCGCTATGTTTTCGTCAACGTATGCAGGCAAGATAGGCGCGTACGTTCAGTCAGGAAGATGCACTGTGAAAGCCTGCTCAGATGATTTCATCATTGCCTACACCCCCGAAGAGGCCGTCGACCGCCTCGCCGCCCTGCATCAGGAAGCCACCGGTGCGTTGAGCCAGGCGCTCAAACGCTACCTCAAGGAGCGCATCCGCCCGGATGCCAGCGAGCACTGCCTGTTCCGTTACCCCGAGCTGCGCCTGACCTACCTGTGCCAGGGCGAGGTGCCGACCACCGTGCGCGCCTACGCCAAGGTACAGGTGCCAGGCACCTATGCCATCACCGTGACCCAGCCAGCGGCCTTCCGCAAATACCTGCTGGAGCAGCTGCGCCCGCTGATGAACGACTTCACCCTGCGCGTCGAGGTCGGCCGCAGCCAGCAGAACATTCCCTATCCCTACGTGGTCGAGGGCGGCGATGAGCTGGCCGGCAGTGGCGTGACCGCCGCCGAGCTGGCGCGGGTATTCCCCAGCACCGACCTGTCTGCTGCTACCGACGGCACCGCCGATGGTCTGTACGACTGGGAGAACATCGACCCGCTGCCGCTGGCACTGTTCGACGCGGCGCGCACCGATTTCTCGCTCAAGCGCATCCAGCACTACACCGGCAGCGACTGGCGCCACGTGCAGCCGTGGATCCTGCTGACCAACTACCACCGTTACGTCGACCAGTTCATCCGCCACGGCCTGGACATGCTGGTGGGCGACTCGCGTTTCACCCGCATGGTGCTGCCGGGCAACGTGGTGATCGAGCGCGGCATGGCCGAAGGCGAGATGCAGGCGATCATCGAGAACGTGGTCTGGCACCGCTACCAGATGCCGGCCTACCACCTGCAGGCCGAGGACGGCCATGGTATCACCCTGGTCAATATCGGCGTTGGCCCATCCAACGCCAAGAACATCACCGACCACCTGGCCGTGCTGCGTCCGCACTGCTGGCTGATGATCGGCCACTGCGGCGGCCTGCGTCAGTCGCAGACCATCGGTGACTACGTGCTGGCCCACGCCTATATGCGCCGCGACGGCATTCTCGACCGCGTGCTGCCGCCGCATATCCCGCTGCCGGCGCTGGCCGAGGTGCAGCAGGCGCTGCAGGAAGCCGCCAAACTGGTTACCGGCGAAGAGGGCGACGAGTTGAAGAAGCGCCTGCGCACCGGCACCGTGTTGACCTACGACGACCGCAACTGGGAGCTGCGCTGGGCCCAGGAGCGGCCGTTGATCAACCTGTCGCGAGCTGTTGCAGTGGACATGGAAAGCGGCACCATCGCAGCGCAAGGCTATCGCCTGCGGGTGCCCTACGGCACGCTGCTGTGTGTGTCGGACAAACCCCTGCACAGCGAGATCAAGCTGCCCGGCGCAGCCGGCGCCTTCTACGAGCGCGCGGTGACCCAGCACCTGCATATCGGTATCGCCGCGCTGGAGCTGATGCGCAGCCAGCTCAACTCGCTGCACTCGCGCAAGTTGCGCAGCTTCGACGAGCCGCCGTTCCGCTGATAAGCAGGGCGTGGCCTGATGCTGATCAGATAAGTTCTTTACCGCCCCTCTCTTACTTGCACTAGGGGGCGTTTTTGTAGGAGCCAGCTTGCTGGCGATGCTTTTTATGGCGGATCGCCGGCAAGCCGGCTCCTACAAAGATCGAGGGCAACGGCTTAACTAACTGGCATCAGGGCGTGGCCTGACGCACAGTCTGGCCACGCCCCGGCGGTACTGATCCGCGCGCTGGTTTAGACTCGCCCCCGTCATGGACGAACGAGGCGATACGCATGGAACAGGCACGTCTGCTGCTCACAGCGTTGTGGGAACCCTTCAGCTTTTTCAGTCTTTTCCTCTACACCGGCCTGGCCCTTACGCTGGGCGTTGTGGCTGGTCTGCTGCTGGCCGTCAAGCTGCACCGGCTGGGCTGGTTGGCGCGTAACAATCGCTGGCACCACTGGCTGCTCAAACTCTACTTTCTGCTGTTGCCGCTGGCCGGAGGTTTCCTCGGTTTCCAGGGTGGGCTGTTGTATGGCAGCCAGCAGCAGATCAATCGCCATCTCGATAACTACGCGCCATTGGTGCAGGAGCTGGCCGACGACATCTGGAGTGATTTCCAGGCCTATGTCGAGGCGCAGGAAGCGCAAGGGTTATTGGCGGTGCAGGATGTCAGCGTGCAGACCCTGCTCAATCAGTTGGCGCTGGATTACCTGCGCAGCGAGCGGCTGCTGGAGGCCGCCGAGCGTGCCGAGGCCTCGACCACCGAGCGCATCGCCTTCGATCTGCTCGACCGACTGCGTGCCAGTCTGCTGGGCAAGGCGATTGGCGAAATGGCGGTAGAGAAAACCGCTCGTTACAGCGGCCTCAACGAGAAGGTACTGAATCAGGTACTGGATGCGCGTATCGAACAACTGTTCCAGGCCGAGTTCCTGCTCGGTCTGCTCAAGCGGCAGATCAGTCATGTGTTCAAGCCGCTCTATATCGCCTTGCTGATTCAGATTGGTCTGCTGCTGGCACTGATCGCTGCGGAGTGGGGCGTTTCTCGCTGGTTACGGCAGACGCCCGGACGTTTGCTTGCCGAGCCTCTGCCGCTGGCCTGAGTCAGGCCGCGACCGGCGCCTCGTCACGCAGCAGTTCGGCCAGCGCAGCGCGGTCGATATTGGCGCCGCTGAGCACCAC
>JBLUOL010000225.1:0-6937 GCA_048065775.1 Pseudomonas sp. GW6
ACAAATGCTCCGTGACTCTGTGGGAGGGGCTTTAGCCGCGACGGTTATCAGGCAAAGCGCGGTGCGAACAGGGCGAACACTTCATCGAAAATCGCCAGCGCCTCGTTTACCTGCGCGGCGCTGACGATGCACGGCGGCACCACATGGATGCGGTTCTCCACCACGAAGCTGAGCAGCCCGCGCGCGGTCAGCGCAGCCTTCATTTCCTGCATCACCGCTGCCGGCATCGGCGTCTTCTTCTGTACGTCGCTGACGAATTCCAGTGCCCAGAACAGGCCGGCACCACGCGCCTCGCCGATCATCGGGTAGCGCTCGGCCAGTTTCTTCAGGCCCGGGCCGAGCACCTGGGCACCTATATCACGGGCATTCTCCACCATGCCTTCCTCGCTCATCGCATCCAGCGTGGCGACGATGGCGGCCATGGCCAGCGGGTGGCCGGAGTAGGTCAGGCCGCCGGGGAAGAAGTGGTTGTCGAAGTGCTCGCAGATCGGCTGGGAGATCATCACTCCACCGGCCGGCACATAGCCGGAGTTGACGCCCTTGGCGAAGACGATCAGGTCTGGCACCACGCCGAAGTGTTCCAGTGCCAGCCAGGCGCCGGTGCGGCCGAAGCCGGCCATCACTTCGTCGCAGATCAATAGGATGCCGAACTCGTCGGCCAGTTTGCGCACGCCCTGCATATAGCCTTTCGGCGGCACCAGAATGCCGGCGGTGCCGGGAATGCTCTCCAGCAGGATGGCGGCGATGGCACCCGGCCCCTCGCATTCGATGACCCGGCGCAGGTGCTGCAGGGCTCGCGCGCATTCTTCTTCTTCGTTCGCCGCATTGAACTCGGTGCGGTACAGGTAGGGGTTGAAGAAGTGCACATGGCCACGGGCGTATTCGTTGGGCACGCGGCGTGGATCACCGGTGGCGACGATGGCCGCGCCGGTGCTGCCATGGTAGGAGCGGTAGGCGGAGAGGATCTTGTCGCGGCCGGTGTACAGGCGTGCCATGCGCATGGCGTTCTCGTTGGCATCGGCCCCGGCGTTGGTGAAGAACACCTTGGAGAAACCGGCCGGCGCGCGGGCGAGAATGCGCTTGGCCGCTTCGCCACGCATCAGGTTGGCGGTGGCTGGGGCGATGGTCACCAGGCTGCCGGCCTGTTCCTGGATGGCGGCGATGACCTTCGGGTGCTGGTGGCCGATATTGGTGTTGACCAGTTGGCTGCTGAAATCGAGGTAGCGTTTGCCGTCGTAGTCCCACAGCGTGCAGCCCTCGCCACCGGCGATCACCAGCGGGTTGAGGGCGCCCTGGGTCGACCAGGAATGGAAGACGTGCTGGCGATCCAGATCGTGGACGTACTGGTTGCTGATCGGTGTGCTCATGATGACCTCGGGCTGGCCGTTGCGGATGGCTGCACCTTAGGAACAAAGCGGTCGTTGGCCGTAGGGCCAGATACCGGAAGTGGCCGGGTCAGCGCGTCTGGCTCACCGACGTCGGGCAACTGTCCCTAGGCGACCTGTGTGCACAGGCTAGGCTGGAGGCATACGTTTTCAGGAGTGAAACCATGGCCCACGCATTCGAAATCAACACTGCCCCGGTGGCGTCCACTGAAGGCCTGAACAGCCCCGCGATCGCCCAGGCGCGTATCGACCTGGCCGCCTGCTTTCGCATGGCGGCACGGCTCGGCATGGGCGAAGGCATCTGCAATCATTTTTCCGTGGTGGTGCCGGGGCGGCCGGAGCTGTTTCTGGTCAACCCTTATGGCCTGGCCTTCGCCGAGATCACGGCCTCGTCGCTGTTGATCTGCGATTTCGAGGGGCGCGTAGTGCTGGGTGAGGGCCGTCCGGAGGCCACGGCGTTCTTTATCCATGCCCAGTTGCACCGCCTCAACCCCCGCGCCACGGCAGCCTTCCACACCCATATGCCCAACGCCACGGCGCTGTGCATGCTGGAGGGCGAGCCCTTCGTCTGGGCCGGGCAGACCGCGCTGAAATTTTACGAGCGACTGGCCGTGGACGAGGATTACCAGGGCCTGGCGCTCGACTACGCCGAAGGCGAGCGTATCGCCCGCGCGGCAGGCGATGCCGATGTGCTGATGCTGAAGAATCACGGCCCGTTGGTACTGGGGCCGAGCATTGCCGAAGCCTGGGACGATCTCTACTACCTGGAGCGCGCTGCCGAGGTGCAGCTCAAGGCCATGGCCAGCGGTCGGCCGTTGAAGGCGGTGATACCGGCGATTGCCAGTGCGGCGTGCCGGCAGATGCTGCAGGGCAACGCCGAAAGCGCGCACCTGCATCTTGAGAGCGTGAAACGCCAGTTGCTGCGCGAGGGGGCGGATTTCGCCGAGTAACTGGTTGGTGGGCGGGTGAGGCGTCGCCCACCCTACAAATCGCTCGCTTGCCGTAGGGTGGGCTTCAGCCCACCAATGGACACCCCCGGATATTTCTGGCGGGTTGCACCCGCCCTACGTTGCGCATCAGATCGCTACCAGCCCGCGCACGCCTTCGGCTTCCATGTTCGCGCCACGACCCTGCTGGACGATCTCGCCACGGCTCATCACCAGATACTGGTCGGCCAGTTCGGCGGCGAAGTCGTAGAACTGTTCGACCAGCAGGATGGCCATGTCGCCTCGGGCGGCGAGCTTCTTGATCACCGCGCCGATCTCCTTGATCACCGAGGGCTGGATGCCTTCGGTGGGCTCGTCGAGGATCAGCAGGCGCGGCTGGCTGGCCAGGGCTCGACCGATGGCCAGCTGTTGCTGCTGACCACCGGACAGGTCGCCGCCACGGCGATGCTTCATCTCGCGCAGTACCGGGAACAGCTCGTAGATGAATTCCGGCACGGCCTTGGCCTGGCTGCCGGGAAAACGCGACAGGCCCATCAACAGGTTCTCTTCCACTGTCAGGCGGCCGAAGATCTCGCGGCCCTGGGGCACGTAGGCGATACCGGCGTGTACGCGCTGGTGCGGTTTGAAGCCGGTGATTGGCTTGCCTTCCCATTGCACGCTGCCGTCCTTGGCCGGGATCAGGCCCATCAGGCACTTGAGCAGGGTGGTCTTGCCCACGCCGTTGCGGCCGAGCAGGCAGGTGACCTCGCCGACCTTCACGTCGAACGACAAGCCACGAAGGATGTGGCTGCCGCCGTAATACTGGTGGAGTTGTTGGACTTGCAGCATATCGATGTCCTTAAGCATGCGGTGCGCGCGGCGCACCCTACGGGATAAGCCGCGCCGGGTAGGGTGCGCCGTGCGCACCGACTGTCAGCGACCGAGATAAACCTCGATCACCCGCTCGTCGTTCTGTACCTGCTCCAGCGAGCCTTCGGCCAGCACGCTGCCCTGGTGCAGCACGGTGACGTGGTCGGCGATGCTGCCGACGAAGCCCATGTCGTGCTCGACCACCATCAGCGAGTGCTTGCGTGCCAGCGACTTGAACAGCTCGGCGGTGAACTCGGTCTCGGCATCGGTCATGCCCGCCACCGGCTCGTCGAGCAGCAGCAGGTGCGGCTCCTGCATCAGCAGCATGCCGATCTCGAGAAACTGTTTCTGGCCGTGGGAGAGCAGGCCAGCCGGACGGTTGCGCGAGGCTTCCAGGCGGATGGTGGTCAGCACTTCCTCGATACGATCCTTCTGCTCGCCGTTGAGCCTGGCGCGCAGGCTGGCCCATACCGATTTGTTGGTCTTCTGCGCCAGTTCCAGGTTCTCGAACACCGTCAGCGCTTCGAACACCGTGGGCTTCTGGAACTTGCGGCCGATGCCGGCCTGGGCGATCTCCACCTCGCTCATGCTGGTGAGGTCGTACTGTTCGCCGAAGTAGGCCACGCCGTTGTCCGGCCGGGTCTTGCCGGTGATCACGTCCATCATGGTGGTCTTGCCGGCGCCGTTGGGGCCGATGATGCAACGCAGCTCACCGACGCCGATATACAGCGTCAGGTTGGTCAGCGCCTTGAAGCCATCGAAGCTGACGTTGATGTCTTCCAGGGTGAGGATGGTGCCATGGCGGACGTTTACGCCCTTACCGACGTTCTTGCCGGTGTCCAGCGCCAGGCCGGTGGGGTCGAAGGCGGCTTCGAGCATGGTTTCAGGGACCGGAGTGGCTTTCATTGATCCTTCTCCTTGCGCAATAGGCCGACGACGCCGCGCGGCAGGAACAGGGTAACGACGATAAACAGCGCACCGAGCGCGAACAGCCAGTATTCCGGGAAGGCCACGGTGAACCAGCTCTTCATGCCGTTGACCAGACCAGCGCCAAGCAGCGGGCCGATCAGTGTGCCGCGGCCGCCCAGAGCGACCCACACGGCGGCTTCGATGGACTGCGTCGGCGCCATTTCGCTGGGGTTGATGATGCCCACCAGTGGCACGTACAGCGCACCGGCCAGACCGCACAGCACCGCGCTCAAGACCCAGATGAACAGCTTGTAACCGCGCGGATCGTAGCCGCAGAACATCACCCGATTCTCGGCGTCACGCAGGGCGGTGAGCACCCGGCCGAACTTGCTGCGTGCCAGGCGAAAGCCCAGGTACAGGCTGCCCACCAGCAGCGCCACGGTGGCCAGGAACAGCACGGCGCGGGTGCCCTGCGCGGTGATGTCGAAGCCGAGGATGCGGGTGAAGCCGGTGAAGCCATTGTTGCCGCCGAAGCCGGTCTCGTTGCGGAAGAACAGGAGCATGCCGGCGAAGGTCAGCGCCTGGGTCATGATCGAGAAGTACACGCCCTTGATCCGCGAGCGGAAGGCGAAGAAGCCGAACACCAGCGCCAGCAGGCCGGGCGCCAGCACCACCAGACACATGGCCCAGAGGAAGCTGGAGGTGCCGTACCAGTACCAGGGCAACTCGTTCCAGGCGAGAAAGCTCATGAAGGCCGGCAGGCCGTCCCCGGCGCTTTGGCGCATCAGGTACATGCCCATGGCGTAGCCGCCGAGGGCGAAGAACAGGCCGTGGCCCAGCGACAGCATGCCGGCGTAGCCCCAGACCAGATCCAGCGCCAGTGCGACGATGGCGTAGCAGAGGATCTTGCCCACCAGGGTCAGGCTGTATGCCGAGACGTGCAGGGCATGGTCGGCCGGCAGCAGGTGCAGCAGCGGCATGGCGAGCAGCACGGCCAGCACCAGCAGGCCGATGGCGATGGAGACCTGCGGGCCGAGCTTGGCGCTGGCGCGGGCCAGCAGCGTTTGATTTATTGCATTCATCAGTCGATCACTCGTCCTTTAAGCCCGTAGGGTGGGTGCAACCCGCCGCTGCAGTGATGGCGTTCGGTCTGTCTGGCGGGTTTCACCCGCCCTACGCCCGTTGGCGCAATAACGGTCGCTGGTCATCAGTCGATCACCCGTCCTTTGAGAGCGAAGAGGCCTTGCGGGCGTTTCTGGATGAACAGGATGATCAGCGCGAGGATGAGGATCTTGCCGAGCACGGCACCGATCTGCGGCTCGAGGAATTTGTTCACCACGCCCAGGCCGAAGGCGGCCAGCACGCTACCGGCCAGTTGCCCGACGCCGCCAAGCACCACCACCAGGAACGAGTCGATGATGTAGCTCTGACCGAGGTCGGGGCCGACGTTGCCGATCTGGCTCAAGGCCACGCCGCCGAGGCCGGCGATGCCCGAGCCGAGACCGAAGGCCAGCATGTCCACGCGCCCGGTGGGCACGCCGCAGCAGGCGGCCATGTTGCGGTTCTGCGTCACCGCGCGCACGTTCAGGCCCAGGCGCGTCTTGTTCAGCAGCAGCCAGGTCAGGACCACGACGAACAAGGCGAAGCCGATGATGACGATGCGGTTGTACGGCAGCACCAGGTTCGGCAGTACCTGCACGCCGCCGGACAGCCAGGCCGGGTTGGCCACTTCGACGTTCTGCGCGCCGAAGGTGACGCGCACCAGCTGGATCAGAATCAGGCTGATGCCCCAGGTGGCCAGCAGGGTTTCCAGCGGGCGGCCGTAGAGATGGCGGATCACCGTGCGTTCCAGGGCCATGCCGATGCAGGCGGTGACCAGAAAGGCGATGGGCAACGCGGCCAGCGGGTAGAGCGTGAGGTATTCGGGGGCCAGGCGCTGGAAGCTCAGCTGCACCACGTAGGTGGTGTAGGCACCGAGCATCAGCATCTCGCCGTGGGCCATGTTGATCACCCCGAGCAGGCCGAAGGTGATGGCCAGACCGAGTGCGGCCAGCAGCAGGATCGAACCCAACGACAGGCCGCTGAAGGCCTGGCCGAGCAGTTCGCCGATCAGCAGTTTGTTCTTCACCTGGGCCAGGCTCTGCTCGGCAGCGGCGCGCACGGTGGCATCGCTTTCTTCACCATCGAGCAGGCTTTGCAGGCGCGTACGGGCTAGCGGGTCGCCGGTCTTGCCCAGACGCTCCACGGCAGCCAGGCGCACAGCTGGGTCGCTGGCCTCCAGCTGCAGGTTGGCCAGGGCCAGGGTGATAGCGTCGCGTACATTCTCGTCGGCTTCCATGCTCAGGCGGTTTTCCAGCAAGGGCAGCAATGCCGGCGGTGTATTGCGTTGCAGTTGCTTGGCAGCAGCGAGGCGCACGGCGGCGGCGTCATCGAGCAACTGATGGCTGGCCACGGTGAAGGCGATCAGGCCGCGCAGGCGGTTGTTCAGGCGCAGTTTGCGTGGCGTGCCGTTGGCTTCGGCATTGCCATCAGCGGCTTGCCAGGTGCCGTCCTGTTCGATGAAGGCACGTTTGTCGGCATCGCTGCCGACGCGGCCCTGCTGCAGGGCTTGCAGCAGTGGCATGCGTTCGGTGTTGGGCGTGGCGGCCCAGTCCTGCAGCAGTTTGGCCTGTTTGCTGGCGTTGGCAGCGACGAAATCGTCGGCCTCGCCAGCCTGTGCCGCCAGTGGCAGCAACAGCAACAGGCTCAGGAGAATTCGGGTAAGGGCAGTGGGCATAAGGGTGTCCTTGGCGTAGCCCGGATGACGTCCGGGGCGAGCTTCCCGGATTGCATCCGGGCTACGGCGAC
>JBLUOL010000226.1:0-6906 GCA_048065775.1 Pseudomonas sp. GW6
GGCCAGGTACTCGGCCTGACGCTTGGCCACGCCGCGCACCGGGGCGATATCGCAGCGAGCGAAATCGTCCTCGGCGAACAGGGTGGGGTCGAAACGGGTGCTGATCAGCTGCGCGCCGGCAAGCGAGTTTGGCAGCGGGTTGTGCGTGTCGAGTGGGCTGCAGCAGGCGGGGTGGTGAGCGTTCATGGGCGCGATTGTGCCGCGTGGCGGACCGTGCAGTCATCCGCCGTTTACATTTCTTTGCAGGCAGGTAACAAAGCTAAACGGACGCTGAGGCTGGCTTTTGTCAGACTGCGCTGGCATTCCCCAGGGAGTGCAGGTGAGGTTGTAGTCAGTGCGAGGGCACTGACGTTTTCTCCGAGTTCGAGAACGGTAGCCCGATTGGGCTGCCGTTTTTTTTGCGCTGCGTTTGGCGCGCGTTTGCCGGCGCGATAGGGTTAAAGCCTCGTAGGGTGCGCCGTGCGCACCGGGTAATCGCGGGGTCTTGGTGCGCGTGGCGCACCCTACCGGGCCGAGGTTGTCGGGCGTGGGAGGCGCTTAAGCGGCGAGCTTCTTGCGGTTGCTGTCGCGGCTAAAGCCCCTCCCACAAAAAAGGTAATGTAGTTCACACAAGAAGTGGTGGAACGCGATTAGTCCTCTCGTCCCTCTGGGGAGAGGGGAGCTAAGCGCGCATCTTTAAATGAACAGTCTTACCTCCTCGTTAGCCAAGGCGTTCGCATTTGCCTTGTGGCTTTCGTGGGGGGATTTGCAGTCAAATGCCTGTGCGGGCAAATCTACCCCCGCGAGGACCATGGACGATGACCCAACAATCGCAGTTCGCCCTGCTCGGCAAGAAGCGCTTTCTGCCGTTTTTCGTGACGCAATTGCTCGGCGCCTTCAACGACAACATCTTCAAGCAGTCGCTGATTCTCGCCATCCTCTTCAAGCTCAACACGGGCGCCGACCGCGATCTGCTGGTCAATCTCTGCGCCTTGCTGTTCATCCTGCCATTCTTTCTGTTCTCCGCCCTCGGTGGGCAGTTTGGCGAGAAGTTCGCCAAGGACTCGCTGATCCGCAAGATCAAGTTCGCTGAGATCCTGATCATGCTCGCCGGCGCCGCTGGGGTGCTGCTCGACAACCTGCCGCTGATGCTCGCCGTGCTGTTCGCCATGGGCACGCAGTCGGCGCTGTTCGGCCCGGTCAAGTATTCGATCCTGCCGCAGCACCTGAAGGAAGAGGAGCTGGTGGGCGGCAACGCCCTGGTGGAAATGGGCACCTTCCTGGCAATTCTGGCCGGCACCATCGGCGCCGGGATCATGATGGCCAGCAGCAGTTATGCACCCATCGTCGCCAGTTCGGTGGTCGGTGTGGCGCTGCTCGGCTACCTGGCCAGTCATGGCATTCCCAAGGCGTCGGCTGCCATGCCTGAACTGCCGCTGGACTGGAATATCTTCCGTCAGTCCTGGGTGATCATGAAGCTCGGCCTGGGCCAGCGCCCTGCGGTGTCGCGCTCGCTGGTGGGCAATTCCTGGTTCTGGTTTCTCGGCGCGATCTACCTGACGCAGATTCCGGCCTACGCCAAGGAGTGGCTGTACGGCGACGAGAGCGTGGTGACGCTGATTCTCACCGTGTTCTCGTTGGGGATCGGCCTGGGTTCGATGCTCTGCGAGCGCATGAGCGGGCACAAGGTGGAGATCGGCTTGGTGCCGTTCGGCTCCATCGGTCTGACCCTGTTCGGCATGCTGCTGTGGTGGTTCTCCGGCGGTTTCCCCGAAGCTGCTGCGCCGCATGACTGGCTGGCGCTGCTGGGCTACGGCCAAGCCTGGTGGATTCTCGGCTGCATCCTCGGCATCGGCCTATTCGGCGGCTTCTACATCGTGCCGCTGTATGCGCTGATCCAGTCGCGCACCGCCGAGCACGAGCGGGCGCGGGTGATCGCGGCGAACAACATCCTCAATGCGCTGTTCATGGTCGCCTCGGCCATCGTCGCGATTCTCTTTCTCAGCGTCGCCGGGCTGTCGATTCCGCAGCTGTTTCTGGTGGTGTCGTTGATGAACATCGCGGTCAACAGCTACATCTTCAAGATCGTCCCCGAGTTCAGCATGCGCTTTCTCATCTGGCTGCTGGGGCACTCGATGTACCGGGTGGAGCACAAGGGGCTCGATGCTATCCCTGATGAGGGGGCTGCGGTGCTGGTGTGCAACCACGTGTCCTTCGTCGATGCGTTGTTGATCGGCGGCGCCATTCGCCGGCCGGTGCGCTTTGTCATGTACTACAAGATCTACGATCTGCCGGTGCTCAACTTCGTCTTCCGCACCGCCGGTACCGTGCCGATTGCCGGGCGCAATGAGGACCTGCTGATCTACGACGCTGCGTTCAAGAAGATCGCCGAGTACCTGCGTAATGGTGAGCTGGTATGCATCTTCCCCGAGGGCAAGCTGAGCGGCGATGGTGAGATCGACGAGTTCAAGGCGGGTGTCGAGCGCATTCTCGAAGAGAACCCGGTGCCGGTAATTCCCATGGCGCTGCAAGGTTTGTGGGGCAGCTTCTTCAGTCGCGACCCGCACAAAGGGCTGTTCAAGCGCCTGTGGTCGCGGGTGTGCCTGGTGGCGGGAACGCCGATTGCGCCGGAGCAGGCCAAGCGCGAGGCGTTGCAGGCGCAGGTGGCGGCCTTGCGTGGGGATTGGCGATAGCGAGGGGCGTGTGGGAGGGGCTTTAGCCGCGATTCGCCGCTAAAGCGCCTCCCACGAAGTTGAGTTCTGGCTTTCTCAATGGCTCATCTTGAGCCCGATCAAGCCGCAGACGATCAACGCCACGCTGGCCAGGCGCAGCAGCGCCATCGACTCGCCGAACAGGATGATGCCGGCGATCACCGTGCCTACGGCGCCGACGCCGGTCCAGATGGCGTAGGCGGTGCCTAACGGCAGTTCCTTCATGGCCAGGCCTAGCAGGCCGAGGCTGACCAGCATGGCGCAGACGGTCAGCGCCGTTGGCAGGGGGCGGGTGAAACCTTCGGTGTATTTCAGGCCGATGGCCCAGCCGACCTCGAACAGGCCGGCGAGAAACAGAATGATCCAGGACATGGTCACCTCCAGTGGCTGAAGGGGCCGTCCCCCGGATGAGCCACCCTGGGCTCAGGGTGCGGAGGTCGTCCTCGCGTGCGCCAATATTGTGCATATTGGCGTATCCGGGGCAAGGTGCCCCGGATTGGTGCGAGGCGTCGAGTCAGTCTGCGCTGTGCTTGGCGTTCTGGCCCATACGGCGGTAAAAAGTCGCCAGCAACGGGCCGGACAGGTTGTGCCAAACGCTGAACAGGGCGCTGGGCACGGCGGCCAGTGGGCTGAAGTGCGCGCTGGCCAGGGCGGCGCCGAGGCCGGAGTTCTGCATGCCGACTTCGATCGACAATGTCTTGCGCTGCGCCAGCGACATGCCGAACAGGCGTCCGGCCAGGTAACCCAGGCCCAGGCCGATGCCGTTGTGCAGGATCACCACGGCCATGATCAGCAGGCCGGATTCGGCGATCTTGCCCTGGCTGGCCGCGACTACGGCGGCGACGATGGCGACGATGCTCACCACGGAAATCAGCGGCAGCACCTCGACGGCGGTCTTCACTCGCTCGCCGAGCAGGCGCTGGGCGATCAGGCCCAGGGCGATGGGCAGCAGCACCATCTTGAGGATGGAGATGAACATGGCGCTGAACGACACCGGCAGCCACTCCGAGGCCAGCATCCAGATCAGCGCCGGGGTCACGAGCGGGGCGAGCAGGGTAGTGACGGCGGTGATCGAGACCGACAGCGCCAGGTCGCCACGGGCGAACCAGGTGATCACGTTGGAGGCGGTGCCGCCTGGGCAGCAACCCACCAGGATCACGCCCACGGCGATTTCCGGTGGCAGGGCGAATGCCTGGCACAGCAGCCAGGCGGTGCAGGGCATGATGATGAACTGAGCCAGCACGCCAAGCAGCACGGCCAGCGGGCGGCGGGCGACTTCCTGGAAGTCCGCGCCTTTGAGGGTCAGTCCCATGCCGAACATGATCAGCCCGAGCAGCGGCACGATCCAGGCGGTCAGTGGCAGGAACCAGCTGGGCTGGAAGAAGGCCATGACGGCGAACAGCAACACCCAGACGGCGAAGGTGTTGCCGATAAAACGGCTGAGGGCAATCAGTGCTTGCATGGCGGATTTCCTGGCAGGTTCGGAAAAGCCGGCAAGCCTACCAGAAGCGTCCAGCGCACCAGAACTGTAGGAGCCGGCTTGCCGGCGATGCTTTTCCAAGGAATGTCGATAGAACCGATCGCCAGCAAGCTGGCTCCTACAAAAGCCCTAGAGCGGCTCTTCATCCGCCGGGTAGCGGCTGGCGGTCAGACTTTCCTTGATCTTGCGCAGGTGCGGCTGGAAGTCCACGCCACGGCGCAGGGTGACGCCGGTGGCGAGCACGTCGAGCACGGTGAGCTGGATGATGCGCGAGGTCATCGGCATGTAGATGTCGGTGTCTTCCGGCAGTGGAATGTCCAGGCTCAGGGTGCTGGCCTTGGCCAGGGGCGAGCCGGCAGCGGTAAGGCCGAGCACCGAGGCGCCATTCTCGCGCGCCAGGCGCGCCACCTCCACCAGCTCGCGGGTGCGCCCGGTGTAGGAAATGATCACGAACAGATCACCGGTGTGCGCCACCGAGGCGATCATGCGCTGCATCAGCACGTCGGAATGCGCTGACACTGCCAGGTTGAAGCGAAAGAACTTGTGCTGCGCGTCCAGTGCCACCGACGCCGAGGCGCCGAGGCCGAAGAAATGGATCTGCCGCGCCTGGATCAGCAGGTCGACGGCGCGGCTGACGTGCTGCGGGTCGAGGCTCTGGCAGGCAGTGTCCAGCGAGGCGATGGTGCTGCCGAAGATCTTCCGGGTGTAGGCCTCGGGGCCGTCGTCGGCCGATACCGCGCGGCTGACGTAGGCGGCGCCGCTGGCCAGGCTCTGCGCCAGTTGCATCTTCAGTTCCGGGTAGCCGTTGGCGCCGAACGAGCGGCAGAAACGGTTGACTGTCGGCTCGCTGACACCCGCCGCCTGGGCCAGTGCGGCGATGCTGAAGCGCGTGGCCTGCTGCGGATCATGCAGGATCACTTCGGCGACCTTGCGTTCGGCCTTGTTCAGGTCGTCAAGGCGGCTCTGGATCTGTTCCAGCAGGTTGCGCACTCGGTCCATAGGGGCTCCTAACAGGCGGTTGAACGGGCTTGGCGACAGGCGATGGGCGGTAAAACAACCGGCCTATCCTACTGATGCCGCCCCAAGGTCACCACTGACTTATCGGGTATTGTGAATAATGTTGTTGCTATAACAATATTTTTCCTTGATAAAAGCAGTATCACCCGGTATTTCTAGTTCATCTTGATAAAAGAACAAACTCATGCCCGCGATGAAGCTTGAATCCTGCACCTTTGCCTTGTTCGGCGCGCTGGGCGATCTGGCCTTGCGCAAGCTGTTTCCTGCGCTTTACCAGCTCGATCGTGCCGGTTTGCTGCACGATGCCACGCGCATCCTCGCCTTGGCCCGTGAAACGGGCGAGCCGAGTGACCACCTGCGCGCCATCGAACAGGCGTTGCGCCTGCACGTACCAGCCAAGGAGCTGACGGAAACCGACCTGACGCGCTTCCTCGCACGTCTGAGCTACCTGAGCATGGATTTTCTCAAGGCCGAGGACTACTCGGCGTTGTTCGAGCATGTCAGCGCGCAGAATCAGTTGATCGCCTACTTCGCCACGCCCGCCTCGGTGTATGGCGGCATCTGCGCCAACCTGGCCGCCGTCGGGCTGGCCGAGGGCACGCGGGTAGTGCTGGAAAAGCCGATCGGCCATGACCTGACGTCCTCGCGTGCGGTCAACGATGCCGTGGCCCAGGTGTTCCCGGAGAACCGCGTCTATCGCATCGATCATTACCTGGGCAAGGAGACGGTGCAGAACCTGATTGCCCTGCGTTTTGCCAACAGCCTGTTCGAAACCCAGTGGAACCAGAACCACATCTCCCACGTGGAAATCACCGTGGCCGAGAAGGTCGGTATCGAGGGGCGTTGGGGCTACTTCGATCAGGCCGGGCAACTGCGCGACATGATCCAGAACCACCTGCTGCAGTTGCTTTGCCTGATCGCCATGGACCCGCCCAGCGACCTGTCCGCCGACAGCATTCGCGACGAGAAGGTCAAGGTGCTCAAGGCGCTGGAGCCGATCAGCGTCGAGCAGCTCGGCCAGCGCGTGGTGCGCGGCCAGTACGTGGCCGGCAGCAGTGACGGGCGACCGGTGCCGGGCTATCTGGAGGAAGAGAACTCCAATACCCAGAGCGATACCGAAACCTTCGTCGCCCTGCGTGCCGACATTCGCAACTGGCGCTGGGCCGGCGTGCCGTTTTACCTGCGCACCGGCAAGCGCATGCCTCAGAAGCTGTCGCAGATCGTCATCCACTTCAAGGCGCCGCCGCACTACATCTTCGCCCCGGAGCAGCGTCAGCTGATCGGCAACAAGCTGATCATCCGCCTGCAGCCGGACGAGGGCATCGCCCTGCAGGTGCTGACCAAGGATCAGGGCCTGGACAAGGGCATGCAGCTGCGCAGCGGCCCGCTGCAGCTGAGTTTCTCCGATACCTACCGCAGTGCGCGCATCCCTGATGCCTATGAGCGTCTGCTGCTTGAAGTGATGCGCGGCAACCAGAACCTGTTCGTGCGCAAGGACGAGATCGAGTACGCCTGGCAGTGGTGCGATCAGTTGATCGACGGCTGGCATCGTCTCGGCGAGGCGCCGAAGCCCTACACCGCCGGCAGCTGGGGGCCCATGGCGTCGGTCGCACTGATCACCCGAGATGGCAGGAGTTGGTATGGCGATCTCTGAACTGAAACTGCCGCCAGGCGTGCAGGCTTGCCCGCACGATGGTGCCGAGCAACTGGCTCAGGCCT
>JBLUOL010000227.1:0-6869 GCA_048065775.1 Pseudomonas sp. GW6
GCAGTCGTACCTAGGTTCAGAGGCAGATTATTTCACTGGCAAAACGGGAGGAGTCCATATACGGATGCAATCCGGGGCTTTTTCTCACGACTCCCCGGATTGCATCCGGGCTACAGGTGAAACATGACCACCCTGACCACCACACCACGCGCCGATGGCTTCCGCATGCCGGCAGAATGGGAACCGCACAGCCAGACCTGGATGGTCTGGCCCGAGCGCCCGGACAACTGGCGCAACGGCGGCAAGCCGGCCCAGGCGGCCTTCACTGCCGTGGCCAAGGCCATCGCCCAGTTCGAGCCGGTGACCGTCTGCGTCTCCGCCGCGCAATACGAGAACGCCCGCGCACGCCTGGATGACGCCAACATCCGCCTGGTGGAAATCACCACCGACGACGCCTGGGTGCGTGATACCGGGCCAACCTTCGTGATCGACGACAACGGCGCAGTGCGTGGCGTGGACTGGGCCTTCAACGCCTGGGGCGGCTTCGATGGCGGCCTGTACTGGCCCTGGCTGCGCGACGACCAGGTGGCGCGCAAGATCCTCGAGATCGAAGGCTGCAAGCGCTATCGCACCGAAGGTTTCGTGCTCGAGGGTGGCTCGATCCACGTCGACGGCGAAGGCACCCTGATCACCACCGAGGAGTGCCTGCTCAACAGGAACCGCAACCCGCACCTGTCGCGCGAAGAGATCGAGAATGTGCTGCGCGAGCACCTGGCCATCGACACGGTGATCTGGCTGCCGGACGGCCTGTACAACGACGAGACCGACGGCCACGTCGACAACTTCTGCTGCTATGTGCGCCCCGGTGAAGTGCTGCTGGCCTGGACAGATGATACCAACGATCCCAACTACCCGCGCTGCCAGGCCGCCATGCGCGTGCTGGAAAGCGCCCGCGACGCCAAGGGCCGTCAGCTGACCGTGCACAAGATGCCGATACCTGGCCCGATCCATGCCACCGCAGAAGAATGCGCGGGCGTCGATATCGTCGACGGCAGCCAGGAGCGCAGCCCGGAGGTTCGTCTGGCCGGCTCCTACGTCAACTTCCTTATCGTCAACGGCGGCATCGTCGCGCCAAGCTTCGATGACCCGAAGGACGAAGAAGCCCGCGCCATCCTGCAGCGCGCGTTCCCCGAGCACCGCGTGGTGATGGTGCCGGGCCGCGAGATCCTGCTCGGCGGTGGTAATATCCACTGCATCACCCAGCAGCAGCCGGCACCACAGGGCGTTTGAACCTCGGCACCGGACGCTTGCGGCACAGTTGCAGAAGCTCGTCGCTGAAGCGCCTCCCACAGATGCCGACGTAGATCATTCCGGCTCCCAATGAAACGCCCGGCATTTGCCGGGCGTTTTCGTATCCTTCTCCCGCGAATGATTACTCGAACGGTTGCGGGCGCGGCGTATCGTTGTTCGACGGTGGCAGGATCGGCAGGGCAAAGCTCGGCTGCTCACCGGTCAGGGTCTTGAGGAAGGCGGTGATCTTGCCAATCTCGCCTTCGCTCAACTGCCGGCCGAGCTGCAAACGCGCCATGATGTCCACCGACTCCTCCAGCTTCCAGTAGGCGCCGTCATGGAAGTAGGGATAGGTCAGCTCGACGTTGCGCAGGGTCGGCACCTTGAACTTGAAGCGGTCGGCGTCCTTGCCGGTCAGGCCAGCCACGCCCTCGGCCGGGTTGCTGGTTTCATAGGGTTCGACTAGCCCCATCTTCTGGAACGAGTTGCCACCCAGCGCCGGCCCGTTGTGGCAAGCCACGCAACCGATGGACTTGAACAGCTCGTAACCCTCCAGTTCCGCCTGGGTGATGGCCTGCTGGTCGCCCTTGAGCCACAGGTCGAAGCGCGAATTGGGCGTGACCAGGGTCTTCTCGAACTCGGCGATGGCGTCTGTCACCTCATCCAGGGTGATCTCGTCGGTCTTGTACACGGCCTTGAACGACTCGCGGTACTGCGGGATCGAGCGCAGCACGTCGATGGCGAGAATGTGGGTGAAGGCCATCTCCATCGGGTTGGCAATGGGGCCGGCAGCCTGCTCCTTGAGGTCGGCGGCGCGGCCATCCCAGAACTGCGCGAGGTTGAGACTGGAGTTGAGCACGGTGGGCGAATTGATCGGCCCTTGCTGCCAGTTGTGGCCGATGGAGCTGGGCAGGTTGTCGCTGCCGCCCATCGACAGGTTGTGGCAGGAGTTGCAGGAAATGAACCCCGAGCGCGACAGGCGCGGGTCGAAGAACAGCTGCTTGCCCAACTCCACCTTGGCCGGATCGGTGATCTCGGCCGGCGCGATAGGCTCGACGGGTTCGTTGACCGGTAGACTGGCCCAGGCGCTGGCGCCCAAGCACAACCCGGCCATCAGGCTCAGAGTGCGCATGCGTATATCTCCTCAGGTATTGGCTGTTCTGGTTATGTCCTGACCATGCCCAGCGCAAACCCGGTGCGGCTTGATCTACATCAAGCCGCACATGCATGCCGCCTCAGTCGATGTGTTTCATTTCATTTTGCAGGTACTGATGCCCAGCAGCGGATACGCCGGGCAAAAGCGGAATATGCCGGTAGCCAGCGGCACCACTCCGATCCAGCCCCACAGGCCGATGACGCCGGCCAGGCTCAGGGCAATGAGGATCAGACCTGCGGCGATACGCAGGCTACGGTCGAGCGTTCCAACATTGGCTTTCATCGAAGTTCTCCAGGTCAACGTCCGCGCCAGCCTTCCAGCGCGGTAAAGATCAGCATCCCGGCGAGCATCGCCGCGGCGAACAGCAGTGCTTGCCAGTGCCCGGTCAGCAGAATGGCAACGGCCGGCCCCGGACAGATGCCGGCAATACCCCAACCGACACCGAACAGCAGGCTGCCGCCAATCAGGCGAGCATCGAGATCGCGGCGCGTCGGCAGCTGCATGGCGCCGCCTAGCAGTGCCTGTGCACGCCGTTGCGCCAGATTCAACGGCAGCGCCGCTGCGCCGATGGCCCCCACCATCACCAGGGCGAGTGAGGGGTCCCAGTTACCGGCCAGATCGAGAAAGGCCAGCACCTTGGCTGGATCGGCCATGCCCGCCAACAATAGGCCGAGGCCAAACAGCAGGCCGCAAGCGAATGCACTGAGTCTGGCCATGTTCAAGCCCCCAGTAGATGACGCAGGACAAATACCGTGACGAAACCGCTGGCCATGAAACCCAGCGTGGCCACCAGCGAGCGTGGCGACAGACGGGAAATGCCGCAGACGCCGTGGCCACTGGTGCAGCCCGAGCCATAGCGAGTGCCAATGCCGACCAGCAAGCCGGCGACGATCAAGCCCAGGCTGCCCGTCTCGAAATGAATCGGCGGCAAAGCGGTGAACGCTCCCCAGAGCACAGGCGCCAACAACAGACCGATGAGAAAGAACACTTTCTCGCCACGCCCTTCACCCTGGCGCTGCAGCAAGCTGCCGAGCAGGCCACTGATACCGGCCACCCGACCATTGGCCAAGGCGAACACGGATGCAGCCAGGCCGATCAGGGCACCGCCAGCCATAGCACTCCAGGGCGTGAAAGCGACCCAGTCGATATTCATTGCTGACCCTCGCAGAACAGCCGGTACAGGGTCTCGATTACCGCCAGCGCAGCCGGACTGCTGATGCGATAGAAGATCTGCTTGCCGTCGCGGCGGGTTTCCACCAGCCCTTCGCGGCGCAGCACCGCCAGTTGCTGGGACAGCGTGGGCTGCTGGATACCGAGCAGCGCCTCCAGCTCACTGACGTTGCGCTCGCCCTGCGACAACTGGCAGAGCAGCAGCAGACGATCCGGATTGGCCAATGCCTTGAGCAACTGCCCGGCAGCGTCAGCATTGGCACGCAACTGCTGGATATCGATGGATTCGGCCATACAACACCTTCACTAAATACAATATGTATTTTTATATACTGTATTTCGGAAAAGTGTTAGCCCAACTGACCAGCGGTTAAGGAGGGGATTTAACAGGCCTTACAGGAACGCGCCTATCTGCATCAACCGATGCATGCGCACAAATCGTGGGAGGGGCTTTAGCCGCGACAAGAGCTCGCCGCTGAAGCGCCTCCCACAAGGGGTATCGTCACTCCCCGGATTACATTCGGGCTACCACTGACGCCCTACAAGCGAATTCATTAGCGGAGCCCAGAAACGCAGAAACCCGCCGTAGCGGGTTTCCGGGTCGAGGCCAGATGAATCAGGCGTCGGCGTCAGCAGCAGCCTGATAGGCTGCTGCGTCCAGCAGCTTGTCCAGCTCGCTGGCATCGCTTGGCTTGAGCTTGAAGAACCAGCTGCCGTACGGATCGCTGTTGACGCTTTCCGGACTGTCGGCCAGTGCTTCGTTGATGGCGATCACTTCGCCGCCAACTGGCGCATAGATGTCGGAAGCAGCCTTGACCGACTCCACCACGCCAGCTTCCTGGCCGGCGTTCAGCTGCTTGCCAACTTCCGGCAGCTCGATGAACACCACGTCACCAAGGGCTTCCTGGGCGTGGTCGGAGATGCCCACGGTCACACTGCCGTCAGCCTCCAGGCGCGCCCACTCGTGGCTGGCGGCATAACGCAGATCGGCGGGGATATTGCTCATGTGTCTTTCCTCGTAAGCGATGACGGCAAGTGGGCCGTCAGGACAATTTAGCAGGCCGCGGCGCCAGGGGAAGCCAGCACCACGACCTGATGATTCAGATAAGAGTTTTGCCGTTGCGCACGAAACCTGGCCTGACCACCCGCACCGGGTACCACTTGCCGCGGATCTCCACCTCGGCACGATCCCCAGTGGCTGCCGGCACCCGTGCCAGCGCGATGGATTTGTTCAGCGTAGGCGAGAAGCTGCCGCTGGTGATCTCACCGTCACCGATACCTTCGACGCGCACCACCTGGTGTGCGCGCAGCACGCCACGCTCCTCCAGCACCAGGCCAACGAGCTTGCTCGGGCAACCGGCGGCGCGCTGCGCCTGCAGCGCCGGGCGCCCGATGAAGTCGCGCTCGGCTGGCTCCCAGGCGATGGTCCAGGCCATATTGGCGGCCAGCGGGCTGACCTGTTCATCCATGTCCTGGCCGTAGAGGTTCATACCCGCCTCGAGGCGCAGGGTGTCACGGGCGCCAAGGCCGATAGGCGAAATACCAGCACCGACCAGGTCGTTGAGGAAGGACGCCACCTCGGTCACCGGCAGCACGATTTCCAGGCCATCTTCGCCGGTATAACCGGTACGCGCGATGAACCAGTCCCCCTCGGGCAGGCCCTGGAATGGCTTGAGCTCGTGGATCAGTGCGGCACGTGCCTGGCTCAACAGTTCGGAAACGCGTGCGCGCGCCTTCGGCCCCTGAATGGCGAGCATGGCCAGATCGCGACGCTCGCGCAGTTGCACATCGAAATCGCTCGCCTGGGCATGCATCCACGCCAGGTCCTTGTCACGGGTACCAGCGTTGACCACCAGGCGGTAACCCTGCTCGGTGAGGTAAACGATCAGGTCGTCGATGACCCCGCCCAGCTCATTGAGCATGGCGCTATACAGCGCCTTGCCGGGGCTCTCCAGGCGGGCCACGTCGTTGGCCAGCAGGCGCTGCAGGAAGGCCTTCGCCTGACTGCCGCTCACGTCCACCACGCACATGTGCGAGACATCGAACACGCCGCACTCGCGGCGCACCTGATGATGCTCCTCCACTTGCGAACCGTAGTGCAGCGGCATGTCCCAGCCGCCGAAATCCACCATCTTGGCCCCCAGTGCCAGGTGCAGGTCATAGAGGGGGGTGCGCTGTCCCATGGGTTATCTCCTTCCGGGCTTGGCGAAGCGATTCAGACCCCCGAGAAGCTAGCTGCGTTGCCATTGCTGCTTTGAAAGTGGGCTCGAAATGCTCATGTACAAAAATACATTCCGCTTTCTCTCCCACTTTCGCCTTGCACTGGCGGCCTCGGCTACGCTTCTAGATGAGTCCTGTCGGGCTGCCCCGACTCGCGAATGGCGCGCATTGTAGCCGCATGCGTCCGGGGGGTCATCCTGGCTTCAGGTCGTAGAGCGGGTGCAACCCGCCATGCCCCGAAACTGGCGGGTTGCACCCGCCCTACATCGCTGTCTTGATCAACCGAAACCGCGGGCCGAACGGCGGATCAGCAGAATCACCGGCAGCAGGCCGACCAGCACCAGGGTCAGCGCCGGCAGCGAGGCGCGCGCCCATTCGCCTTCGCTGGTCATTTCAAATACCCGTACCGACAGCGTGTCCCAGCCGAACGGACGCATCAGCAGGGTCGCCGGCATTTCCTTGAGCACGTCGACGAATACCAGCAGCGCGGCCGACAAGGTGCCCGGCAGCAGCAGCGGCAGATAGACCCTGAAGAACAGCCCAAAGCTGCCAACGCCAAGGCTGCGCGAAGCCTCGGGCAGGGACGGACGAATACGCGCCAGGCTGGTCTCCAGCGGCCCGAAGGCCACCGCCATGAAGCGGATCAGATAAGCCACCAGCAACGCTGCCAGACTGCCCAGCAGCAAGGGCTTACCAGCACCACCCAGTGCAGTGGACAACGGAATCACCAGTTCACGATCCAAAAAACTGAACGCCAGCATGATTGCCACCGCCAGCACCGAACCCGGCAAGGCATAGCCGAGATTGCCCAGCGCGACGCCGAAGCGCACGCCACGATTCGGCGCCTGGCGGCGGGCGAAGGCCAGCAGCATGGCCACACTGACGGTGATCAGCGCCGCCATGCCGCCCAGGTAAAGGGTATGCAGAATCAGCCCGGCGTAGCGCTCATCGAGATCGAAGCGGCCGCGTTGCCAGAACCAGGCCAGCAGTTGCAGCAGCGGGATGACGAAGGCACAGGCGAACACCAGGCCGCACCAGGCGCTGGCGGCGAAGGCCTTCCAGCCATGCAGGTGGTACAGCGCCTTGCCCCGCG
>JBLUOL010000228.1:0-6647 GCA_048065775.1 Pseudomonas sp. GW6
ATACGCACGGCCTGGGCGGCGATCAGCGGCGTCTGTTCGGCCGGCTTGGCCAGCACGGTGTTGCCGGCGGCGAGCGCGGCGGCCACCTGGCCACTGAAGATCGCCAGGGGAAAGTTCCACGGGCTGATGCACACCACCGGGCCCAGCGGGCGGTGGCTGTCGTTGCCGAAGCTGCGGGCCTGGATCGCGTAGTAACGCAGGAAGTCCACCGCCTCACGCACCTCGGCGATGGCGTTGGCGAAGGTCTTGCCGGACTCGCGCACCAGCAGGCCCATCAGCTGTTGCAGTTCGGCTTCCATCAGGTCGGCGGCGCGTTCCAGCACGGCGGCACGTTCGGCCGACAGGGTCGACTGCCAGATCTGCCCGCTGGCCAGGGCGCAGAGGATGGCGCTGTCGACATCCTTGACGCTGGCTTCGCGCACGTGGCCGACCAGGTCACGGTGATCGGCCGGGTTGCGCACTGGCTCCGGCTCGCCCGGGTTAGGTGCATCGCAGCCGAGCATCGGTTCGGCGACGTAGCTGAGATTGGTGGACGACAGCAGCGCCGAGGACAGCGAGCCGAGGCGGTGTTCGTTGGCCAGGTCGAGGCCAGCGGAGTTGACCCGCTCCTTGCCGTACAGGTCACGCGGCAGGGCGATACGCGGATGCGGCAGGCCGATGGCACCTTCCTGCGCGGCCATCTGCTCGACCTGCAGCACCGGGTCGAGGACCAGGTCTTTCAGCGAGATGCTGTGGTCGGCGATGCGGTTGACGAAGCTGGTGTTGGCGCCGTTTTCCAGCAGACGGCGTACCAGGTAGGCCAGCAGGGTTTCATGGCTGCCCACCGGTGCGTAGATGCGGCACGGGCGGTTCAGCTTGCCGTCGGCGATCTTGCCCACCACCTGCTCGTACAACGGCTCGCCCATGCCATGCAGGCACTGGAACTCGTACTGGCCCGGGTAGTAGTTCTGCCCGGCCAGCTGGTAGATGGCCGACAGCGAGTGGGCGTTGTGGGTGGCGAACTGCGGGTAGATGGCTTCCGGCGCGGCCAGCAGCTTGCGTGCGCAGGCCAGGTAGGACACGTCGGTGTACGGCTTGCGGGTGTACACCGGGTAGCCTTCCAGACCATTGACCTGGGCCAGCTTGATCTCGCTGTCCCAGTAGGCGCCCTTGACCAGACGGATCATCAGGCGATGACGGCTGCGCTTGGCCAGGTCGATGACGTAGTCGATCACATAGGGGCAGCGCTTCTGGTAGGCCTGGATGACGAAACCGATGCCGTTCCAGCCGGCCAGGGAGGGCTCGAAGCACAGGCGCTCGAGCAGATCCAGCGACAGCTCCAGGCGGTCGGCTTCCTCGGCGTCGATGTTGAGGCCGATGTCGTACTGCTTGGCCAGCTGGGTCAGGCCCAGCAGGGTCGGGTACAGCTCGTCCATCACGCGCTCGTACTGGGCGCGGCTGTAGCGCGGGTGCAGGGCGGAGAGCTTGATCGAGATGCCCGGGCCTTCGTAGATGCCGCGACCGTGCGAGGCCTTGCCGATGGCATGAATCGCCTGCTCGTAGGAGGCCAGGTAGCGCTTGGCGTCTTCCTCGGTCAGCGCGGCTTCACCGAGCATGTCGTAGGAGTAGCGGAAGCCCTTGGCTTCCAGGGTGGCGGCGTTGGCCAGGGCCTCGGCGATGGTTTCGCCGGTGACGAACTGTTCGCCCATCAGGCGCATGGCCATGTCCACACCCTTGCGGATCACCGGCTCGCCGCTCTTGCCGATCAGGCGGTTGAGCGCCGAGGTCATGCCGGCCTCGGTGTGGGTCGACACCAGCTTGCCGGTGATCAGCAGGCCCCAGCTCGCCGCGTTGACGAACATCGACGGGCTCTGGCCGAGGTGCTGGCTCCAGTTGCCGTTGGCAATCTTGTCGCGGATCAGTGCATCGCGAGTGGCCTTGTCGGGAATGCGCAGCAGGGCTTCAGCCAGGCACATCAGCGCCACGCCTTCCTGCGACGACAGCGAGAACTCCTGCAGCAGGCCCTGCACCAGGCCCTGACGGCCGCTGGCGTTCTTCTGGTTGCGCAGCTTCTCGGCAATCCCCAGGGCCAGCTTCTGCGAAGCCTCGGCCTGTTCCTTGTTCAGGCGCGCCTGCTCCAGCAGCATCGGCACCACTTCGGTTTCCGGGCGGCGATAGGCGCTGGTGATGGCGGCGCGCAGCACCGACTGCGGGAGGATGCTTTCGGCGAAATCGAGGAACACCTGCAGGCCCTGCTCGGTCAGCGACTCCAGCGCTTCTTCACCGGCGGCAGCAGCCAGGCCGGCATGCTCGGCGGGCGTCAGGCCACTCTCGACTTGCTCCAGATAATTGAAGATCGCCTGCTTGATCATCCAGTGCGGCGTACGGTCGATCTGCGCAGCGGCCTTTTTCAGGCGCTCGCGGGTAGCATCGTCGAGTTTTACGCCAAGCGTGGTGGTGGCCATAGGGGTGTCCTATTTTTGTCGGTTGTACAGGGTGAAGCTGCCTGGAGCAGTTTCTGGCGTCGCTTGCGACGGCCCTAGGGGCTGCCGCCATGGATGGCGGGCAACAAAAAAGCTGCGGGAGATTAAACCTGCTTTGGCATCTGGTGCAACTAGGTGCAACCAATTTGGGTGGCATCCCGACGGACGTTCATTTCACCCTCAAGGTTGACGCTGTAGCCCCTGTGCTCCTTGAGTTGCAGAGTATCAACCACACTCCGCAGCTTCGATTCGGGCAAGAGCGAAGGATTCGCCCAATCCAGTCTGCCGAGGCGCTGCGTCATCATGGTGCAACCGTGGTGCTACCCCTGTGCCTGGGCTCACAACGGTGCTGAGCTGCGCTTCGAGCGCATCGCGACTGGGTAGTACCTGTTCAGCATAGACCGCGTCATCGGAGCAACGTGGCTCCCGGTCGTCGGGAGCCAGCTGCTGTAGCAGGCAGTTGAAGAACGCAGGCGGCGACTGCCTGCATGCAGGCGCTAGGGCGACGCGTGAGGCCAAGGCCGAGGTGATTTTTCAACAGCCTGCTAGGCCCGTTCGCGGAGGATGGCAATGAAGGCCTGCAGCGGCGCCGGAACGTGGCGATAGCTGGAGTAGTAGAGACACAGGCCCGGGAAAGGCGGCGTCCAGTCCTCCAGCAGCAAGATCAGCTTGCCTGCCTCCAGTGCCTTGCGAGCAAAAGCCTGTGGAACGTAGGCGATACCCAGCCCGCGACAGGCAGCCTCGACCAGCAAGTCGTTGTCATCCAGGCTCAATGTGCCCGGTACATCGAGCGCCAGGTGCTGCGTGCCCCGTTCGAACTCCCAGCGATAACGCTTGCCGCTGGGCATGCGTTGGCGGATGCAGCGATGGCATCGTAGCTCGTCAGGTGTGTCAGGACGCCCGAAGGTGGCGATATACGCCGGTGAGGCGACGGTGACGAAGCGTACGTCACCGCCGAAGGGTACCGCCACCATGTCCTTGGGGACCGACTCGGCCAGGCGCACGCCGGCGTCGAAACCCTCGGCGACGATATCCACCAGCCTGCCCTCGCTGACCAGGTCGAGCTCCACGTGGGGATGGCGTTGCAGGAAAATCGGTATCACCTGCTCGAGCAACCAGCGCGCGCCGCCCTTGCTGGCATTGATGCGCAGGGTCCCGGCGAGTTCCTCGGGCCCATGGCTGACCGCATCCAGTGCGTCGTCCAGCTCCTGAAGCAGAGGCGTCAGGCGCTGCAGCAACTGTTCCCCGGCCTCCGTCACGGCCACGCTGCGGGTGGTGCGGTGCAGCAGGCGAACCCCCAGGCGCTGTTCGAGCCCCTTGATTGCATGACTGAGAGAGGAGCGCGATACCCCGAGGGAATCGGCGGCCTTCTGGAAGCTGCGCTGCTGAGCGACCTGAATGAAGGCCTTGAGATCGGGGAGGCTGGCGTTGCTCATTGGTGAGTTTTCTTCACGAGGGCGTTCGTATTGGTGGGGCTTATCATAGCTCGACCCGGCTCATACCATCGGTTTCACCCTTTAAGGAGATTACCGATGAAGATCGAGCAGAGCACCCGAGCCTCCCTGTGGATTGATCTGGCTGACAGGGGCTGGTCCTTTTCGCGGCCAACACTGATGGCCGGTTTGCTGGCACTGGCCCTGAGCGCCACGGCCAGCGGGAGCGAATCCGACGCGCGTGCGATCAACCAGGTGGCAGGCACCTGGCGTATGGTTTCCGCCACCCTGGAAGCAGATGGCAGGATCGAGCGTCCGTACGGTGACAACCCGCAAGGCATGCTGGTATTCACGCCTGACATGCATTTCGTCGAAGTGCTGACCAACGGCGATACACCGCGTTTTGCATCCGATGCGCGCGGCGGGGGTAGTGACGAAGAAAATCGCCGTGCCATGGCGTCGAGCATCGGCTTCTTTGGCACCTACAGCGTCGACGAGCAGGGGCGTTTTGCCGGTAACCGGGTCGAGGGCGCCACCTTTCCCAACTGGGTCGGTGGCGTCAGGACGACGAAGGAGTTGCAGCTGAGGGTCGAGGGGGATCGGATGTACGAGACCTTCACGCGGCCAGACGGTGGACGCTTCAGCGCCGAGTTCGTGCGGTCCAGGTAGAGCCAGGATGTGTGGCCTTTGCGGTGCTCAGTAGCGGCAGTCTTCGCCGGTACGTTGGTAGATCAGCGTGTGCTGTTCACCTTTGGAATCCAGGTAGACCATGCGGGCTTCACCCGCTTCGCAGCCTTGCGGCAGGGTCTGGCTGATGACCTTGGCAATGTCCAGGTGCATGCCGTAGTGGTAGTGCTCGGGCGTTTCGGCATGTGCCAGGGTGGCGGCGCAGCCGAAAGCGAGCAGGCAGACGATACGTTTCATGGTGGCCTCGATGCAGGAAAAAGGGCCGTTTCAGCGGCCCGAGGGACGCCGGTCAGGAGCGCGGCCGGCGCCAGGTAAGCTCTGGTTCAACCGTGCTGATCGCTGTTCTGTGTGCTCGCGGTTTGCGCCTGCTGGGTGGCTGTGGCGTGCGGCTGTTGCTGGTGGGCCTGTTGATGAGCGACGAAGGCCGCCGACTCTTCGGCGAAGCAGGCCTGAGTGGCCAGCAGAGTGGAAAGGGACAGGACAGTGGCAGTGAGAAGGTTCTTCATTGGGGCGATCCTCTTGGGATTCTTCGTGGGTTCGAAGTCATCCTAGTGAGGCATCGAGGTGCGAAAAAGCGCGTTCCGGGTGAATGACCATTACCTATAGCGCAACAATCCTGCAGGCGTCGCCCAGTATTGCGCGTCGTCCAGTACCGCTTCGTCAGCGCGCAGCAGCGGCGGCAGTTCGGCCTTGAGAAACTCCACCCAGGTGCGGGTCTTGGCATCGAGAAAGCGTCGTGACGGATACATCGCATAGATGTTCAGGGCGCGCAGCCGGTGCTGCGGCAGGATGCGCAGCAGGCGTCCTTCACGCAGCGGCTGGCTGGCGACGAACGAAGGCAGCAGACAGAAACCCATGCCGGCCTGGGCCGCCTTGACCAGGGCTTCAGCGACGTTGACCTGAAAGCACTCGGCCGGCAGCGCCTCCAGTTGCTCGTCGCCGAAATCCCATTGGCCACGGTACAGCGGGTCGGTCAGGCGCAGGTAGCGGTGCTGCTGCAGATCGCTCGGCTGCTGCGGGATGCCATGCTGGGCCAGGTAGCTGGGGGCGGCGCAGAGTACGCTGTAGACCGGACCCAGGCGTTGCGCCACCAGTTGCGAGTCCGGCAGGTCGCGGGCGAAGGCGACGGTCACGTCGTGGCCGTCTTCGAGCAGATCAGGGGTGCGTTGCGCCAGGGTGAGCTCTACCACCACCTGTGGATAACGCTCGGCGTAGCGGGCGATCAATGGCGTCAGGTGCTGCAGGCCGAGGCCGGTCATGGTGTGCACGCGCAAGCGACCGCTGGGGGTGTGGTGGGCGCCGCGCGCTTCGGCGTCGGCTTCGTCGATCTGGCCAAGAATCTGCCGGCAGCGCTCCAGATAGCGCTCGCCGGTTTCGGTCAGCGCCAGGCGCCGCGTGGTGCGCTGCAGCAGGCGTGCCTCGAGATGTTGCTCCAGCTCGGTGATCAGTCGCGATACCTGCGCGGTGGACAGATCCAGCGCCTGGGCCGCAGCGGTGAAGCTGCCGCGCTCGACCACTTGAACGAACACGCGCATCGCATGCAGGGTATCCATTGTTGCTCCTGGCGTAAGGGCATCTCTAACAACTACCTGCGTTGCCATCGCGGCGTTAAAAACAGGCTCAAAATGCTCATTTACAACTCGTAAACTGCGCTTTTTCGCCTGTTTTTGCCTTGCGCTGGCTGCCTCGCTTACGTTGCTAGAGGCGCCCGTAATAGGCCAGACGCATTATGCGCGACTGCAAACCTTACAACGCACCCAGAATCAACTGCGCCGCCACCGCGAACATCATCGCCGCCACGCCCAGATCGATCAGGCGCCAGGTCAACGGCTTTGCCAACCAGGGCGCCAGCCAGGCCGCGCCGAGCGCCAGAGCGCTGAACCAGAGAAAGGACGCGCTGGCCGCGCCAGCGGCATAGGCGCCGGGTTCAGGTTGCTGGGCACCGAGCGAGCCGATCAGCAGCACGGTATCCAGATAGACGTGCGGGTTGAGCAGGGTGACCGCCAGCGCTGCGAGCAGCACCGCGCGCAATGAGCGCGGTTCGCTACCGGCCGCCTGCAGCGAT
>JBLUOL010000229.1:0-6597 GCA_048065775.1 Pseudomonas sp. GW6
ATGTGGCGGCGGGCGGCGCGCCCGTGGTGGTGTGGCTGGCCGAGAACGGCTATGTTATGGGCACCAGCTCCGGCACCATCGTGGAAGTACAGGGCGGCGTCATGAGCGGGATTTCGGCGCCGGGCGGCACCTCTGTAGTGCTGGATCGGCGCTTGATTACGGCGGTAAACTGAAACCCTCCCGACTTTCCGGGCCTTAAATCCGCTGCGCAAGAGTGCGGCATGACTTACCAAGAGGTAATCATGTCCTACTTCATTCTTGCTCTGGTGCTGCTGATCGGCGCCCTTGTGTGCGTTCCGGCTGTGCGCACCTTCTTCCATGCGCTGTGCCATGCGCTGTATGTCTGGGCGGTTGCCAAGCTGCTCGGCGAACAGGTCTACGCTCGCGGCGAGTATTTCGGTCGCGTCAATGGTGGGGAGTGGGCCAAGGAAGGCGACAACCTGATCGTGCTGGAGGGGTTGGCGCACATCCTCAGTGTCGCACTGGGAGCCACGCCGAAGCCGGCCGGCTACTACCTGGCGTTGTTCTCAGGGGCCGCCGCACCGGCGGCGAACTGGACGGGGGCGACCTTTGCCGCTGCGGCTTCGGAGATTGTCAGCCTGACCGAGGGCTATACCAGCCCGACCCGCCCGGCGTGGACGCCACCGAACAGCACTGCGACCAACAGCATCGATAACATGGCCGCCGTGGCTTCTGTGACCATCGCCACTGCGGGCACGCTCAACGTCACCGGCGCCGCGCTGTTGACCGGCAGCACCCGTGGCGGCACCACCGACAAGCTGATTTCGGCGAGCAAGTACGCAGCCCCGCGCACCTTTCAAAGCGGCGACGTGTACGAGATTGGCTACCGCATCAGCCTGACCGTGTAAGCCATGCACCAGCCTCGCCCCTACGGACGCTTCGCCGAAGATGCGGAGCTGTCCGTCGAGGACGCCGCCGCCGTCGAGTCGCTAGCCAGGAACCTGACGAACTTCAAGCAGGTGTCTGCGCTCGCCAGCTTGAAGCGGGTCATGAGCCTGCCTAGCGGGCGGCAGGCGGTAGCTATGGACATGGGCGGGGTGTTTCGCGTCCTGATTCTGGAGCGCCACGAGATACCCGAACATCGCTTTGAAGGCGTGGCCGAAACCAACATCCCCATGCTGTTCTCCGGCGTCATCAGAAAGGCGCAAGTGCTCACGGATGGTGAGGGGGTAGGGATCAAACTGACCGAGCAGGCGCGCCGACGCCTGGTGAATTACGACCAGCAGGCGGCACTGCCGGCCAAGGATCTGGCGCTGCAGCGCTTCGTCATCAAGTACGCCGAGCGCTTTCGTTATTTTGAGCCGAAGATACCTGGCATCTATACCTTCACTCAGTATGTGAAGCAGCGGCCGACGTGGTACAGCGGCGCCATGGCCGAGGTGATGCAAGTGGTCGGCGGCTACGGCCGGCAGCGCCTGGAGGAACTGCCCGATACGCCGCTGGAGCGCGCCCGCATGCTGATCCCTGAGCGCTACATGCGCCGGGTGCGCGACCAACTGATCAATATTCGCCTGCCGGCTTACACCGGCTTCCCTGATGAGGATGGGCAGTTCCAGTGCGAGTATGGGGCCAGTCGCTGCAACGCGGTGTCATTCGACAGCGCAGGCAGCCCCTGGCTGCTGCAGATTGACGCGCGTGGCGTGTATGCGATGCCGCTACCGCTGGTGCCGGCGAGCACCACTGCGGCATTCCGCGAGTACGTCACGGATGTGCAGGACGATGAGCTGCTGACCCTGCTGGATCGCTTTGGCGGCCTGCCCACGGGCGAAGGCTTCCCGCAAGAGGTGGGCGCCTTTGAGGCATGGCGGCGTGCCGGGGTGATCATCAAGGTCTGTGATGCCGCCGACTTCTACAACTACCATGCGATGTACGCCGCGTGCGGCTGGGCGATGAACAGTCGTGGTGATGAAGGTTTCAATACCTGCTGGGGCTATGACTCGCGCGGCCTGATGCAGGTTCATGCATACAAGCTGCGTCTGAATCTGGCGCCTGCCAAGGATCAAGGGCGCCTGCCCATCACCTGGGAGTTTGCCAGCGCGGACGAGGCGCGGGCGGTGGACGCCTACCTTGCCGAACTCTACCAAGGCTTGCGGAGCAATGGCGCGCGCGAACTAGCCATCAAGTACAAGCTGCGCCGTGTTTCGGTGGCCGAGATTCTGGCGCGCGCGCAGCAGGCTGGCGGCGCCGATCTGGACTATTGGGAGCGCCTGGAACTGCCCCCCATTGCCGCCCATCAAGGGCGTATCAGTCGAGTCGGCAGTGGGCCGTTCTATTGGGGGGTGAAAAACCCGCGCTCCTGCACGCGCTTGAAATTCCCCGAGCTGACGGGGCAGGGCTGCGAGTCGTTCCTACATATCTCCCCCGACTATTCCGGCGGGGCGGTGCGCTGCGACACCGTGGTGTTCGGCTGCTATGTCGAAGACCAGTTGCGCGTCATCAAGTATTTCATCGACGAACGCCAGTTCCAGCAGGAGACGCGCAGCACCTTCGAGCAGTACATGATCGTCGGGCGCTGGGAGAAAACCGAAACCACGGGTATGAGTGGGCTGATGGGTTACTTCTACACCAGCGACTTTGACGACCGGCAGGAGCAACCGCCGGTGACGACCAAGACTAGCATCGTCGGCACCGACTTGGGCTACGGCAACCCAGCCTATCGCACGCCGCCACTGCTATTCAGTGTGGGCTCGGTCAGCCGCAGCCGTTACTACATGCACCGAACCACGGTGGAGACAACTGAGCGCTTTAGCATCGACGTGGCCGCGCTGGTGCCGGTGTTCACGCGAGACTGCATCGAGTATGCCTACCGCGACAGCACCTCTGGGCGCCGCCGTACCGAGGAAACGGAGCGGCACGGCATGCCCGACCCGAACTCCTACCAGCTCTGGTGCTACGACAGCATCTTTCACTACATGGGCTCGACCGATAACGGCAACCGGGGGTTCCCCCCCTCACAGCTAGGCGTGCCGGTCTATGTCGATACGCTGAGCTACAACCCCACCGAGGTCAGCGATTTCGCCGACGGCGGTAACTGGCTGGGCCTGCCGCAGGGCGGCTTCCTCGATGTGACGGGTATCTGCGGGCCGTATACCTACCGGCATTCGACCCATAACGCCAACGGGGTGGTGATCGGTGGCGAGGTGCCTGGCTTCGAGCCGTATTCAAGCAGAACCGACTACCCAGACAAGAGCAGGGGGCGCCTGAGTCTAAGCCTGGCGGTGGCAGGCGCCACTCAAGTGAGCCAGGAGATTCCGCACACTTGGTACTGGGGCTTTTCCCCGGAAGATGATTTCTATTTCTACCGCGACGCGACGCGCATCTGCCTGGGAGACGCCGAGTACGCGAGCATCTACCCGACCAGTACGCGCGGCCAGCGCCGCAGTTGGGGGCATAGCGAATTGGCCGACAACAAGTCGGCGCACCACTTCATAGGAGTGATCCATGAGTAGCTACCGCGACGACACCCAGGAGACAGCAATAGCCAGTGACGATACCTGGCTCAACATAACAGCGCTTGCCGAGGACAGCGCGAGGGCGGTTGCTAGCCTGCTGTTTGCCCTGGCGGTGACGCATGGCGATCAGGCTATGGCCAGCGATGAAGTGATCGACCGGGCGCACCATGTCGTGCAGGAGGTGGCGGTTGCCAGCGACAGCAGCAGTGGGCATCTGCAGGCTGCGGTGCTGGTTGCCGAGCAGGCGCGCGTCAGCGAGCGGTTGAGTGAGCGCCTGCGCGTGCTGCAGGCCGACAGCGCCACGGCCGGTGACACGGTACTGGATCGCGCGCGGGCAGTGATCAGTGAGCGGGCAACTGCCAGCGATACGCTGATCGGTCAGCGCCGCGCGCAGGTACTGATCACTGAGTCGGCGCGTGCCAGCGACTTCACCGGCCAGTTTGCCAGCGCTTTGGTCAGTGACGCGGCGACCGCCAGCGACTGGACGGGCGGGCGCCAGCGCGCTGTCGATCTGTTGACCGATACCGCCATGCTGGGTGACGAGTTGCTGGACGCGCACCGGGCGTCCGCTGCTGTGCTGGTGGAGGTGGCGCGCGCAGATGCTCTGGTGCTGGATCGCCTGCTGGCGAGTGAACTGGTGCAGGAGTTGGCAGTAGGCGAGGACACCGTGCCAAGCGAGCGCAGCATGGGCCAGGCGTGGACGGCCAACGCCGACACCTGGGCCATGAGCCGTTACGCGCCGTTCGCCTTCGACGGCTTGGCGGTGATCGACGGCAAGCTGTACGCCATGGCGGCAGACGGCATATATGCGCTTGGCCAGGGTGCGGAAGTGATCGAGGGCCGACTAACCACCGGCAAACTCGATTTGGGCAAGGGGGCATTGGTGCATCCGACGGCGGCCTATCTCGAGTACCAGTTGGCCGATACCGGTAGCGCGAGCATGGATGTGACCACCACGCAGAGCGGAGCCGAGCAGACCTACAGCTATCCGCTTGAAGCGGAGCCGGCAGCCGAGTTGACCAATGGCCGCTTCAAGTTTGGGCGCGGCCTGCGCGGCCGGCATTTCAGCTTTGTGCTGCGCCTCAGTGGGCGGCACGCGCATATCAACGACTTGCGCCTGGAATCGGCGCCGACCAATAGGAGAGTGTGATGGGCATTGCACCCGATAGCATCATTGGGGTGGCGGTCGATACCGTCACCGACAAAATCAACGACCTGGATGCGCTGGCCGACAAGTACAGTGCGGAGTTGAGTGCTGCGCTGGCGGACATTGGCAATATCCAGGTCGCCGACGTGCCGGCGCCGACGCGGCCGCAGGCACCGGATATTCAGCCACCGGCAACCAATTTGGGCGAGATGCCGAGCTATGCGCCCCCGCCTTTGCTGCTGCCGGAGGTGCCGGGCGGGCTGAATATCGACGACCTGTTGGCCGATCTGGACGTGGGCGACATGGACGATCTGCCCGATCCTCCTGTGATGATCCCGATAAACATCCCGAACGCGCCTGGAATGGCCGCGATCCCTGCGCCGGTACGGCCGGTCATCGACACGACCGTTGATATCCCGGAGCCGCCAGTCTTCACCATGCCGGAAATGGAAGCGCTGGAGCAGATCAGCCTGCCAGACTTCGAGTTCCCCGAGCTGCCGACCTTCGACGCGACGCCTCCAGACGCCAACGGCATCACCGTTCCTGACGTGTTCATCAACTGGGCCGAGCCCGCCTACGAGTCCGAGCTGCTGGACGAGCTGCAAGGCAAGGTATCGTCGATGATGGCGGGCGGCACTGGGCTGCCGGCGGCCGTCGAGGACGCGCTATTTTCCCGCGCCCGTGAACGTGACAGCGCGGAAACCCGGCGCGCGGTGCAAGAGGCTAGCGACACCTGGGCGGCACGCGGCTTCTCGATGCCGCCGGGGATGCTGGCCAAGCAGGTGGAGGTGATTCGCGAGCAGGGCCGTCTGCGCGCCGCCGAACTCAACCGGGACATCATGGTCGAGGCGGCGAAGTGGGAAATCGAGAACATCCGCTTCGCTGTCCAGCAGGGCATGGCGCTTGAACAACTGACCACCAACCTGCACGAGAACATGGCGAAGCGCTTGTTCGAGGTCGCCAGGTTCCAGGCCGAAGCACAGATCAACGTCTTCAACGCGCGGATCAGCCTGTTCAACGCGCAGAACTCGGCCTTCGAGACGCTGGCGCAGGTTTACCGTACCAAGCTGGATGGCGAGATCTCGAAGCTGACCGCCTACAAGACGGCCATCGACGGGCAGGTGGCGCTGGGGCAGATCAACCAGCAGCGGGTCGATGTCTTCAAGGCCAAGCTGGATGCGGTGCAATCGAACGTCGATGTCTACAAGGCGCTGATGCAGGGCGCGCAGGTTCGAGCGGAGACGATCAAGATCCAGTTCGACGCCTACCGCGCCGATGTCCAGGCATTCGCCGAACAAATCGGCGCCGAGAAGGTGAAGTTCGACGCCTACCAGGCCCAGGTGCAGGGCGAGGCGGCCAAGGCCGGGGCGTTCGACTCGCAGGCCCGCGCCTACGCCTCGACCATCCAGGGGCTGACGGGCAAGGCTGACATCAAGGTCAAGGGCGCGCAGCTCAGGATGGACGCGGCGCGCACGAAGGTGAGCAAGTTCCTCGCCGACGTGGACGGCTACAAGGCCACGCTACAAGCCAACCTGAGCCAGGTGCAGTATGTCACCACGGCCTTTGGCGCGCAGGTGGACGCCTGGCGAGCGCAGGCATCCGCCAACGTGGCCGATGCGGAAATGCAGAGCCGCTTCGCCGACATGAACACGCGCACCAACATCGCCTACGCGGAAATGCAGATGAGCGAGTACACGGCGAAGATGCAGAACGCTGTGCAGCAGGCCCAGATCGCTCTGGAGTCAGCAAAGGCAGTCGGCCAGTACACGGCTCAGCTAGCTGCTGGTGCGATGTCGGCTGCGCATGTGTCGGCGAGTATCAGTGGCTCGGGCAGTGCCAGCAGCTCGGACAGCAATAGCACCAGTACCTCGACCAGCCACAACTACAGCTATTGAGGCTAGGGGCAGATCATTTGCCCGTTTATCAACTGGCAGGCCGGGCCGCCCGCTGCGGGAAAGTGGGTGGCGCCGGCCCCCC
>JBLUOL010000230.1:0-6551 GCA_048065775.1 Pseudomonas sp. GW6
TCGGCTCGGGCTTCCTGCTTCGCTCTACCTCCTGCATCCATGCAGTCGTCGCCTGCGTTTTTCAACGGCCTGCTAGCATGGCGGCGGAGAACATCCGCCGCCAGGGGATTCAGAGCGCGCCGAACACCTTCTTCGCCAGGCTGGTAGCGGCACCGGCCGGGTTCTGGCGGATACTGGCTTCCTGCTTGGCAATCATCTCGAACAGGCCATCGAGCGCCTGTTCGGTGACGTAGCTTTCCACCGTGCTGCTCTTGGCGTCGACCACGCCAAAACTGGCGGCCTGGCCGGCGAAGGCGTTGTACTGCTGGGCCAGACCGACCTGGTCGGTGGCCTGCTTGACGATGGGCAGGAACTTGGCGCGGATCTGCTCGCGGCTGCTCTTGTTCAGGTACTGGGTGGCCGAGTCCTGCGGGCCGCTGAGAATCGATTTGGCATCGGCCACGGTCATCTTCTTCACGGCGTCGACCAGCAGCGCCTGCGCCTGCGGCACGGCGGCCTCGGCGGCCTTGTTCATGCTCGCTTCGAGCTGATCGACCTGGGCGCCCATGCCCATCATCTTCATGGTCTTGGCGGCTTTGCCGAGTTTGCCGGGCAGCTCGATGCGCACGTCCGGGTTGTTGCTGAAGCCGCCGGGCGTGCCCAGTTGTTTGACGGCCACCTGGGCGCCCTGGATCAGCGCATCCTTGAGGCCGCCACTGGCGTCCTGCTGGCTCAGGTCGGAGAGGGACAGGGCGAAGACGTTGGCCGAAAGCAGCAGGCCAGCGGCGAACGTGGTGAGGCGCAGCATGGTGTTCATCCTTGCATCGGGGGGAAATGCTGTGAGCTTAACGGAGTCTGCAGCGTAGGCAAGCCAAGCGATGGACGTGGATGGGCAGCGCGCATGGCTATGGCTATGATCAGGTCCATGAATTCACCATTGCCCCTGCGTACTCCCTGCCCACCGGGTGCCTGTGACTGCCAGCGCGACGAGCTGCTGGACAGGCCTGGCGCCGACACGCGTATCCTGCTGCTGACCCGCAGCGAGGAGCAGCGCCTGCTAGATCGCCTGGAAAACCTGCAGAGCCTGGAAGACCTCGAGCGCATGCAGCAACGCATGCTCGAGCAGTTGGGCATTCGCCTGCACATCGAGCCGGCCCATGGCGAGGTACGCAGCATGCGCGGCATCCACATGCATTTCGATGCCCATCCGGGGCTGTGCCGCAAGACGCGGCAGAGCATTCCGGCGGCGATCCGCCGGGCCATGGAAAAAAGGCCGGAAATCGCCTGGCGTCTGCTCGACGCCAACGACCTGCTGGGGGCTGGTTAGGTCGAGTACGCCTCGATCGAAAACGACAAGGCCACGCATCAGCGTGGCCTTGTCGTTTGTGGCAGATGAACAGGCTAGCGCTGCCAGCCGCCGCCCAGTGCTCTGAACAGATCCGCCAGCGCCAACTGGCGGTCGGTGCTGATCTGGATCAGCGTGGTCTGGTCGTTGAAGCTGCTGCGCTGGGCATCCAGGTAGCGCAGGTGGTCATCCACACCGCCTCTGTAGCGAGCTTCAGCCAGGGCTTCGGCCGCTCGGCTGGACTCGGCCAGGGCACGCCGCGCGGTTTCTTCGCGGCGCAGCGTGTCGGTGGCGGCGAGGGCGTCGGCGACTTCGCGGAAGGCGGTCTGGATGGTGTCTTCGTAGTCGGCCACGGCGGCGTCCTGGCGCACTTCGGCGAGATCCAGGTTGGCGCGGTTGCGGCCGCCGGCGAAGATCGGCAGCGACAGCGTCGGGGCGAAGCTCCAGGCCCGTGAGCCGCCCTCGAACAGCCCGGACAGCTCGGTGCTGGAACTGCCCACCGAACCGGTCAGGGTGATGCGCGGGAAGAACGCCGCACGGGCCGCACCGATATCGGCATTGCGCGCCTTGAGGCGGTGCTCACTGGCGAGAATGTCGGGGCGGCGCTCGATCAGTTCCGAGCTGGTGCCGGGGGCGATGTCTTGCAGCACCATCAGCTCGTCGCGCGGGGTCGATGGCAAGAATTGCCCGGCGTCTGGCGTGCCGAGCAGCAGTGCCAGGGCGTTGTCCGCCTGGCGCAGCTGGCGTTCGGTGCTTTCCCGCTCGGCCTTGGCCTGCTCGGCGAGGCCGACCGCTTCCTGATAATCCAGGGCAGTGGCGGCGCCGACTTCGCGGCGCCTGCTGACCAGCTCCAGCGAGGCCAGGCGGCTGTCCAGGGTCTGTTCCACCAGCGCCTTGCGCCGTAGCGCGCCATCGCGGGTCAGGTAGGCCTGGATCACTTCGGCAATCAGGCTGATCTGCGTGGCGCGGGTCGCTTCCTCGGTGGCCAGATAGGTTTCCAGCGCTGATTCGGAGAGGTTGCGCACGCGGCCGAACAGGTCGACTTCGTACTCGGCCAGACCGAGGCCGACCTGGTACACGCTGGTGACCTCCGAGCGGCCGGTCTGCGACTGGTCGGCCGGCAGGCGCTGGCGGTTGCCGCTGGCATTGGCATTGAGCGACGGCAGACGGTCGGCGCGCTGGATGCGGTACTGCGCGCGCGCCGCCTCGATATCCAGCAGCGCCTGGCGCAGGCTGCGGTTGTTGTTCAGCGCGGTATCCACCGCGCGGCGCAGGTCGGCATCGACGATGAAGGTCTGCCAGTCCAGCGCTTGCGCGCGGGTGCCATTGGCGTCGGCCACCTGCCAGTCGGCTGCGACCGGCGCCTCTGGCCGCTCGTAGTGAGGCGCCAGGGAGCAGCCGCCGAGGGTGATGGCCAGGGTCAGCAGAGCGGGGCGCAGCATGAGGTGAGAGGTCATCGCATTACTCCGCTTTGTGCAGGGGATGGTTGTCGGTTTGCTGAGGTTTGGTACGCAGCAGCGACAGCACCCAGACGAAGAAGATCGGCACGAAGATCACCCCGAGCATGGTCGCGCTGAGCATGCCGCCCAGCACGCCAGTACCCAGTGCGCGCTGGCTGGCGGCGCCAGCGCCGGTGGCGATGGCCAGCGGCACCACGCCGAGCATGAAGGCCATGGAGGTCATGATGATCGGGCGGAAACGCAGGCGCGCTGCTTCGATGGCGGCATCGCGCAGCGAGTAGCCGTCTTCCCACAGATCCTTGGCGAACTCGACGATGAGGATGGCGTTCTTCGCCGCCAGGCCGATCACGGTGATCAGGCCGACCTTGAAGTAGACGTCGTTGGGCAGGCCGATGGCGGTCACCGCCAGCACCGCGCCGAGGGCGCCGACCGGCACGATGAGCATCACGCTCAGCGGGATCGCCCAGCTCTCGTAGAGGGCTACCAGCAGCAGGAACACCACGGTGATGGCCAGGGCGAAGAGCATCACGGCCTGGCCGCTGGCGACCCGCTCCTGATACGACAGGCCGGTCCACTCGTAGCCGATGCCTTCCGGCAGTTCGGCGGCGATGCGCTCCAGTTCGGCCATGGCCTCGCCGGTGCTCATCCCGGGGGCGGCGTCGCCGGCGATGCGGATCGACGGATAACCGTTGTAGCGGGCGATCTGCACCGGGCCTTCTTCCCACTGGGTGGTGACGAAGGCGCTCAGCGGCACCAGACCGCCGCTGTCGTTGGGCACGTGCAGCCGGAGCACGCTTTCCGGGGTCATCCGTTCGGCCTGCTCGGCCTGCACCACCACGCGCTGCTGGCGACCGGCGTTGGCAAAGTCGTTGATCACCGAGGAGCCGAAGGCGGTCGACAGTGCACTGCTCACCGACTCGAAGCTCACTCCGAGGGTACGCGCCTTTTCGCGGTCGATGACCAGACGCAACTGCGGCGCCTCGGCCAGGCCTTCCATCATGGCGTAGAGGAACTTCGGGTTGCCGTTGACCTTGCCCAGCACCTCGTCGCGCGCGGCGAGCAGGACGTCGCGGCCGAGACCGGCACGGTCCTGCAGGCGCAGGGCGAAGCCGCCAGAGTTGCCCAGGCCTTCGATCGGCGGTGGCGGCACGGCCATCATGGCGCCGTCGTCGAGGTTGGCGAAGTGCTGGTTGACCGCTGCCGATTCGGCCTCCGGTGATTGTGTGGCGTCACGCTCCGACCAGTCCTTGAGCAGCGGGAAGGCGATGGCAGCGTTCTCGCCCATGCCGGAGAAACTGAAGCCGAGCACCAGAAAGGAGGTCTCGATGGCGTCGCGGCCCATCAGGAATTCTTCCAGTTCCTCGCCGGCTGCCGAGGTGCGCTCACGGGTGGCGCCCGGTGGCAGCTGGATGTCGACGATCATGTAGCCCTGGTCTTCGACCGGCACGAAGGATTCCGGCAGGCGCAGGTAGAAGAAACCCATCAGCACCACGATGCCCAGGTAGATGAACATGACGCGGCCGGCGCGTGGCACCAGTTTGCCGTTGAGCGCGGTATAGCGCCCGGTCAGGCGAGTGAACAGGCGATTGAAGGCGCCGAAGAAGCCGCTCTTCTCGTGATGCCCCTGTGGGATGGGCTTGAGAATCGTCGCGCACAGCGCCGGGGTGAAGGTCAGCGCCAGGAAGCCGGAGAACAGGATCGACACCGCCAGCGACAGCGAGAACTGCTGGTAGATGACGCCGACCGAGCCGGACATGAAGGCCAGCGGCAGGAACACCGCCGACAGCACCAGGGTGATGCCGATGATCGCCCCGGACACCTGGCCCATCGCCTTGATGGTCGCCGGCACCGGCGCCAGGCCTTCCTCGGCCATGATCCGCTCGACGTTCTCCACCACCACGATGGCATCGTCGACCAGGATGCCGATGGCCAGCACCATGCCGAACATGGTCATCATGTTCACCGAGAAGCCCAGCAGGTACATGAAGGTCAGGGTGCCGAGCAGGCACACCGGCACCACGATGGACGGGATCAGGGTGTAGCGCACGTTCTGCAGGAACAGGAACATCACCAGGAACACCAGCACCATGGCCTCGACCAGGGTCATGATGACCTTGTCGATGGCCACGTCGACGAAGCGCGAGGTGTCGTAGGGCACCGAGAACTCGACGTTGTCCGGGAAGTTCACCGACAACTCGGTCAGGCGCTGTTTCACCGCCTCGGCGGTCTGGATGGCGTTGGCACCGGGCGACAGCTGCACGGCGGCGGCGACGGCGGGCTTGCCGTCCTGGCGCGAACCGAAGTTGTAGTCCTGGCTGCCGACCTCGATGCGCGCCACGTCGCCCAGGGTCAGGCGCGAGCCGTCCTGGTTGGCGCGCAGCACGATGGCGGCGAATTCATCCGGGTTGTCCAGGGTGCCCTTGACCGCCAGTGTCGCGGTCAGTTGCTGCTCGCTGGAGCCTGGCGTGCTGCCGAAGGCGCCGGCCGGCACCTGCACGTTCTGCGCGCGGATGGCGTTGTTCACGTCGTCGATCGACAGGCCGTAGCCGACCAGCTTCTGTGGGTCTATCCACACCCGCATGGCGGCTTCGGAGGCGAAGAACTGCAGCTTGCCGACGCCAGGCACGCGACGGATTTCGTTGTTGATGTTGCGCGCGGCGTAGTCGGCCAGCGCCGTGGTGTTGTCGTTCTTGCCGCCATCCTTGTAGCTCAGCGCGTAGATCATCAGGAAGCCCGCCGTGGCCTGCTCGGTCTGGATACCGAGAGTGAGCACGGCCTGCGGCATGCGTGCCTCGGCTTTCTTCAGGCGGTTCTGCACGTCGACCTGAGCCAGCTCGGGGTCGGTGCCCGGCTGGAAAGTGACGGTGATCTCGGCGATGCCGTTGGCGTTGCTGGTGGACTCGAAGTACAGCAGGTTCTTCGCGCCGTTGAGCTCTTCCTCGATGACGCTGGTCACCGAGTCGGTCAGCACCTGCGCCGAGGCGCCGGGATAGGTGGCGGTCACGGTGATCTGCGGCGGCGCCACGTTGGGGTACTGCGCCACCGGCAGGAACGGGATGGCCAGCAGGCCGGCCAGCGAGATGAACAGGGCGACCACCCAGGCGAAATTGGGGCGCCGTATGAAAAACAGGGACATGAGCTTCTCTCCGGCTTACTGCGCCTGGGATTGTGGAGCGTGCGCGTCGGCTGCCGCGGCAGCTTCCTCGCGCGGCACGACCTTGGCGCCGGGCTTGATGGCAGCCAGCGAGCTGGTGATCACCTTGTCGCCGGCCTCAAGGCCTTCGGCGATCAGCCAGCGTGAGCCGTGCATGGCGCCGGTGGTGACCTGGCGAACCTCGACAGTGTCGTCTTCGCCCAGCAGCATCACGCTGGCCTGGCCGTCGGCAGCACGCTGCACGGCGCGCTGCGGCACCAGGATGGCGTTCTGGTTCAGCCCCTGCGGCGTCAGCACGCGCACGTACATGCCGGGCAGCAGCACGCCTTGCGGGTTGTCGAAGCGGCCGCGCAGGGCGATCTGGCCGGTGCTGCGATCCACCGAGATATCGGTGAACAGCAGGGTGCCTTTGCTCTCGATATCGGTGCCATCGACGCGCAGCGACAAGGGCTGATCGGCTGCACCGGCAACCTTGCCATCGGCGATGGCGGCGCGCAGACGCAGGGCATCGGCGGCCGGCTGGGTGAAGTCGGCGTAGACCGGGTCGAGCTGCTGAATGCGGGCGAGCAGGGTGGCTTCACCCTGGCCGACCAGTGCGCCTTCGGTCACCTGG
>JBLUOL010000231.1:0-6537 GCA_048065775.1 Pseudomonas sp. GW6
CCAGCGCAGCGTCAGCTGGCGTGCCCGTGCGGCGTCCATCTGTGGGCTGTTGCGGCGCATGGCGTGCACCCACAGGGCCATCACCACGATCAGCACCAGGGTGGCGAAGGCGCACATTGCCCACCACAGCATTGCCACCTCGCGCGCCATCGGTCCGGCCGGATCGAGCGCAGATTGCGGCCCCTCGCAGGCAACGAGAAACGGAACTGCCAGCGTCAGCGTGGTCAACTTGAAACAGGGCGTCAGCCAATGACGCGCCCGTTTCACCTCATCATTCACCTGTACAGGGAGGCCGGGATGGCCGAAATAAAGGAAGTTATCGTCAGTCGCGCCGCCATCGCCGGGCATCCGCTGCACCCGATGATGATCCACTTTCCGGTAGCCGCGCTGCTGGGCCTGGTGGCGACCGATATCGCCTATCTGCTGCTGGCCGATCCGTTCTGGGCACGTGCCAGTCTCTGGCTGGCGGGCGTCGGCGCCTTCGGTGGCTGGGTGGCGAGCATGGCGGGGCTGGTCGATCTGCTTACGGTTGGCAGCATCCGGCGCAAGATCACCGCCTGGTGCCACGCCATCATCGCGGTGATGATGCTGTCGTTGGCATCGCTGAACTGGCTGCTGCGCTACGCGGGGCCGGAGCAGGGCATGGAGCGCTGGGGCCTGTACCTGTCGCTGCTGACCGCAGCGCTGATTGGCCTGGCTGCTTATCTGGGCGGGCGCCTGGTGTACGAGCACGGCGTGGGTGTCGATACACGCTGAACCAATCGGCTCCGGCTTGCCAGCTACTGGACGGTAGAGAGAGCGGGGCAGGCCGGGCATATTCTCGAATACTCCATGATCAGAAGGGTTTGGCCAGCACCAGCCAGAGCGTGGCGCCGATCAGGGCGCTCAGCAGCAAAGCGATCAACAGGCAGTCGCGGCGCAGCGCAGGTTCGGCGGCACGTTCGATACGCAGGATCAGCACGCCGCACAGGGCGTGACAGAGCACCATCCCCGCGACCGTGGTGAGCTTGACGATCAACCATGGGTCGAAAATCGACTCACGTAAAAACAGCGCGGTGCCCGAACCAATGGCCAGCAGAGCGGCTGGCGTGGCGATCATGTTGAAGACGGTGCGGGTGAGGTGGGCATGGTCGCGATAGAACATCTCGTCGCTGGCGCGCGTGCCGGCAGCGATCATCGCGGGCAGGTACAGCAGCACGCCACACCAGCAGATCAGCGCCATGAAATGCAGCAGTTTGAGCAGTGGCATCGATGCTCTCCCATGCGTCCGTTCGTTGCGAGCACGTGGCCCTGGTGGGGCAGGCCACGACGTTGTGACTGCCTGATGGTGTCTGAGTTCGGCCACTCTCCAGAGCGGGCCAGGATCGTCTCCAGTCAGAAAAGAAGGAACCGCCGCAAGGAGAAGGAGGAGACGGTGCGGCGGCCCTGGGGAAGCAAGATGCTCGTTCGATTTGGCGCAATTGCGCCTGCCAGGTCACGAAACGGCCCCTGACAAAGCTCCCCTGAAATAAACAGAGTTCCACTGGCTGGTTTGCGTTCAAGCTTTTTGCCGGGCTTGTGATGATCCGCACGGCCATCGAGGCGCAGAAAATTGAAACCCTCCCGTGCGTTTTCACTCACTGCAAAAGAAGGCCGCGCAAAGGCATTTCATTGCAGAGGAGACCGTCATGAGAACCCACGTCGTGCATTTCACCGCACCGATCAACTCCTACACCTGCGGTCAGTTGATCGACAAATGCAGCCAGGCCATCCATCAGGGCGCCGATGAGCTGGTGCTGAAGATCGCCACCATGGGTGGGGAGTGCAGCTACGGCTTCTCCCTCTACAACTTCCTCATCTCGCTCCCGGTGCCCGTGAAGACGCACAACCTCGGCACCGTCGAATCCATGGGCAACATCATCTTTCTTGCCGGCGAAACACGCACGGCCTGCCCGCATAGCAAGTTCCTGTTTCATCCCTTTCACTGGACGGTCAACGGCGCCGTGGACCACGCGCGCATGTCCGAATACGCCATGAGCCTGGACTACGATCTGCAGCTTTACGCCAGCATCGTCGCCGAGTGCACCGCTGGCGCCGAAGCGCCCCTCAACGTACTCGAATGCCTGATGTCCGCACCGCGCATTCTCAACGTCTCCGAGGCACTGGCAACCGGTGTGATTCACCGTGAAGACTGCCTCGGCATGCCGGCCGAGGCAGTCAACTGGTGCGTGCATACCTGAAGCCGGCTCAGCTTGCTGCTTGGAATATTCCCTGAACGATCAGCGCAGCCTGCACGTCGGAATCCATGTAGGCCCCAAGACGGGACATACCACCCAGCAATGGCCGTTTAGCCGGCCCGGAGACAACACATGGATCTCACCGACGATCGTAAAGACCTGGTACGCACCCTCAACAAACTGATCGAAACCTGCAAGGACGGCGAGGCAGGCTTCAAGGTCTGCGCCGAAGACGTCAAGCGACCCGACATGAAGCAGCTCTTCTCGCAACGCTCGCGGCAATGCGCCGAAGCGGCGGAAGAACTGCAACGGACCGTCCTGGAATTGGGCGGCGAGCCAGAGGACAGCACCAGCGTGGGGGCAGACCTGCACCGCCGCTGGGTCGACCTGAAATCACTGGTCACCGGCAAGGACGAAGAGGCCATTCTCAACGAAGCCGAGCGCGGCGAAGACGTGGCCAAGGAGCGCTACAGTGAAGCGCTGACCAAGAATCTGCCCCCAGAAATCCGCAGCATGGTGGAGCGTCAGTATCAGGGCGTGCTGCGCAATCACGATGAAGTCAGAGCGATGCGTGACGTGGCTCGTGCCAAGAGCTGATCCGTCTACCGGGTGCCGCAACACTGCGCGCACCCGGTGTCAGTTCTGTGCATCCGAGTGCGCAGGGGAGGCGTAGCGCATGCCGACGTTGGACAAGACCATTGCCCAGCTCAACCACCTTCTGATGACTTGCCACGACGCCAGCTTGAGCTATCGACGTCTTGCAGGCAGCGCGAGTACATCCGAGCAGCAGCGGTTATTTCGCGAGCGCGAACAGCAGTGCTCGGCGCTGATGGCCTGCCTGCACAATCAGATCGTTACCTATGGCGGCCGACCGACACAGCATCCAAGTCTGTTCGGCATGCTTCGCCATGCCTGGAACAGCGTGACCACCTCGCTGTTACCTGAGCGCGGCCGCGCCCGTTTGCGCGCGGCGCTGCGCACCGAAAAACAAATTCGCCACGGTTTCGAGCAAGTGCTCGCGGAGCAGCTGTCACCGCAGTTTCGGCAGCAGTTGCAGGAGCACAGCAGCCGCAGTGTTGAATTCGAAAGAATCATACGCACGCAGTTGTAGCGACAACTGCAGGAGAGGGTGGCTCAACCCGTGGAGGACTGCTTTGGCGGTTCGGCATTACTCGCGTTATGGCTTAAAGTAGCCGGTTGCCGAAAGAACCGTCATGGCCATAGCCATGAAGGGCTTTCATTCTTTACATATAAGTGTGTGGTGAAGATGAACAAGCCTTTCATTTCGCTGTGCCCTGAAATTACTCGGGCACACGCGCTGACGCTGATGGAGTGGTTGCAGGATGAGCGCGTCACCTGCTACCTGAGCGATTCGCGTAATGTTTCCCGCTCCATAGAGCAAGCCATCGAACGAACTCAATTGCCGATCCTGACCCATCTGTTCAACCGGGGCGGCCGATTCTTCATGGCCTACGACCGGCAGGACGCCCCGGTGGGCTTTGTCCGTTTGATCAAGACCGGCCGGGAGTGCGAGATAGTCCTGGCCATCGGAGACAGCAACAAATGGGGGCAAAACCTTGGCGCCCGTACGATCCGCGAAGGCATGAAACTGGCTTTCCTCGACATCCGGGCAGAGAAGCTCATCGCCAAGATCCATCCGGACAACGTGCGCTCGCTGAAAGCATTTCAACGCAGCGGTTTTCTGCTTGAGAGCGAAACGCCGACATTGAAGTCATTTGCCATGACGGCGGGGCGCTATTTCCAGTTACTGCGCGCAGGTGCCGTTGGCGACTCCACGGGGATCTATATCACTGAAATCGACAAGGCCAGGCTCGAATGTCTGATCGCGCTCGAGCAAGGCCCGGCCATTGTTGAACTCGAACATGAGCTTGAGCGGGCCATCGTAGTCAAGCCGCAACAGGTGGCGTGCAATGTCGTCACGATGAACTCCAGGGCGTTGTTGCAGCTGGATGACGAAGAGATCGAAGTGGCCTTGGTTTACCCTGAAGACGCGGACAGCAGCGCCGGCAAGCATTCCGTGTGTTCCGACATCGGCGCAGCCATCCTGGGTTATCAGGAGGGAGACGCCATCGACTGGCGAGTGTCTGATCGGACCCGCCGGATCGAGATCAGGAAAGTGCTATATCAGCCGGAGGCCGCAGGCGATTACCACCTGTAATTGCGCCTTCAGCTAAGGATTCGCTCATCAGGCATGAGTATCTCCCAAAGAGCGGGGGATCGCTTTACGTGCCTGATGCGAACCAGCTGTCATAGCGGTTCAGCGCATACTCAAGCCAATACGTAATTTAACATAATATACATTATGCGAAGCCCTAGGGCCTGATGCGTGCGCGAACACCCTGTGCGTTTACAGGCGGGTTGTGGGTGACTTTGAAAGACTGGAAATCTGTCTTTTAAAGTGGAGACTCTTGAAAATCAAGGCCATAAGGATCAGGTAGCCCGCCGCTCGCGCTGAGGTGACGCAGATTGCTTTTCAATATTTGGAACTGGCTGATGCCTCTTTCCGAGGTCCAAGGTTCCTCACCATGTCTGTAAAGCATCCACGCTCTGGAGCTACGGCGCGACGTATATGGCTGCTGCGCCACCCGCAGCATACCGATAGAAGCGATAGCTGATTCCGTCTGCGGGCTAGCCCAACGAGTACATCTCTACGCTCAGTCAGCCCAAGGCCGGCCAAGAGGAACGGCGGACGCTCCCGGTATTAACCCAGGCACGTTTCATTTCTCCGCTTTTAAAGATCGGATCAAAATCCTAACCGCTTGTTTTTGCCTATGTTTTCAGTAAGCATCATGAGGTTTACAGATTTTAAGAGACTCAACTCGATTGACCAGGCTGAGCAAGGTTGTACCGATGAGCTCCAAGCCGTCGAAGGCTATCGCGCCGTTCGGGGATTTCTGAAGTCCTACGCCGGCAACGAAGCCACGTTCAACTCTTATCGAACCCACATTGAGCGGCTGCTGCTCTGGTCCCTGCTGGTGGCTGGCAAGCCCCTTGTCGAACTGCGTCGCCGGGACGCCGAGGCCTTCATGGAGTTCTGCCTCAACCCTCCCGCCGACTGGATAGGTCCGGTCGTAAAGTCCCGCTTCCTGCGTGTGGGCGGTCGTAAGAAGCTCGACACGGACACCTACACCGTCAATTTGCAATGGCGACCTTTCAGTCACACCGTGGCCAAGCGCGAACGCAAGATTGCCGAAGAGGCCGTTGCCGCCCTTCCCTCCCGTCCCTACCGCATGTCCCAAGGCTCGGTGGCTCAGGTATTCGCAGTCTGCGGCAGCTTCTTCCAGCACGCCATTGATGAGGGCCTCACCGAGGTGAACCCCTTCCGAGCGGTAAAACAGAAATCCATCTACAAGCAACGCAATACCTTGGATGTGGCGTCCCGTTCCCTGACACCGTTGCAGTGGAGCTACGTGATTGAGACTGCCGAGCAAATGGCCGTGGCCGACCCGACATACGAACGCACGCTTTTCATCGTTGCGACCCTGTTCTCTATGTACTTACGCGTCTCCGATTTGGTCGGGCGTGACAACTGGACGCCCACTATGGGCGACATCCGCCGCGATAGCATGGGCAACTGGTGGTTTCATGTGGTGGGCAAAGGCAACAAGGCCGCCAAGATCAGCATCCGCGATGACTATATCCAGAACTACCTCGTACGCTATCGCCAGCATCTGCAGCTCTCTCCCCTCCCTTCCGCCCACGAGAAAACACCGCTGATCAGCACCCTAAAGGGACGCGGCGGGCTTTCTGATCGCCATATCCGCCTGATGCTGCAAGAGCTATTTGACCGCGCGATGGTGCGTATGGCCGAGGAAGGCTGGAGCAACGACGAAATAGACCAACTGCGCTCGGCCTCACTACACTGGTTACGTCACACCTCCGCAACCTTTGATGCACCGTATCGTGACATGAAGGACCTCCAGGCTGACCTTCGTCACAATAGTCTCAGCACCACCCAAAATACGTACTACAACACTCTGGACGAACAGCGGGCACATTCGGTGAAAAGCCTTCCGGTAAGGCGTTAGTGACAGTAGCTCTTAACTACCTGTCCACCAGTTCCGGGACAGACCAACCTTCAATGTGCGCCGGCGAGTTGCGGCGTCCTTAATCTTCTTCAACCCAGCGTAATAAAGCATGCATCCCTCCCGATCGCCGGCGTGGTCGCCCGGCCGTATCCGCAACTGGTGGCCCTCAGTGGTCCACCACGTATCGCGAACTTTTCGTATCCGTCCGGCCAACACACCTTCCTGGCCCCGACGCCAAAGGCGATGGTGTCCACCTGATTTAAGTGGACACC
>JBLUOL010000232.1:0-6490 GCA_048065775.1 Pseudomonas sp. GW6
GCCAGGTCCACGCCGGTGAGGTCACGGCTGTAGCGCCGGCGCATGAAGCTGGTGATGCCGGCGTAGGTGGGCTCGGCGGCGGTGCCGTAGAGGCTGGCGCGGGTGATGGCCTGGTCGTTGTCGAAGGCTTGGTCCATGGTCGAATACTCGTTTCGGTGATGTTCGCGAGCAGAGCTCGCTCCTACGGACTCAGTACTGGCTGCGGAAGGCTGTCCACAGGCGGGTGCGCTGACGCTGCTCACGCAGGCTCAGCACTTCTTCGGCGAACAGGCGCGCACGCACGGCTTCGGGCGGGTAGATATCCGGTTCACCGCTCACCGCCTCGTCCAGCAGGGGCGTGGCGGCGCGGTTGGCGTTGGCGAAGAACAGCTCGTTGGTCAGCTCGGCGATGGCCTCGGGCTGCAGCATGAAGTCGATGAACGCACGGGCGTTGCCCGGATGCGGCGCGTCGGCGGGAATGGCCATGGTGTCGAACCAGATCAGCGTGCCTTCGCGCGGAATGCGGTAGAGCACCTCGAACGGCTGCCCGGCCTCGGCAGCGCGCGCAGCGGCCATGCCGGCGTCACCGGTGTAGGTCAGCGCCAGGCAGGTCTCGCCCTTGGCCAGGTCGTCGATCTGCCGGGCATTGCCGATGTAGCGCAGGTTCGGTTGCAGCGCCGCGAGCAGCGCGCTGGCCGCGTCCAGATCGGCGCCTTTGGTGCTGTAGGGCGGCTTGCCCAGGTAATTGAGGGCGATGGCTATCACCTCCTGCGGCGAGTCGAGCACGGAGATGCCGCAGTCCTTGAGCTTGCTGGCGTACTCGGGCTTGAACAGCAGGTCGAGGCTGTCCAGCGCCACACCGGGTAGGCGCTGTTCGACGGCCTGCTTGTTGATCGCCAGGCCCACGGTGCCCCAGGTGTAGGGCACACCGTACTGGTTGCCGGGGTCGACGCTGGCCAGCTTGGCCAGCAGTTCGGGGTCGAGGTTGCTGGCGTTTTTCAGCGCCCCCACTGGTTGCAGCGCCTTGGCCTGGATCGCCCGCGACAGGCCGCTGGAAGCGGGAAAGACCACGTCATAACCACTGCCCCCGGTCATCAACTTGCTCTCCAGCACATCGGTGCTGTCGAAGGTGTCGTATTTGACCCGGATGCCGGTTTCGGCCTGAAAGCGCGCGAGCCCCTGCGGCGCCACGTAGTCGGCCCAGTTGTACAGATTGAGCTGTTTCGGCTCGGCCATCAGCGGTGTGGCGATAGCCAGGAGCAGCAAGCTTGCAGCAAGACGCATGGTGGGTTCCTCGGGCAGATGCGGTTGGCCGTGCCTCTCTGCTGGAGGCTAGGCATGTCGGCATCCTGCACCCGGCGTTGCTTCGGATAAATTCGAAGTGTTCTACTCCAACATCGACAGCCATCAATGTATGGAGCACACATGCTCAGCCAACTGCGCGACCTCGACCTGCAACTGCTGCGGCTGTTCGTCACCGTGGTGGAGAGCGGCGGCTTCAGCGCCGCGCAGGGTGAGCTGGGCATCGGCCAGTCGACCATCAGCACACAGATGGCCAAGCTGGAAACCCGCCTGGGCTTTCGCCTGTGCGAGCGCGGCAAGGCCGGCTTTCGCCTGACACCCAAGGGCGAGCAGGTGCTGGCTGCCACACGCAAGCTGTTCGCCGCCATCGAGACCTTCAAGGGCGAAGCCCAGGGCATGGCCGACAAGCTGCTCGGCGAGCTGCGCATCGGTCTATCGGAGGCGCTATCGGACGAGGTGATCGAGCGTATCGGCAAGGCCGTCGGACGTTTTCGCCAGCGCAACCAGGCGGTGCAGATCGAACTGCTCAGCGCCATGCCCGCCGAGCTGGAGCGACGCCTGCTGCAGGATCAGCTGCAACTGGCCATCGGCTATTTTTCCGGCAGCCAGACGGCGCTGGATTACCAACCACTGTTCGAGGAGCGCCAGCGCCTGTACTGCGGCAGCCAACATCCGCTGTTCGCGCGGCAAACGCTGAGCGCCGACGACCTGCAGGACTGCGACCGGGTTGTGCATCCCTATCGTTTCATCGCCGCCGACGAGCCCTGGCAGGGCGGTAGCAGCAGCGCCCGTTGCGAGCAGGTCGAGGGCAGCCTGGCGTTCATCCTCTCCGGCGCGCACCTGGGCTATCTGCCCGAGCACATTGCCCAACCCTGGGTGAACCGCGGTGGCCTGCGCGCGCTGCCCGGCACCTGGGATTTCACCGTGCAGTTTCGCCTGGCCAGTCACCGTGGCCATCCGCCCAGCGAGGCGCAGAAGGCCTTCAGCGAAGATCTGCTGGATGCATTCAGCACCTGCTGAAACATCCGGGGTCTATAGTGGTTGTTCCTTCCTCACCTCACCTTCTGGAGTACACATGAGCAAGACTTACAACGTCGCCGTACTGGTCGGCAGCCTGCGTAAAGCCTCCATCAACCGCAAACTGGCCCTGGCGCTGGCCGATCTGGCACCAGCCTCGCTGAATCTGGAAATCCTCGAGATCGGCGACCTGCCGCTGTACAACGAAGACGCCGACGGGGATACCGCTCCGGCCTCCTACGCGCCGTTTCGCAGCAAGCTCAAGGCGGCCGACGCGGTGCTGTTCATCACCCCCGAATACAACCGCTCGATCCCGGCGCCGATGAAGAACGCCATCGATGTCGGCTCACGCCCGTATGGCCAGAGCGGCTTCAGCGGTAAACCAGGCGCCGTGCTCAGTGCCTCGCCGGGCGCCGTTGGTGGCTTTGGTGCCAACCATCACCTGCGCCAGTGCCTGGTGTTCCTCGACGTGCATGTGCTGCAGCAGCCGGAGGCTTATCTCGGTGGCGCCGGCAACTTCTTCGACGAGAACGGCGTACTCAGCGACGGCATCAAGCCGTTCCTGCAGAAATTCATCGACGCCTATGCCGCCTGGGTAGCCAAGCAGGCCTGATACCTCGCGCCGCCCACTGGGCGGCGCTCCACTATGCCGATATGCCCTCATCTACGGCCTGAATGACACTGGCAGCTAGACCGACCAGTCTACATAATCCAGGCCATGACCAAGACTACTCGCGACAAACTGATCGACGCCATGATCGATGCCCTGCAACGCAAGGGTCTGCATGGCGTTGGTTTGAACGAACTGCTGGCCGCCGCCGATGCGCCCAAGGGCAGCCTTTATCACCACTTCCCGAACGGCAAGACCGAACTGGCCGTGGCCGCCATCGAGCGTGTCGGCCAGCGCGCCGAGCAGGCGTTTGCTGCGCTCTTCGAGCGCCAGTCCGATCCACTCGATGCGCTGACTATCTGGCTACAGAGCGCGCTTGGCCAGTTGCAGGAAAGCGCCTTCGAGCGCGGCTGCCCGCTAGCCACCGTGGCCCTGGAAAGCGGCCCGCAAGATCATGAAATTCGTGCAGCCCTGGCCAATGCCTTCGCCGCCATTCGCCAGGCACTGCAGCAGCAGTTGCAACGTCATGGTTACCCACAGCCAGAAGGGCTCGCGGCCCTATTCGTCGCGCTCTACGAAGGCGGTCTGCTGCAAGCGCGAGTCGCCGGCAGCAGCGAGCCGCTGAAACAGGCCGTCGCCACCCTGCTCCACCTGACCCGCCAGCACCGCATGGAGCCTACCTGACATGAGCACGAGCATTCGCCGCGAAACCCAGCCCCTGCTAGCCCTCGACGACTATCCGTTGGCCGCCACGCGCTACCACGCAGAGCGCCCCCAGGCACAATTGCTGATCGCCGGCGCTACCGGCGTGCCGCAAGGTTTCTATCGGCGCTTCGCTGAGCATGCCGCCAGCCGTGGTTTCAACACCATGACCCTGGACTACCGCGGCATCGGCCAGTCCAAGCCAGACAGCCTGCGTGGTTTCGAGATGGAGTATCTGGACTGGGCCCATCTCGACCTGGCCGCCGCGGTGGATCAACACCGGCACGCCGAGCGCCCGCTGTTCATGATCGGTCATTCCTTCGGCGGTCACGCCTTTGGCCTGCTGCCCAACCATGATCAGGTCGCCGGCTTCTACACCTTCGGTACCGGCGCCGGTTGGCACGGCTGGATGCCCAGGGCCGAGCAGGTGCGCGTGCTGGCCATGTGGCGCCTGATAGGCCCGCTGATGACGCGCTACAAGGGCTACCTGGCCTGGAGCAAACTGGGCATGGGCGAGGATCTGCCGCTGGGCGTGTACCGTCAGTGGAAACGCTGGTGCCGCTTCCCGCGCTATTTCTTCGACGATCCGCAGATGCCGGGGCTGGCCGAGCGCTTCGCTCAGGTGAAGACACCGATGGTGGCGCTCAACAGCCTGGACGATCTTTGGGCACCGCCGGCATCACGCGATGCCTTCATGGCCGCCTATGTGAATGCGCCCTACCAGGCGCGCACGCTCGACTCGCAGGCTGAGGGCCTGGGCGCTATCGGTCATATGGGTTATTTCCGCCCTGCGGCGCAGCGTCTGTGGGACGAGACGCTGGATTGGTTCGAGCAATTGCGCGTCGAACAACGAGCAGCTTGAGCAGGCCGCTGAAAATCTCTAGGCCAGAAAAAAGAAAACCCCGCGATTGCGGGGCCTTGCAGACTGTTGTCCTGACATCCTTGATCTGCTCACCATCCTGGCGGCTGTCCAGCGTGTCCCTGTTCGTCTAGGCGCTTCCTGCGCTGAATCCATGTGCAGCAGAGTACGCTCGTACCTGATCGACCGACAGTGGCGAAAATCGTGACATCGTGTAAGCCATGGCTTACACGAGTTCTCCCTCTGTCAGCCGTCTGACTTTGCCCGGGCCACTCCAGGTTGGGAGAAAGCATTTGGCCATGTTTTTTGTGACGTACGTCTTGCTAGACTGCATCTTGTCCTACAAAAACAACAGACTCCGACAACGGCGGTCACTGGGGCTAGAGTATGCGCGCAGTCACCTTGCTTCTTGGTTGCCTGGCAACCTGCATCAGCAGCTTCTCCCTGGCCAATGGCCAGACCCAACTGGGCGACGCCAAACAGGCCATCGATCAGGCGTTCTGGCAGGATCTTTACGGTAATGGCGGCACCACGCTCTATTGCGGCCAGACCTTCGCCCGCGAAAGCGGCACCCTCACTGCCAGCCCGATCTACAGCAGCAAGCAGCTCAAGAGCGCGATGCGCTGCGTCACCGACCGCCAATGCACCATCATGAACCCGCGCTATCCGTACATCGTCGCCGACCTGCACAACTACTACCCGGCGCTGAGCCGCGTGGAGCTGGCACGACGCAATGCCCAGTTCGCCGAACTGGCCGATGACGTGCCGAGCAAGTTCGCCGATATCGGCTGCGACCTGAAAACCAGCTTCCAGCTGGTGGAGCCACGTGACGAAGCCAAGGGCAATATCGCCCGGGCGATCTTCTACATGCACATCGAATACGGGTTGCCCATCGTCGGCCTGGTGCCGATGTACAAGGCCTGGCACCGCATGGACCCGCCGGATGCCGAAGAAAAGGCACGCAACGACAAGATTGAGGTGCTGCAGGGCACGCGCAATCGCTTTATCGACGATCCTGCGCTAGTGGATCAGCTGATCAGCGACTGACCCCGAGCACAGTGGCAGGGGCTTTAACTGCGACGAAACCACTGCGCATCGCCGGCAAGCCGGCTCCTACGGTTTGTGGAAAGCCTACGCTCTGCGTTTGTGCAGCGAGCGCAGTTTGTAGCGGTCACCGGGATGGATCAGCCGTGCATAGCTGATCAGGTGATCGTCCGACCAGGTGCGGCGGATCACGCTCAGGCAGGGCATGGCCGGGTCGATCTGCAGCAGCTCGGCCGTGCGCGCATCCACCAGCACCGCTTCAACCACATGCTCGACATCCGAGATCGGACAGCTGGCGACCAGCACCTCGTTGGGGGTGACCTGGGTGAAGTCGCTCTGCAGGTAATGCGGCACCCAGCGCGGGTTGACGAAGCGGTCCTCGAGCTGGATCGGCAGACCGTCCTGCAGGTGCACGAGGATGCTGTGAAACACCTCGCCGCCCAGGCGCAGCCCCAGACGCAGGGCCACTTCGTCATCGGCGGCGATGGCCTCGCAGCGCACCACTTCGTTGCTGTAGGCATGGCCGCGGCCGCGCACTTCGCTGGCAATGTTCATCACCTCGTGCAGCGGCGACTCGGCCTTGCGGTCGGTGACGAAGGTGCCGAGCCCGGCCTGACGCACCAGATAACCCTTCTGCACCAGATTCTGGATCGCCTTGTTGGCGGTCATGCGGCTGACGCCGAAGTCGCGCGCCAGCTGTTCCTCGGGCGGGATCTGGTGATTGACCGGATAGGCGCCGCCGTGAATGCGCTCGAGGAGGAAATCCTCGATGGCCTTGTAGCGCGGGGTGGGACTGGTCACGGCTGCTCCTTGGAAATGCCCGGTGCGCGGATGATACATCAGCCATACAAGTGATCTCGTAGGAGCCCCGCCTCTGGGCGAAAGCGGTCGCGGCCACTGCGCAAGACCTGCGGCGTAACCACCATTCGCCGCGGGGCGCGGCTCCTACACAAAGACCGTAGCCCGGATGAAATCCG
>JBLUOL010000233.1:0-6441 GCA_048065775.1 Pseudomonas sp. GW6
ACTGGCGCCCGTGTGGCGGTGCTTACGCCCTGTTTGCAGAACCCCACCGGGGCCAGCCTGGACGCCGAACGGCGCGTGGCCATTGCCGAGGTGGCGCGGCGGCGCGGGCTGTGGATCATCGAGGATGATGTCTACGGCGTGCTCGGTAGCGAGGCGCCGCTGGCGGTGCAGCTTGCCGAGCGCTGCCTGCTGATCAGCAGCCTGTCCAAGAGCGTCGCGCCCGGTTTGCGTCTGGGCTTTATCGCGGGGGCGCCGGAACTCCTTGAACGCATCGACCCCGAGGCCCAGGCCACACGCTGGGCGGTTACGCCGCTGAGTCTGGCGCTGGGCTGTGAGTGGATCGAAAGCGGCATTGCCGAACAGCGACTGGCCTGGCAGATCGACGAGCTGCAGCAGCGCTGGCGCCTGGCTGCGCGCGTGCTCGGGCCGCGCATGCCGCAGGGCAGGGCGATGTCGCCGCATCTTTGGCTCGATGGTACGCCGCCGGTTGGTTTGGCTGAGGCCTGCCGGCAGAACGGCGTCGAGGTGGTGCCGGCCGAGGTGTTCGCGGTCGAGGCCAATCCGGGGCGCGCGGTGCGTATCAGCCTTGCGGCGGCAGCCAGCCGGGTCGAACTCAAGCGGGCGTTGGAGGGGATCGTGGCGGCTTGGGCGATGGGGTAGGTGGGGGCCGGCGGGCTGTTCGCTTCGCTACTAGCGGCCGGCGTCCCGGACCGCCCTACGGCTGGCCCACGCTACGATGCTGCGAGTTGCATATGCAGGATCGGGAAGGGCCGCCCGCCGCCATCCAGGCGCGAGCGATCGGTCACCACGAAGCCCAGGTGCTGATAGAAGCCCACGGCCTGCGGATTCTGCTCGTTGACGTCGACCCGGGTGGCGCCCAGCGCGTCGATGGCGTGGCGCATCAGTCGCTTGCCCACGCCCTGGCCGTGGCAGGCCGGGTCGACGAAGAGCATTTCCACCATGCCTTCGCTGGTGCCGAGAAAGCCCAGTATTCGCCCCGATTCATCGCGTGCGCAGGCCAATTGCACGGCCGGGAAATACTGCTCGTGCAGCAAGGGCTTGATCACCTGCAGGTCGCTCTCCGGCAGGAAGTGGTGGGTGGCGCGTACGGCGGCCTCCCAGATTTCCACCAGGGTAATCAGGTCGGTATCGGTGGGGGTGTCGAGCATCAGCGACATGGCGGCAGGCATCTTGAATGAAGCGGGGCGCAGAGCATGCCAGCTCGGCGCCCGCGCTGTCATTTGCTGGCGTCGAGCACCACGCGGTAGCGCGCCTTGCCGCTGCGCAGATGGTCGATGGCCGCGTTCACCTGGCTCATAGGGAAGTGCTCGACCTGCGGCAGGATCTGGTGACGGGCGCAGAATTCGAGCATGGTCGCCATGCTCGACGGCGAGCCCACTGGCGAGCCGGACAGGCTCTTCTGCTGCGGGATCAGGTTGAACACGTGCACCGGGATGGCGCTGGGCACGATGCCGACGAAGTGCAGGCGGCCCTTGCCGCGCAGGGTAGCGATCAGCGCCTGCCAGTCCAGATCGGCGCTGGCAGTGACCAGGAGGAAATCCAGGCAGCCGGCAATCGCCTTCATCGCCGCGCTGTCGGTGGAGGCCACCACCTTGTGCGCGCCCAGGCGTTTGGCTTCGTCCTGCTTGTTCAGCGACGAGGTGAAGGCGGTCACCTCGCAGCCCCAGGCGTTGAGGAAACGCAGCGCCAAGTGGCCGAGGCCGCCGATGCCGACCACGCCGACGCGATCCGTCGGCTTGATGTCGAATTCCAGCAGCGGGCTGAACACCGTCGAACCGGCGCAGAACAGCGGGCCGACCAGCGCCGGGTCGAGGCCCTCGGGCAGCGGCACGGCCCAGGCCCAGTGCGAACGCAGACGGTCGGCGAAACCACCGTGGCTGCCAACGATGGTCGGCTTCACCGAGCGGCACAGCTGGTGCGAGCCTTCCATGCACGAGCCGCAATGCATGCAACTGCCCTTGTACCAGCCGATGCCAACTCTTTGGCCCAGCGCGAGGCCACGCGCCTGCTCGCCTAGGCGGACGATGGTGCCGACCACTTCATGACCGGGGATGAAGGGGTAGCGGGCATTGCCCCATTCGTTGTCGATCATCGACTGGTCGGAATGGCAGATGCCGCAATACTCCACCGCCACTTCCACTTCTTCGGCGCCGAGCGGGCCGGGGTCGTAGCTCAGGCGCTCCAATGGTGCCTTGGGCGTCGTGGCGGCCCAGCCGGTGAAGGTGGCGAGTTCGGCGTTGTTGCTCATCGCTGGCTCCTGATCGCAGGGGGTGAATCCGCAGCTTAGTCGCTCTGGCAGGACGTGGAAGCACCATCAGCGCCGCTTATCGTGGGTTACACTGCGCGCCCCAGTGCCACCGAAGCCAGTTGCATGTCACGCCCTCGTCCTCCCGCCAATCGCCGCCCTGCAGCCCCGCGCCGCGTGGCCAAGGCGCCGCCTGAGCAGCCGCGCCTGCTGGTATTGAACAAACCGTTCGACGTGCTCACCCAGTTCAACGATGAGCTGGGCCGTGTGACGCTCAAGGAGTTCGTCGACGTACCTGGCGTCTATCCGGCCGGGCGTCTGGATCGCGACAGCGAAGGCCTGCTGTTATTGACCAACGATGGTCGTCTGCAGGCGCGTATCGCCGACCCCAAGCACAAGCTGCCGAAGACCTATTGGGTGCAGGTGGAAGGGGAGCCGAGCGAGGCGCAACTGCAGCAGCTGCGCGATGGCGTGACGCTGAATGACGGCCCGACCCTGCCGGCCGAGGCGCGGTGTCTGGACGAGCCCGAGCTATGGGAGCGCAACCCGCCGGTACGCTTTCGCAAGAGCGTGCCGACGGCGTGGCTGGAGCTGGTGATTCGCGAGGGGCGCAATCGTCAGGTGCGGCGCATGACCGCCGCCGTCGGCTTGCCGACCCTGCGCCTGGTGCGCGTGGCCATCGGCCCCTGGCGTCTGGACGGGCTACAGCCTGGGCAATGGCGTGAGGTGCCAGCGTTATTGCCATAGGGCGCGTCATTGCCGGCGAAGTTGGTGCGCACGGCGCACCCTACGGCCGGCGGTGTCCCTGTAGGGTGCGCCGCGCGCACCAGGGTCACGCCGATTGGGGCGGGTATAGGGGGAGAACGGCGGCGGCTGCGATGATCAGTAAGGTGCACCACGCAGCGGACGTTTTGTCGCAGAGGCCGGGCCGGCGACCCTGACCTGAATCAATAACCGGCCTTGATCACGGCGATACCTTTGTTCAGCACTTCACGCCAGGCCTGGCGCACTTCTGCGTCGCACTCCTTGTCGTGTTCGCCGATGGTCGCCAGCAGCGCGTCGAGCCACAGGTCGTAGAGTTCCGGGCGAATGTCCAGATGCTGGCGCGAGTGCGATTCGCCGAGGGCGCGCAGCTTGGTGTCAGGCATGCCGCGGGCGTGCATCACCAGGTTGAGAATGCCCTGGCGTAGCAGCTGCTTTTGCGCGCTCATGTCGGTGTCGACGAACTTCTCGCGAATCAGCGGTGAGCTGGCGAGGAAGTGGCGGTAGAAACTGTCGAAGAAATCCGGGCTGGCGCAGCAGCGTCCATAGCTCTGCATCACCAGATTGGCGGCGCTCATGTGTCACTCCTTGAGTGGGCGGTAGGCCGCGCAGGCGGCCTGGTATCGATCGGAGATACTGCGCTGGCAGGCTGGGTCAGCCGTGAATGCCGCGCGCGGTCTCGATGATGTAGGTGATGATCGGCTTGGCGAGGAAGGCGAACAGGCACAGGCCCAGGCCGAGGAACAGGATGGCGGTGCCGAGGCGGCCGGCCTTGGACTTCTTCGCGAGGTCCCAGATGATGAAGAACATGAACAGCATCAGGCCGCCCACCAGGACGTACATCATCAGGGCTTCAAATTGTTCGGTTTCCATGGTGCCTCATGATTCGGACGGAAAACGCAGGGCCGGAATTATACGCGCCCTGACCTGGCGCGCGGCATGATCCGCTTCACCCTGCGACTTTCAGTCGCGCAGGTGCTGTAGCGGCAACTGCGTGCTGGAGAGAATCTGCTGCAGTACGAAGCTCGAGCGCACGCTGGAAACACCATCGATGCGAGTCAGGGTGCCGAGCAGCAGCTTCTGGTAATGGTCCATGTCCGGCACCACTACCTTGAGCTGGTAGTCGGCGTCCATCCCGGTCACCAGGCAGCACTCCAGCACCTCGGGGCATTTGCGGATTTCGTCCTGAAAGTGCTCGAAGCGCTCGGGGGTGTGCCGGTCCATGCCGATCAGCACGTAGGCGGTCAGGCTCAGGCCAAGCTTCTTGCGGTCGAGCAGGGCGACCTGGCCGGTGATGTAGCCATCGTCCTCCAGCTGTTTGACGCGGCGCGAGCAGGGCGAGGGCGACAGGCCGATACGTTCGGCCAGTTCCTGGTTGGACAGGGCAGCGTTGCGCTGCAATTCGGCGAGAATGTTCAGGTCGTAACGGTCGAGTTTGTCCATTTTTTAACTGGCTCATTATTGGATTGCGCTAGATAGTGCTCCTTTAGTTGTTAATTGCGCAATTGGTAACTTTGTAAGCAATCTTAGCAATCTTATTTCGGCGCGACAGGCGTAAGCTTTCTCTCAGTTTCACGGCCCGGACGACAAGTCCTACCGGCCTCGCCCAACCAGGTGAGCCGGCGCCGACGGTCCTACCGGATCGCACCGGCACCCGGGTCCGCACTGCCCAACCAGGCGGGCGACGAAAGCGGCGACAGCATCGCCAGCACCGGACAGATTTCCCGAGGGGGCCGCGAGGCCCCTTTTTTATTGCCTGGGATTTCTGCAGGAGGCTCGTGGGCTTGGGCGATTTTCGAGAGGCGGGGCGTTGTGGTCAGCGTTGGACCACTTCCGGCGGATCGGCATGCACCAGCACTTCGGCACGTGGATAGTGCTCATGAATCGCCTTCTCCACAGCCACGCAGTGAGCATGGGCCTGCGACAGGCTCATCTCACCCGGCAGCTCCAGGTGCAACTGGACGAACCAGCGCGTACCGGAAATGCGTGTACGCAGATCGTGCGCGCCGAGCACGCCCGGCACCGAGGTGGCCAGCTGGTACATATGCTGAGTGGTCTCGCTGGGCAGTTCCTCGTCCATCAGTACGGCCACAGCGCCGCGCACGATGCTGATGGCGCTCCAGAAGATGTAGAAGGCGATGCCGATGGCGAAGATCGCATCCATCTGCTGCCAGCCGAAACGGGTCAGTAGCAGGGCGAGGAGGATGCTGCTGTTGAGCAGGATGTCGGAGCGGTAGTGCAGCGAGTCGGCGTGAATCGCGGTGGAGCCAGTCTCGCGCACCACCTTGCGTTGAAAGCTCAGCAGGGCGACGGTCAAGGCCAGCGACAGCAGCATGACGGCGATGCCGATACCTTCGGCTTCCAGCGGCTGTGGCACTTGCAGGCGCTCGACGCCCTGCAGGCCAATGAGCACGGCACTGACACCGATGAACAGCGCTTGGCCCAGCCCGGCCAGCGCCTCGGCCTTGCCGTGGCCGTAGCGGTGATCCTCGTCGGCAGGGCGCAGGGCGAAGTGCACGGCAACCAGGTTGATCAGCGAGGCGGCGCTATCGAGCAGCGAATCGGTGAGGCCGGCCAGCAGGCTGACCGAACCGCTCAGCCACCAGGCAACCGCCTTGGCCAGTACCAGGGTCAGCGCCACCGTCAGCGCTGCCCGGGTGGCCAGGCGCATCAGCCTGGCGTGCTGTGGGTCATGCATGGATTCAGGCGGCCGGACGCAGGCCGTAGGCTGCCAGTTGTTCGGCGCTGCCGCTGTGCTGGATCAGGCGCGGATCGTCCAGCGGCAACTGGTGGCCGGTGCTGGTTTCGATCAGGGTCTTGAGCGCGTACTGGTCGACCTTGCCGTCTTCGCCGATCAGTTGCTTGAGCTGCTGCGGGTCGACCTGGGCGGTCTGGCCTTCGGGCAGGTAGATGGCGCCGGTGGCGAAGTCCACGGCGAAGGCGATCAGGCCAGGAATCACGTAGAACAGGATGCCGATGGCATTGGCTCCGGCGATCACCGGGTCGATCCGGCCTTCGATCTGGCCGCGGCGGTCCGGGTAGAAGATCGAGCCGCAAGCAGTCAGTTGGGCGAGCAGGGTAGCGGCGACAACGCCGGCGATGAAGCGGGATTTCGTGCGCATGAGCACCTCCAGAAAAAAGTGGCGCAACTATAGCAAGGCGATGATTGCAAAACTGCAGCGCGCTGTTTCAGACCAGCAAGTTGGCAGGCGGTTCGCCGTTATAATCGCCGACCTGCTGTGGAGAAATGATGAACACCCTGCCGATCGATTCGCTGCTGCCTGATTTGCGTGATGCGCTGAGCGCCCGCCACGAAGTGGTGCTGGAGGCGCCGCCCGGCGCTGGCAAGACCACCCGCGTACCACTGGCGCTGCTCGATGCGCCCTGGCTGGCCGGGCAAACCATCCTCATGC
>JBLUOL010000234.1:0-6358 GCA_048065775.1 Pseudomonas sp. GW6
GGGCTTTTTTGTGGGCGTTTATATGCCCGCAGGAGCGGATTTATCCGCGAAATTCGCGGCTGAAGCCGCTCCTACAAAAGCAGGAAAGGCTGCCAAAGCAGCTTTTCGTAGGAGCCCCGCCCCGGGGCGAAGCTTTTCAAATGTGCGCCGCTCTGATTCGCGACAGGGCGCCGCTCCTACAAATTCGATACTCCGACGCTTGAACTAAGTCGGGTGGTAGAGCTGCGCAGGATGCCCACGTCGCAGGGCAATTGGAAAGCCAAGCCAGAACCGAGTCGCCTGCATGGCCCTCTCCCGCACTTCGGGCACCCTCTCCCGCAAGCGGAAGAGGGTCATCAGATGCCGCTAAGCGGCTGCTGTTAGTCCTCACTGATCTCGATGCTGGGCATGGCCGGCTTGCCAGCCAGGGCGATACGCGCACCGACCTTGCGCGCCAGGTCCTGGTAGATCATGGCGATCTGGCTTTCCGGATCGGCAATGGTGGTTGGCTTGCCATCATCGGCCTGCATGCGAATGGCCATCGACAGCGGCAACGAGGCCAGCAACTCGACACCATACTGTGCGGCCAGCTTCTCGCCACCGCCCTCACCGAACAGGTGCTCGGCATGGCCGCAGTTGGAGCAGATGTGCACGGCCATGTTCTCCACCACACCCAGCACCGGAATGTGCACCTTGCGGAACATCTCCACGCCCTTCTTGGCATCGAGCAAGGCAAGGTCCTGCGGGGTGGTGACGATCACGCTGCCTGCCACCGGCACCTTCTGCGCCAGGGTCAGCTGGATGTCGCCGGTACCCGGCGGCATGTCCACCACCAGGTAATCGAGATCGTTCCAGGCGGTCTGGGTGATCAATTGCAGCAAGGCGCCGCTGACCATCGGCCCACGCCAGACCATCGGCGTATTGTCGTCGGTGAGAAAGGCCATGGACATCACCTGCACGCCATGGGCTTCGAGCGGCACGAACCATTTCTGATCCTTCACCTGCGGCCGCGTGCCCTCGGCGATGCCGAACATGATGCCCTGGCTGGGGCCATAGATATCGGCATCAAGAATACCAACGCGCGCGCCTTCACGCGCCAGCGCCAGTGCCAGGTTGGCTGCGGTGGTGGACTTACCCACCCCGCCCTTGCCCGAGGCCACGGCGATAACGTTTTTCACCCCAGCCAGGGCCGGCACCTGCGCCTGCCCCTGGTGCGAGTCGATCACGCAATCGACCTGCACCCGCGCACCGTCGACACCATCGAGGTTCTCCAGCGCCATCTGCAGCATCTGCGCCCAACCGTTCTTGAACAAACCGGCGGCGTAGCCCAGCTCCAGGCGCACGGATACGCGTGCGCCCTGAATATCGACTTCACGCAGACAACCGGCGCTGACCGGGTCCTGATCGAGATGTGGGTCGGTGAACTGACGCAGACAGGCTTCGACCGCTTCGCGGGTGACGGCACTCATGCATGGACTCCAGAAGGCAGCAGAAAAACAGGCCGGCATAATAGCAGCAGCACCGAGCCATGCGCGGTACATCGACCACGCTTACCCGGTGCAGGTGGCTTGCAGCCTGCCGCTGCTTTATAGTTGCCGACTTCCCTCGTTTTACCAGTGCAGCCGATCACCATGACCGAAGCCCGCAAGATTCTCGTTACCAGCGCCCTCCCCTACGCCAACGGCTCCATCCACCTCGGCCATATGCTCGAGTACGTGCAGACCGACATGTGGGTGCGCTACCAGAAGCTGCGCGGCAATCAGGCGATCTACGTCTGCGCCGACGATGCGCACGGCTCGGCCATCATGCTGCGCGCCGAGAAAGAAGGCATCACCCCCGAGCAGCTCATTGCTAACGTACAGGCCGAGCACACCGCCGACTTCGCCGACTTCCTGGTGGACTTCGACAACTACCACTCCACCCACTCGCAGGAAAACCGCGAGCTGTCGGCGGCCATCTACCTGGCGCTGCGCGACAAGGGGCATATCGCCACCCGCGCCGTGACCCAGTACTTCGACCCCGAGAAAGGCATGTTCCTCGCCGACCGCTTCATCAAGGGCACCTGCCCGAAATGTGGCACCGAGGATCAGTACGGCGACAACTGCGAGAAATGCGGCGCGACCTACTCGCCGACCGAACTGAAAAACCCGCGCTCCGCCATTTCCGGTGCGGTGCCGGTGCTCAAGGAGTCGCAGCACTTCTTCTTCAAGCTGCCGGACTTCGAGGCCATGCTCAAGCAGTGGACGCGCTCCGGCGCGCTGCAGGAGGCGGTGGCCAACAAGATCGCCGAATGGCTCGATGGCGGCCTGCAGGAGTGGGACATCAGCCGTGATGCGCCCTACTTCGGCTTCGAGATTCCCGGCGAGCCGGGCAAGTACTTCTACGTCTGGCTGGACGCGCCGATCGGCTACATGGCCAGCTTCAAGAACCTGTGCAGCAAACGCCCGGAGCTGGACTTCGACGCGTTCTGGGGCAAGGACTCGACCGCCGAGCTGTATCACTTCATCGGCAAGGACATCGTCAACTTCCACGCCCTGTTCTGGCCGGCCATGCTCGAAGGCGCGGGCTACCGCAAGCCCACCGCGGTCAATGTGCACGGCTACCTGACGGTGAACGGGCAGAAGATGTCCAAATCGCGCGGCACCTTCATCAAGGCGCGCACCTACCTGGACCACCTGAACCCGGAATACCTGCGCTACTACTACGCCTCCAAGCTGGGCCGCGGCGTGGATGATCTGGACCTGAACCTCGATGACTTCGTGCAGAAGGTCAACTCGGACCTGGTCGGCAAGGTGGTCAACATCGCCAGCCGCTGTGCCGGCTTCATCCACAAGGGCAACGATGGCCTGCTGGTCGCCGCCAACCCGGAGCCGGAGCTGTGGGACGCCTTCCAGGCTGCCGCGCCGAGCATCGCCGAGGCTTACGAGGCGCGCGACTTCTCCCGCGCCATGCGCGAGATCATGGCGCTGGCCGACCGCGCCAACGCCTGGATCGCCGACAAGGCGCCCTGGGCCCTGAACAAGGTCGAAGGCAAGCAGGCCGAGGTGCAGGAAATCTGCGCGCTGGGCATCAACCTGTTCCGCCAGCTGGTGATCATGTTGAAACCCGTGCTGCCGAAGCTGGCCGCCGATGCCGAAGCCTTCCTCAATGTGAAGCCGCAAACCTGGGCCGATCTCTCGCTGCCGCTGGCCAACCACCAGCTCAACCCGTTCAACCCGCTGCTCACCCGCATCGAGCCCGCGAAGATCGACGCCATGGTCGAAGCCTCCAAGGAAGACCTGGCCGCCGAAGCGTCCAAGCCACAGGGCAATGGCGAACTGGCCAAGGACCCGCTGGCCGCTGAGATCAACTTCGACGCCTTCGCCGCCGTCGACCTGCGTATCGCCCTGATCGAGAAGTGCGAGTTCGTCGAAGGCGCCGACAAGCTGCTGCGCCTGTCGCTGGATATCGGTGACGAGAAGCGCAACGTATTCTCCGGCATCAAGTCCGCTTACCCCGACCCGAGCAAGCTGGAAGGCCGCCTGACCCTGTACGTCGCCAACCTGGCGCCGCGCAAGATGAAGTTCGGCATCAGCGAAGGCATGGTGCTGGCCGCCGGCCCCGGTGGTGAGGAAATCTACCTGCTCAGCCCGGATAGCGGCGCCAAGCCAGGCCAGCGCGTCAAGTAAGCACCAGCTAGGCTTATAGGCGTCGAACAAGCCGGCCAATGCCGGCTTGTTTGCATCTACGCGCTTCCCGATAATAGGCGCCCTTTTCCTATGGCCTTTGCGCACTCGACGGCAACCCGATGACCGAACTCGTCCTGATCATGGTCAGCGCCATCCTGGTCAACAATTTCGTGCTGGTGCAGTTTCTCGGCCTGTGCCCGTTCATGGGCGTGTCGAAGAAGATCGAGACGGCCATCGGCCTGTCCCTGGCCACCACCTTCGTGCTGACTCTGGCCGCCATGTGCAGCTACCTGGTGCAGCAGTACGTGCTCAAACCGCTGGATCTGGAATTCCTGCGCACCATCAGTTTCATTCTGGTGATCGCGGTGACCGTGCAGTTCACCGAGATGGTGGTGAACAAGACCAGCCCACTGCTGTATCGCGTGCTGGGTATTTTCCTGCCGCTGATCACCACCAACTGCATCGTCCTCGGCGTCGCCCTGCTCAACGCCAACAAGGCCGAGTTCACCTTCATCACTGCCACCGCCAACGGCTTCGCCGCAGGTCTGGGCTTCTCCCTGGTGCTGGTACTGTTCGCCGCCATGCGCGAACGCATCGCCATCGCCGACGTGCCCAAGTCCTTTCAGGGCGCGGCCATCGGCATGATCACCGCCGGCCTGATGTCGCTGGCCTTCATGGGCTTTGCCGGGCTGATCAAACTATGAGCCTGGTTCTCGTCGCCGTCCTCGCCCTGCTCGGCCTGTGCCTGATCGCCGGCGCCATCCTCGGTTTCGCCGCGGTGCGCTTCAAGGTCGAGGGCGACCCCATCGCCGAACAGATCAACGCCCTGCTGCCACAGACCCAGTGCGGTCAGTGCGGCTACCCGGGCTGCAAGCCCTACGCCGAGGCGATCGCCGGCGGCGACAAGATCAACAAGTGCCCGCCCGGGGGCGAGGCGACCATCCAGGCCTTGGCCGACCTGCTGGACGTCGAGCCCGAGCCGCTGGATGCGGTGGAAGGCGAGAAGCCGCAGATGGTCGCCTACATCCGTGAGGCGGAATGTATCGGCTGCACCAAGTGCATCCAGGCCTGCCCGGTGGACGCCATCGTCGGTGCGGCGCGGCAGATGCACACGGTGATCGTCAGCGAGTGCACAGGCTGCGACCTGTGCGTCGAGCCCTGCCCGGTGGACTGCATCGACATGATCGAAGTCGGTAGCACCGTACAGAGCTGGAAGTGGGACAAGCCGCTGGCCCCCGGCCAGTTGATCGCCAGCGACCGGGAGCAGGCGGCATGAGCGCACAAGAGCGTATCTGGGATATCCCCGGCGGCATCCATCCGGCCGAGCGCAAGGAGCTGTCAAACCGCACCCCGATCCAGCAGGCGCCGCTGCCGGCCCGCCTGACCTTGCCGCTGGGCCAGCATATCGGCGCCGTCGCCGAGCCTTGCGTGGTGGTCGGCCAGCGGGTGCGCAAGGGACAGAAGATCGCCGAGGCCACCGGTTTCGTCAGCGCGCCGCTGCATGCGCCGACCTCCGGCACGGTCAGCTTTATCGGCCCGCAGCCCTACCCGCATGTCTCCGGCATGCTGGCGCCGGCCATCGTCATCGACAGCGACGGCCTGGACGAGTGGATCGACCTGACCCCGCATCCCGACTACCGGCATATGGACTCCGCCGAACTGCTGGCGCTGATCCGCGACGCCGGCATCAGTGGCCTGGGCGGCGCGGGCTTCCCCACCGCGGTGAAGCTCACCGCGCGGCCGACGCAGAAGATCCACACGCTGATCATCAACGGCACCGAGTGCGAGCCCTATATCACCGCCGACGACCTGCTGATGCGCGAACGCGCAGCTGAGCTGGTTTCCGGCATCGATATCCTGGTGCAGCTGATCCAGCCCGAGCAGGTGCTGATCGGCATCGAGGACAACAAGCCCGAGGCCATCGCCGCGGTGCGCGGCGCCTGCAGCGAGCGCAGCTACCAGGTGCGGGTGTTCCCCACCAAGTACCCCTCCGGCGGCGAGAAGCAGCTGATCCAGATCCTCACCGGTGTCGAGGTGCCATCGGGCGGCCTGCCGGCCGATATCGGCATCCTCTGCCAGAACGTCGGCACCTGCGTGGCCGTGCACGAGGCCGTAGTGCACGGCAAGCCGCTGATCTCGCGCATCACCACCCTCACCGGCGAGGCCCTGGCGCGCCCGGGCAACGTCGAGTCGCTGTTCGGCACGCCAGTGGGCGAGCTGCTGCAGTTCGCCGGGCTGGACACCAGCAAACTCAATCGCCTGATCATGGGCGGACCGATGATGGGCTTTACCCTGCCCAGCCTCGAGGTGCCGCTGATCAAGACCAGCAACTGCCTGCTGGCCAGCACCGCCGTCGAACTGCCGCCACCACCGCCGGCTATGCCCTGCATCCGCTGCGGCGAATGCGCCGAGGCCTGCCCGGCCAGCCTGCTGCCGCAACAACTGCACTTCTTCGCCTTGGGCCAGGAGCACGAACAGCTCAAGGCGCACAACCTGTTCGACTGCATCGAATGCGGCGCCTGCGCCTACGTCTGCCCATCGAGTATTCCGCTGGTGCAGTACTACCGCGCGGCCAAGGCGGAAATCCGCGATCTGGAACAGAAGCAGCTCAAGGCCGAACACTCCAAGCAGCGCTTCGAACAGCGCCAGGAACGCCTGCGCCGCGCCGAGGAGCAGAAGGAGGCCGAGCGCAAGGCCCGCGCAGAGAAGGC
>JBLUOL010000235.1:0-6284 GCA_048065775.1 Pseudomonas sp. GW6
CGGTTCGCCCAGGCGCGTGCGCAGCCAGGCCATCAGCTCGGTACCGGTTTCGCCCTCGTCGAGGTGGTAGTCGACCAGCGCCAGCTGCGGGTGCACATCTTCGCTGAGCAGGTGCTCGCATTCCAGACGATTACGCGCTGTCCACACCTGACAGCCCCAGCGTGACAGCAGGCTGTACATGCCGGTGAGGATGCTGTCTTCGTTGTCGATGCAGATCACCTGGGTGCCCTTCAAGGGCTGGCCATCCACTGCCGGTACGACTGGGCCTTGCGGCTTCGGCGCCGGTTTTCTCGCCAGCGGTACGCTGACGCTGAACACGCTGCCTTTACCTGGCCAGGAACGCACTTCCAGACGGTGGGCGAGCACGCGGCACAGGCCGTCGGCAATCGCCAGGCCCAGGCCCAGGCCTTTCTCTGCGCGCGTCTGGTGGCTGTCGAGGCGCTTGAATTCCTCGAAGATCACCTTGCGTTTGTCCTCGGGGATGCCCATGCCGCGGTCCCAGACTTCCAGACGTAACTGCCTGCCTTCACGGCGTACCCCCAGCACCACGCGGCCCTTGGCGTAGCGGAAGGCGTTGGTCAGGAAGTTCTGCAGCACCCGGCGCAGCAGCTTGATGTCGCTGTCGATCCATTGCCGGCTGCCATGCACGCGCAGGTCGATGTTCTGCTCGGCGGCCAGCACGCCGAACTCGGCGGCGAGGGTGTCGAACAGGCTGGAGAGGGCGAAGGGGTGACGATCCGGGGTGATACGGCCGTTCTCCAGGCGCGAGATATCCAGCAGGTCGGTGATCAGGTCTTCGGCCGAACGTAGCGAGCTGTCCAGGTGCCGCACCAACTCCTGGGCTTCGCCGGGCAGGGCGTCGTCCTGATGGGCCAGCGCCGCGGAGAACAGACGCGCGGCGTTGAGCGGTTGCATCAGGTCATGGCTGACCGCAGCGAGGAAGCGCGTCTTCGATTGGTTGGCAGCTTCGGCGTGGGCTTTGGCTTCGGTCAGCGCCTGGTTGAGTTTGGACAGCTCGTGGGTGCGTTCGGCGACCCGTCGTTCGAGGCTTTCGTTGGCGTCCTTGAGGGCGCGTTCGGCTTCGCGGAACTCGGTGATGTCGGTGAAGCTCATGACGAAACCGCCACCCGGCATGGGGTTGCCGATCAGTTCGATCACCCGGCCGTTGGGGAACACCCGCTCGTAGCTGTGCGCGGTGCCCTGGCGCATCCAGTACAGGCGCTTGGCGACGTTCTCCTCGACGTCGCCGCTGCCGAGCATGCCGCGCTCGGCATTGAAGCGGATGATCTCGGCAATCGGCCGGCCGACGTAGATCAGCCCCTCCGGGTACTCGAACAATTCCAGGTAGCGGTGGTTCCAGGCCACCAGGCGCAGGTTCTGGTCGACCACGCTGATGCCCTGGGTGATGTTCTCGATCGCGCCCTGCAGCAGGGCGCGGTTGAATTGCAGCACCTCGCTGGCTTCGTCGACGATGCGCACCACGTCCTCGACCTGCATCTCGCGGCCTTCGATGGCCGCCTTGACCACCGCGCGGGTCGATGAGGCGCCGAGCACGCCGGCGAGCAGGCGCTCGGTGTGGGCGATCCATTCGCTGTTGGCCGGCTGGCTGAGGTCGAAATCCTTGCCTTTGCCCTGGCGCAGGGCGAAGCGAGCGAAGCTCTGCCGGGCGCGTTCTTCGCCGACGAAGCGGCTCGACAGCATCAGCAGATCGGCCACCTGCACCGCCAGCAGGCTGCGGCCGCTGGGCTTGGTGCCCAGGTCATGGCCGATGAAACGACCGGCCTGCCAGTGCTCGGAAACGCGGGTGCGCGAGAACCAGGAGACCCAGGCGAACAGCAGCATGTTGCCCGCCAGCGACAGCACCACGCCGCGCGTCAGCGGGTCGACCTGCAGGCCGATGGGCGCGTAGAGCAGGGCGGTGAGCCCGGGGAAACTGTCCAGTGACCAACCCATGCCACGCGCCGCCAGTGGCAGCACCAGGGTGTAGAACCAGAGCATGGCACCGAAGATCAGGCCGGCGAACACGCCGCGGCGGTTGGCCTGTTTCCACACCAGCGCGCCGAACATGGCGGGGGCCAGTTGGCCAATGGCGGCAAACGACACCTGGCCAATGGTGGCCAGGCTGGCGCCTTCGCCGAGCAGGCGGTAGCAGACATAGGCCAGCAGCAGGATCAGCACGATGCTGACCCGGCGCGCGGTGAGCATCCAGTGACGGAAGGCCTCGAACGGCCGCTCGGTGCTCTGCCGGCGCAGCAGCCAGGGTAGCAGCATGTCGTTGGAGATCATGGTCGACAATGCCACCGAGGCGACGATCACCATGCCGGTAGCGGCCGACGCGCCGCCGATGAAGGCCAGCACCGCCAGACTTGGATGGGCTTCGGCCAGCGGCAGGCTGATGACGAAGGAGTCCGGTGTCACGCCTGCCGGCAGCAGCATCTGCCCGGCGAGGGCGATAGGCACGACGAACAGCGCAGCCAGCATCAGGTAGGCGGGGAATACCCAGCGCGCCAGGCGCAGGTCCTTGGGCTCGATGTTCTCCACCACTGTGACGTGGAACTGCCGCGGCAGACAGATGATGGCGATCATCGCCATGCCGGTCTGTACCAGCATCGCCGGCCAGTTCACCGCCTCGTTCCAGAAGGCGTCCAGCTCGGCGGTGTTGTGTGCCTTGTCGAGCAGATCGTGGAAGCCGTTGTACAGGCCGAAGGTGACGAAGGCGCCAACGGCGAGGAAGGCCAGCAACTTGACCAGCGACTCGAAGGCAATCGCCAGCACCATGCCGCGATGGTGCTCGGTGACGTCTAGGTTGCGGGTGCCGAACAGAATGGTGAACAACGCCAGAGCCAGTGACACGATCAGCGCGGTGTCCTGAGCGCTGGTGCCGGTGTCCTGGGCATGTACACCGATCAGCAGATTGACGCCGAGCACGATGCCCTTGAGCTGCAGGGCGATGTAGGGCAACACGCCGACCAGGCAGATCAGCGCCACCACGATGGCCAGCGACTGCGACTTGCCGTAGCGCGCGGCGATGAAGTCGGCGATGGAGGTGATGTTCTCCTGCTTGCTGATCATCACCATCTTCTGCAGTACCCAGGGCATGGTCAGCAGCAGAATGGTCGGCCCGAGGTAGATCGGCAGGAACGACCATAGCTGTTCGGCGGCCTGGCCGACGGCGCCGAAGAAGGTCCAGCTGGTGCAGTAAACGGCCAGCGACAGCGAGTACACCCAGGCACGGATCTTCGGCGGCATGGGCGTGCTGCGGCGGTCACCATAGAAGGCGATGGCGAAAAGAATGGCCATGTAGATCAGGGCGACCGCGGCGATCAACCCGGGGGACAGCGACATGCAGACTCCGAAACGCGCAGTGAAACGAAATGAGCCTGGCCGCCGAGGCGAGGCCGATGTTGATCAGTGTTGCACAAAGCCGGGCGCTGTCGGCTGCGACCAAGGTCGCAGCCAAGCAGGTGTGCTTTGCGACGGGACTCGATTGTGCAGCAGCGCAGGGGCTGATAGCTTGGCGCGTTTGCGATTCTGCCCAAGGAAGGACCCTGAGGAAGCTCTATGTTCAAGCCGCAGCTGGTGACTTTGCAACGTGGCGCTCTGCGCCTGGAACCGCTCTCTGACGCGGATATCCCCGCGCTGGTGGCGCTGGCCGAAGCCAACCGCGAGGAGCTGCTGTACATGAGCGGCACCCAGCGACTGGACTGGTACCGCAGCGCCCTGGCCGATATGCGCGAGCAGCGGGCACTGCCGTTCGTCATTCGTCTGGGTGACGAGTTGGTAGGCACCACCCGCTTCGCCGACTTCATGAACACCCTGCCGGCCTGTGAAATCGGCTGGACCTGGCTCGACCGCGGCCAGCATGGCAGCGGGTTGAACACCAGCATCAAGTACTTGATGCTCAAGCACGCTTTCGAAAATTGGGGCATGGTTCGCGTGCAACTGAAAACCGCCGCCAGCAACCTGCGTTCGCAACGCGCCATCGAGAAGCTTGGCGCCGTTCGTGAAGGGTTGCTGCGCAACCATCGCCGCCTGGCTGATGGCCGACTCGATGACACCGTGCTGTACAGCATCACCGATCTGGAATGGCCGGCGCTGCGTGAGGCAATGGAGGCGGGCTTCAACGCCTGAGCCTGATGCACAGTCGCGAGCAGACCCGCTTCTGGCAAGCTTCCGCCTTGAGCGGCGTCGAGCTGTTGCAGGCGCGCTACCTTGAACAGCGCTTCGCGCCCCACGTGCATGAAGGTTTCGTGTTCACCGTGATCGAGCATGGCGCCCAGCGCTTTCGTCATCGCGGTTGTGATCATCTGGCACCGCAGGGCAGCATGGTGCTGATCAACCCGGACGAAGTGCACACCGGCTCCAAGGCGCACGAAGACGGTTGGCGCTATCGCGGTTTCTATCCCGACAACGCCCAGGTACTGGGGGTGCTGCAGGAGCTGGGCCTGGCCAAGGCTGGCATGCCGTCGTTTGCCTTCAGCGTGCTGCATGATCCACGTTTGCATGCGGCCTTTCTGCAACTGCACCAACTGCTCGAGGGTGGTGCCGAGGCACTGCAGCAGCAACTGGCCTGGCGTGAGGCGATTCTGCTGCTGTTTCAGCATCATGCGCAGCTTGCCGAACCACCTGCGCCTGGGCGTGAGCCATGGGCAGTGGCCTGCGCCAAGCAGATGCTTGCCGAACGCCTGGTCGAGCCGCCGTCTCTGGAAGAGCTGGCGGCTGCGGTTAGCCTCTCTCCTTTTCACTTCGCGCGCGTATTTCGCCGCGCGACCGGCTTGCCGCCGCATGCCTGGCTCAAGCAGCGACGCCTGGAACAGGCGCGGGCGTTGCTCAAGACGGGCTGTACGGCGGTCGCTGTGGCCATGCAGTTGGGCTTCGCCGATCAGAGCCACTTGTCGCGGCAGTTCAAGCAGGTTTATGGCGTGAGCCCTGGCGAATATCGCAGCGCGGTGGCCCGGAGCTGACAGCAGGCGAGGGCAGCAGGCATAAAAAAGCCGGCGCTCCTTATCGGGGCGCCGGCTTTTTCAGTCCGCTATGTCGATCAGAATTCGTGATCGGCGGTGTCCGGGTTCAGGTCGCTGATGCCCAGTTTGCCCGCAGCCTGCTCGATGGCGCCGGTCTGCTTGACCAGGGCAGCGATGGCGTCACGCACCAGTTGCTGGCCTTCGGCGTTGCCTTCCGCGATCAGCTGGTCGAAGTGCACGTTGTTCTTCTCGGCGCTGTCGACCAGTGCCTGCAGTTTGGCTTCGGTTTCCTGCAAGTCGGCCTTGAGCGTGGCGTCGGCCTGGGCGTCGGCCTTGGCCACCAGCTCGGACAGACTCGGGCCGGTGAGGGTGCTGCCGTCGACCTTCTTGTACTCGCCCAGGTAGACGTTACGAATGCCTTTGCCGTTGTAGAAGTGCGAGTTGTGGGTGTTGTCACTGAAGCAGTCATGCTCGTCTTCGGTGGAGTTGGCTTCCAGTGCGACCTTCATGCGCTCGCCCGCCAGTTCGCCGAGCGACAGGCTACCCATGCCGAACAGCATCTTGCGCAGACCGTTTTCGGCCGAATCGGCGACCAGCTCGCTGCGGTAGTTGCCTTCCACGCCGTCTTTCCACTGCTCGACCATGTCATCCAGATCGCTGACCAGTAGATCGGTAGCGGCTTTCAGGTAGGTACGACGACGCTCGTTGTGGCCACCGGTGGCGCCTTCGCCGACCAGATAGTCGGTATAGGGACGCTCGCCGGCGCCTGGCTCGGTGCCATTAAGGTCCTGGCCCCAGAGCAGGAATTCGATGGCGTGGTAGCCGGTGGCGACGTTGGCTTCGGAGCCGCCCAGCTCGTTCAGGCTGGCCAGCAGCTCGCCGGTGATTTCGCTGACGTCGATCTTGTCTTCACCCACCTGGATCTCGGTGTTGGCGATGATGTTGGCTTGCGCGCCCGGGTTACCCAGGGCGTGCTGGTAGTCCTCGGCCACGTAGTCGATCAGGCCTTCGTCCAGCGGCCAGGCGTTGAGCTGACCTTCCCACTCGTCGACCACCGGGTTACCGAAACGGAACACCTCGGTCTGCATGTAGGGCACGCGTGCGGCCAGCCAGGCTTCGCGCGCAGCTTTCAGAGTCGCTTCGCTGGGATCGGCAAGCAGTGCATCGACGGCAGTCTGCAGGGCCTTGCCGGTGCTGGCGGCGTCGCTGAACACGACCAGGGCCAGATCGGCGTAATGGTTGACCACGGCCTTCGCCGCTGCTTCGTCGACCTTCGCCGCAGTGGCTGGCGCCGCGCTCTCGGTGGTGGCAGCAGGCGCA
>JBLUOL010000236.1:0-6240 GCA_048065775.1 Pseudomonas sp. GW6
GGGGCTGCCGCCGTTTTTTCTCGTCGGTGATGACCAGCGCTCGCGCGCCTGGCTGCAGCAGCGGGCTCTGCGCCTGCGCGAACTCGGTGCCGTGGGCCTGGTCGTCAATATCAGCTCGGCCGAGTCTTTGGGCGCGCTGCGGGCGCTGGTACCGGGACTACCGTTGTCGCCGGTGGCGGGCGATGACCTCGCCGAGCGCCTCGGCTTGCAGCACTACCCGGTGCTGATCACGGCCACCGGCCTCGAACAGTGACGCGTCGGCCATGGCCCAGTCCCATGCGATCGAGGTGCTGCTGCGGCCAGCGGTGGAGCTGTACACCGTGGCAGTCTGCGCCGCCGCCGCGCTGCTGTCCCTGGTGGCACCCTGGTCGCTCGCGCTGAACCCAACGATTGGCCTGGGCAGCGCACTGGCTTTCCTCGCCTTCGGCGCGATTCGCTTGCGCGATGCGCTGGTTATCCTGCGCTACCGGCGAAATATCCGCCGCCTGCCGCGCTACGTGATGACCAGCCGCGATGTGCCGGTCAGCCAGCAGCGGCTGTTCATCGGCCGGGGATTTCGCTGGGAACAACGCCATACGCACCGCCTGACGCAGACCTTCCGCCCCGAGTTTCGCCGCTACGTCGAGCCCACGCCCGCCTACCAGTTGGCGCGCCGCCTGGAAGAGCGGTTGGAGTTCGCGCCGTTTCCGCTGTCGACGCTGGCCAAGCTCACCGCCTGGGACATTGCACTCAACCCGCTGTGCCCGTTGCCGCCAGTCGGCGGCCTGCCTCGGCTGCATGGCATCGAGCCGAACGAAGTCGATGTCAGCCTGCCGCTCGGCGAACGGGTCGGCCACTCGCTGGTGCTGGGCGCCACCCGGGTCGGCAAGACCCGCTTGGCCGAGTTGTTCGTGACCCAGGACATTCGGCGGCGCAACGCGGCTGGCGAGCATGAGGTGGTGATCGTGTTCGACCCCAAAGGCGATGCCGACCTGCTCAAGCGCATGTACGTGGAGGCCAAGCGCACCGGGCGCGAACGCGAGTTCTATGTCTTCCACCTGGGCTGGCCGGATTTCAGCGCACGTTACAACGCCGTGGGCCGCTTCGGGAGGATCTCGGAGGTGGCCACACGCATCGCCGGGCAACTTTCCGGCGAGGGCAATAGCGCTGCGTTCCGGGAGTTCGCCTGGCGCTTCGTCAACATCATCGCCCGCGCTCTGGTCGAGCTGGGCCAGCGCCCGGACTACCTGCTGATCCAGCGCCATGTGGTCAATATCGACGCGCTGTTCATCGAGTACGCGCAGCATTACTTCGCCCGACACGAACCCAAGGCCTGGGACATCATCGTGCAGCTCGAAGGACGGCTGAACGACAAAAACATCCCGCGCAACATGATCGGCCGGGAAAAGCGCGTGGTCGCGCTGGAGCAGTACCTGTCGCAAGTCCGCGTCTACGACCCGGTGCTCGACGGCCTGCGAAGCGCCGTGCGTTACGACCGCACCTACTTCGACAAGATCGTCGCCAGCCTGTTGCCGCTGCTGGAAAAGCTCACCACCGGCAAAACCGCGCAACTGCTCGCGCCGAACTACGCGGACCTGGCCGATCCGCGGCCGATCTTCGACTGGATGCAGATCGTGCGTAAACGCGCGGTGGTCTATGTCGGCCTCGATGCTCTGTCGGATGCCGAGGTCGCCGCCGCCGTCGGCAACTCGATGTTTGCCGATCTGGTGTCGGTCGCCGGGCATATCTACAAATTCGGCATCGACGATGGGCTACCCGAGGCCCTGGCGGGTGCACGGGTGCCGATCAACGTGCATGCGGATGAGTTCAACGAGCTGATGGGCGATGAGTTCGTGCCGCTGGTCAACAAAGGCGGGGGCGCCGGGCTGCAGGTCACGGCCTACACCCAGACGCTCAGCGATATCGAGGCGCGTCTCGGCAACCGCGCGAAAGCGGGCCAGGTCATCGGCAACTTCAACAACCTGTTCATGCTAAGGGTGCGCGAGACCGCGACCGCCGAGCTGCTCACCCGCCAGTTGCCCAAAGTGGACGTCTACACCACGACGCTGGTCAGCGGCGCCACCGACAGCTCCGATGTGCGCGGGCCGACCGACTTCACCTCCAACGCCCAGGACCGCATCAGCACCGCCAGCGTGCCGATGATCGAGCCCGCCCACGTGGTCGGCCTGCCCAAAGGCCAGGCCTTTGCCCTGCTGCAAGGCGGCCAGCTTTGGAAGATCCGCATGCCGCTGCCGGCTCCCGACCCGGATGAAGCGCTGCCCGAGGACCTCCAACAGCTCGCTGGCTACATGCGCCAACACTATGCCGAGGCCAGCGACTGGTGGGAAAACCAGGGCCTGCCAGGCCTGCAGGAGCAGCCGTTGCCCGATGACCTACTCGACGGCTTTCGCCACCTGACCGACCTGGACACGGCCGTCGACAGCGAGGCGCGACCATGAAGGACCCGGCCGCCACCACCCAGCGCGAACAAACCCGTCAGCAAGGCGTGTTCGCCAGCCTCGTCACCCTGCCGCTGCGCATGCTCGGCGTGCTGATCGGCTCGCTGCTGCTGTCGATCCTCATCGAGTGCGCCGGCATGCACCTGTTCTGGCCCGAGCAGGGCTGGCGTCACGCCCTGGGCATGCTCGATTACGAACTGAGCCACCTCTCCGCCCACTTCACCCGTAGCGCGGTGGTGCAGGAGCCGGGGCGCACCGCGCACGAGCTAGTCGAGAGTGGCTACCAATGGCTCTTCGTGAAAACCGGCCTGCTCGACTGGATGAGTCAGGCATCGGCGCGTTCGCGCGCCCCCAGCCATGGCGATGCCCGCGACGCCCGCTACTACATCAGCCAGGCCTACGTCTGGAGCGAGCGTTACCTGATCGCCGCGGCGTTCACGATATTGACGTTCATGGTGCGACTGCTGGTCCTGGTGCTGACGCTACCGCTGTTTCTGCTGGCTGCCTTCGTCGGCCTGATCGATGGCCTGGTGCGCCGCGATATTCGCAAGTTCGGCGCCGGCCGCGAGTCAGGGTTCATCTACCACCGCGCCAAAGCCAGCCTGATGCCGCTGGCGGTCTTGCCGTGGATCCTCTACCTCACCCTGCCCGTCAGCGTGCATCCGCTGCTGGTGCTACTGCCGAGCGCGGCGCTACTCGGCCTGGCGGTGAACATCACTGCGGCAAGCTTCAAGAAGTATCTTTAGTTCCGGCCCCAAGCTACAGCCCCAGGAGGTGCTTAGCAGCCCCGAAATTGGGAGCATATTCCATCTGTACCACGGCCAAGTCAGAAGCAATATCGGCTGATAGGTGCCGCGTAGCTGGTTCGAAGTACTCTTTCGTATTCGACGACGCAAATACAATCGGTTTTCGGAGGCCAGCAGAACGAAGCTGATGAGCTGTCTCCAGATAAGCTTCGACGATCACGCAGTCCTTCATTGATTCCTTCCCTCGTCGCGCAGGTGTGCGTGGTTCGTTGACACGCCTAAAGGCTCGACTGGAAACGCCATCGTTGTGCGGTACCAATCGCGCGATGCTCTGCCAGCGATCCAGCACAGCACGAGCTCTATCTACATGCCCATCAAGATATTGAGCATTCAAAATACCTTGAGCCCCATAGGCATCCGCTACGCAGTGAATACGGCCCGCTTGCGTCTGAAACCTCTCCAATCCACGCTGCGCCTCCTGCTCGACGCCCTCAATATGGGTCAAGAGTTCTATGGTCACCTGCTCCGCTACAAGAACGGTTAGTTCAGCACCAAGCTCTGCCGTGGCCAACAAAGTGAGCCCGGCACTTACATCGCTCAAAGCAACGGAATCACGCGTGATGTCGCGAATCACATCCAATAAGGTACATGTATCGACGCATAAAACAGGCACATCGAGTGCCGCTAGTCTGGCGATATCTTGAGAACTGAAACTCATGAACGTGAGTTATCGTATTGTTCAAGCAATCCGAGCGCGAACTCATAGTCGATTGCCAAGTCCTGTGCCTGCTCCGACGACCAGCCATCAACCTCGACAAGCCATCGAGCCACTTGCTCTGAATCCGGTCGCTTTGAGGCATGGTGTGCCGATATCAAAAAGCTAAACCACCGCTGCTGATCCATCGGATGCGAGGCACCTGTAGATTTATTCGCGTGCCTCGAGAAACGCCTTAGCGCTTCTGCTGAATCAGTCTCCAGCCAGTCCTCCAGTGTTTGATTGGACGATGTTAGATCAACCTTGAATCCTCCTGCCTGTGCTGCTGGCTCTGCGATCCGAGAGAAAAAGTCGCGCAGGATTAGGTTGTATTTCGTTATTCCAAGCTCACCTACATTCCGGGGAACAATGTTCGCCACTCTATAACCATCATTTTCTTGCCAGAGCAACAAACCAGACTCATCAATATCCCCGAATGAAGCGCGCACCAAGACAATCACATCTTCGTCACCAGGCGCATTTCTTCCGATGTCTTCCTCTCGCTCAGCGTCGTGATGCCACGGTTCCTGCACTTGAGACAAGACGCAATCACGGATGAGCGTTGCAGACGCCCCCCTCAAGTGGAGTTCCTGAAAAACCTCAATGCCTTTATCCGTCATACTGAAAGCCTATGTTGATTATGTATATGGTGAGTTTCCATTTGTACACGCACATCGCCATCTAATTATATGGAATACCTCAATCGCCCCCTAAAATCGATAGCTGCGCTACACGCTCCAGATCATGGACAAGGGGCCTGCGTCCATAGTGCTCAAGCGCCACCCGCCTGTCTGCGCCAGCCCGTGTATGGTGTGTAAACGCCGCCCCATCAACAATTACGGAGCGCGCCTCGGCACTGCCTGGCTCGATCTCAGCTTGCAAAAGCGCTCGCGTGGCACCGCTACCGGAAAGCGAATAACCCGTGTCTTGACCATCGACGAGTACCCGGTAGCAGATCGGAAAACTCTCGCGGCCTTCATCACTGTTGCTCTCATTGGCGGTGGTCCTCTGCGCGTCGTAGCGCACCCTGTTTTCCACCATCAAGCGCCCGATCTCGAACAGGATGCCAAGTTCTTCGTCGATAGGTTCCCACAGTCGATAGCCGTCATGCGTCCTGATCATGCTTACGCCGTCATAGCGCACATGAGCGTACAGCGGTGCAAGGTCGATCACCGTTTCGGCCATCACCGTACCCTCGGCATTGGTGATACCAGCCGCCAGCGAGTGGTTACCGCCATGCACTAGGGTCAACCCGAATGGCAGTAGCAATTCAACCTTGTGGTTGAAATCCGCGCGCCATTCGCCCATGCGGCGCGAATGCCCGATGTTGGCAATGGCATTCGTCAAGCTGGATTCTGACCAGGGTACGGCCAGGATCGGATCACGTCCCAGGCGAAGGCGGTATCGCGCCTCGGTCAAACGCACGCCCACTTGGTCAACCGTCAGCCCTTCCACTGTTATCTGCGCGGACAGAGAACCGAAGAGGTCGGACAGATCGTAAGCGCTACGCGCGCCATGCGCAGACTGGAATACCAGCGATGTAGTAGCTCTGGCCTGCAACGGCGCGGCGATCAGCCTAACCAGGCTGGAGAGTCCGAGCGGATCAGCCGCCGCAACCGATCTAGCCCACCTCATCACGTTCTCAAAACGCTCCCGGCGTATCGCTTCATGCTCCGCCAGGCGCCAGCGGAACACCCGCCCCAGCCAGCTTGCTCGCCTCCTCCCATTTGTATTCGCAGTCATTTCTCGCTCCCTCTCGCTCTTATATACCCATCGCAGGCTACGCAACTCACAGTGCCATTTACTAAGCATCGAAGGCCATCGCCAACGCCCCAATAGGGATAGCCTCAGGTTCCCATTGTTTAAGGCAGCACCACAGCCATACCGAGAGCATCTCGCCATTCCTCGCACATCGTGGACTGGCTCATGTCGAAGCGACTGCTCTCTCACGCCTACAGGCATCACACCATCAGTCTGATCCCAGCGCTGCTCGGTTTGTGCTTGGCCGCTCACGCCGGCGCTGACGATGCCACGCCCGAACACGCCCGCCTTGCCGCCGCGCTGCGCCAACTCGACAGCATCGAGCGCCTCGTTGCGCAACAGGTCGCGCAGCCGCCAGACGCACGTGCCCGCTACCACTTCGACTACGGCCGTCTCGCCGTCGACCTGGAGCGTGTGCGCGGCGGTATTCGCGACTACCTGACGCCCTCGCGTGCCCAGCCGCGCGACCCCGCCGAGTTGCTCGGCGAATATCGCCAGCCTGCCGCCGCGCTCGACGCGCAGGAGGCGCCATGAACGCCGC
>JBLUOL010000237.1:0-6237 GCA_048065775.1 Pseudomonas sp. GW6
CGCCGACATCGCCGAGATCGCGCGCGGCCAGTTGGCCTGGGAGGACGCGGCGCGGGCAGCCAGACCGCCGCTGCTGATCCTCGACACCCACCTGCTGAGCAACATGCTCTGGAGCCGATGTCTGTTTGGCGACTGTCCGCAGTGGTTGGAGGCCGAATTGCTGGCGCGTCACTACGACCAGCATCTGTTGCTCGACCCCGCTGGCGTGCCCTGGGTCGAAGATGGCCAGCGTTGCCAGCCACTGCTGGCAGAGCGCCAGGCTTTTCATCAGGCCTGCCGGGGCTGGCTGCAGGGTAACGGGCAGCGTTTCTGCGAACTTTCAGGTGGCTGGGACGAGAGGCGCCAGGCAGCGCTGAAGCAGGTCGCAACGCTGCTCGGCTCAGCGGATCAGTACGCTGGCCCAGGCCACTAACAGGCTCAGGCACACCACCAGCGTCAACGGCGTACGCAGTGCCGGATACCATTGCGGCGCCAGTCCTACGCGTACCGCGTGCATGTCTGCCAGATACAGGCCGATAAAGGCAAAAAGGAAAATCGGTAGCGACAAGCCCATCGGCAGTCCGCCAGCCAGTGCAGCCCAGCCCAACAAGGGCGGGATCACCGAGAGCCCCAACTGCAACTTGGCATTCTCGTCGGTTTCCTCCGCCCGCATCGCCAGCCCCCAGTGGATGGCGCCCATGAAAGCCAGGATCACGGCTGCGAAATCCAGCAACGCAGCCAGCACGAAAGGTCGCCAGCCCATGGGAATCACCCAGATACCCAGCGCACCGCCAACGAATGGAACCAATCCGGCATAACCCAGCAACACGGCCAGTTGCGGCGGCTTCTCGGCGTCGAACGGGTGCATGACGATCTCCTTGACGATAGGTGTGCCGAGCACCTTAGCAGTGTTTCTCAAGCGTTACAGCCATGAGTCTCAGCGCAGGCGATGCTTGTGCAGCAAGCGATAGAAGGTTGGCCGAGACACCCCGAGCGTCCGCGCCGCCTGGCTCATGTTGTTGGCGTAGCGGCCCAGGACGTCGTTCAGCGCCTGCCTCTCGGCCCGTAGTATGTAGTCCTCCAGCGTTACCGGGGTGTCAATGCTGACCCGTGCCGGGCGCAAGCCAAGGTCGGCTGCAAGAATCTGTCGTCCTTGAGCCTGCACCAGTGCGCGTATCACGCGATTGCGCAGCTCGCGCACATTGCCTGGCCAGGGATGGCTGATCATGGCGTCGATCGCTTCTTCACTGAAGCGCCGGTGATGCCGCCCGATCATCGCCCCGTGCTGTTTGGCGAAATGCTCGGCCAGCAGCGACAGATCACCTGGATGTTCGCGCAGATTCGGCGTTTGTAGCTGTTGCGCCGCCAATTGATGAAACAGATCCTGCCTGAAACGTCCCTGCTGCAGTGCCTGCACCAACTCGCCTCGGTCCAGGGTCAATAGATGTGCTTGAGGATGGCGCTGCAGGTAGTCCAGCAACCTTTGCTGGTCAGCCGCAGAAAGCAGGGAGGCGTTTTCGAGCAGTACGCTGGTAACGCTCGATGCGGCAAGAGCGGCCTCGTCGAGAGGCTCGGCGCAGTCGATAGCGCGCATGGCCTGGCCAGCAAAGGATGAGCGCTGATGGAGCAAACGGGCCAGAAGATGCTTGCCGCTACCACGTTCCCCACTGACAAGTAGCGGCCCTTCGATACGGCTCAGGCGATCCAGCTGCCGCCGCAGACTGCGCGCGGCACCGCAATTGCCCAAGAACTGCGGCAGTTGTCGTCCGCTTTTCAATCTGCGCAAGCGAGTGGCTGCCTGTGCCTGTTGCAAGGTTTCCAGTAAGCGGGGCATTTCCCCCGGCAATGTCAGCGCGGCGAAACACCATTCGCCGACCAGCTCTTCGCCGCCGATCTGCAGCAATCGCTCGGCATCCGCCAGCACGATGCAACCCAGTCCCGTCAGTTGCAGCTGTTTGAGCAATGCATGACTCGGTTGCTGATCGAGGTGAAGCAGGAGTGCATCACCTGCATGGCCGTTGAGCGTTTCTGGCGTGCAGTGCCGCACTGACCAGCCAGCGGCCTGCAATGGTTGAAGCAGCGCTTCGCATGCATCGAAAGGATCGAGCATCAGTAATTGCCGGGATGCGACGGAAACAGCCTCCAACATACTCCATCCTTGGCGCCATTATTTTGTAATTCCAATAAAAACAACAATTTGGCGCTCGCAAACGTAAAGCTAGCAAGAACTTTGACGTTTCATGGATCATTTCTCTATATGCATTGTTCCTACTGGTTATTGCAGAGTTTTCATGATCAAGGCGATGGCACCTTGCCAACGGTCTGCAGTATTGGCATAACAGGCCAATTAATAAGAACGCTACAAGGAAGTCTCCGATGCGTCTGCTCCGCCGTGCCCTGAAACTTTTCATCTTGCTGGCGCTGATCGGCCTGGCGGTGGCGCTGTATTACGTCGCCAACCCCAACCTGCCGACCTATCAGCAGCCCAGCGATTTGCACTATCTGGACCAGTGGGGCGAAGAGCAGCGCCAGACCTATTACTACACGCCGCAGGGCACCACTGTTAAAGGCCTGCGCTATGACTGGTTCAGCGCGCTGGAAATGCCGTTCGGTACCGAGAAATTCGCCCGCCTGGATTATCTGGCCCGCTTCGGCTTTCTCACCGATCCCAAGCAGCAGCCAAGCGTTCTGAATCCCGGCAATCTGCCGGTCGGTTTTACCCGTCACCAGGACAGCGAAAGCGGCGAACACTTTCTCGATATCAGTTGCGCCGCCTGCCATACCGGCGAGCTGCGCTACAAAGGCCAGGCCGTGCGTATCGACGGTGGTGCCGCCCTGCACTCGCTGGCCTCCACCGTACCCACCCTGCGCGGCGGCGGTTTTGGCCAGGCGCTGGGCATGAGCATGGCCTTCACCTATTACAATCCGCTGAAATTCCGTCGTTTTGCCCAGGAAGTCCTGGGTGATCAATACCCGCAAGGCCGTGACCAACTGCGCGAGGACTTCAAGCAAGTGCTCGACCGACTGCTGGCGACAGCCTTCAACGACTGGCACCGCGGCCTGTATCCGACCGAAGAAGGCTTTGGCCGTACCGATGCATTCGGTCGTATCGCCAATACCGTGTTCGGCGATGTGCTGGATGACGCCAACTACCGCGTCGCCAATGCCCCGGTCAGCTACCCGCAACTCTGGGACATCTGGAAATTCGACTGGGTGCAATGGAATGGCTCGGCCATGCAACCGATGGCGCGCAACGTTGGCGAAGCCCTGGGCGTAGGCGCCAGCCTGCATCTGCTCGACGAACACGGCAAAGGCGTTGCCGAGGCTGATCGCTACGCCTCCAGCGTGCGCCTGCATGACCTCTACACCCTTGAGGAAACCTTGAAACGGCTGCAGCCACCCAAGTGGCCAGAGGCTGTATTCGGCAAGGTGGATCTGCCGCTGGCCAGCCGTGGCAAGGCGCTCTACACCGAGAATTGCGCCTATTGTCATGCCCCCGATCCCAAGCCGCGCGACCAGCGCCTGGCACCGTCGCGCGATCCTGAGTGGAAGATGCGCGTCGTACCGATCAGCATCGTCGGCACCGACCCAACTACCGCCGACAACATCGCTGACCATCGTTTCGACATTAGTCGCCTGGGCTGGACCAAGGCTGAGTTGTCGAAGCTGGACGTGCGTCTGTACGGCGCCAGCCTCGATGAGGTCGATTTCAAGAGCATTTCCAGCGCCAAGGGCCTAGCCTATATCACTGCTTATGTGGAGAACCGCGCCTATCAGGACGCCGGTATCGGGCCACGCCAGCGCAAGGAAATGGACGGCTACGGCCTGCCCATCGGCGTTCAGGAAAAGCGCGGCTACAAGGCCCGCCCACTCGATGGTATCTGGGCCACCCCGCCCTTCCTGCACAACGGATCGGTGCCCAATCTGTTCGAGCTGCTCTCTCCCGTATACGAGCGGCAGGCCCAGTTCTGGGTCGGTAATTTCGAATTCGACCCGGTACGCGTGGGCTATCGCAGCGACAAGTTCCCGGGTGGTTTCCTGCTCGATACCCGCGTTACCGGCAATGGCAATGGTGGCCATGAGTTCCGCGACGGCTGCCGTCAGGAGGGCGTCATCGGGCGCGCCTTGTCGCCGGACGAACGCCTGGCACTGATCGAATACCTGAAAGTGCTTGGTAACGCCGACCTGGAGACTCAGCTCAGCGACGTGCCGGTACAAGCCTGGACACCCGGGCCGAGCTGCGAAGGCTGATTTCAACCGATATCTAGAACAAGGATTGCAACGATGTTGAAACGCTTCTGGCTCTGGCTCGGCCGCCTGCTCGGCAAACTGCTGCTCACCGTCGTTCTGGTCGGCCTGGTTGGCTGGGGTTTGGGCGAAGCCTATTACGCCTGGAAATTCTCCGGCCCGGTCTCCACGCAAGAACAGATTGCCCCGGATGAAAAAGCGCTGACCAGGCTGATCATCGAAGATGCGGTACGCATCGTCGAGCAACACCGTGATAACACCCGCGTACTGCGCGATGCGCATGCCAAGGCCCACGGCTGCGTCAAAGCCGAGGTGCAGGTGCTGGATACACTGGACGAGTCACTGCGCCAAGGCGTGTTCAGCGAACCTGGGCATACCTGGCAGGCCTGGATGCGCCTGTCCAACGGCAACGCTTACCCGCAGTTTGATCGTGCCCGCGATGCACGTGGCATGGCCATCAAGCTGCTCGACGTGCCTGGCGAGAAACTCATGAAGAGCCCGGCGCATGCTGGCGAACAGGATTTCGTGATGTTCAACCATCCAGCCTTCTTCGTTCGCGACGTGGCCGAGTACCGCACCAATTTCGCCGCTCAGGCAGATGGCAAGAAGGTCCAGGCTTTCTTCCCAAGCTGGGACCCACGCACCTGGGAGGCACGCCACCTGATTATCGCCCTGAAGACCCTGGCTCCGGCGCCAGAGAGCCCCGTGGCCACTACCTACAACTCCATCGCGCCGTTCAAGCTCGGCGAATTGAACATCAAGTACCGCGTGGTGCCCGCCCCACAGAATTGCCCACCCTACGAGCTGCCGGAACAAAACACCGACCTGCCCAACTTCCTGCGTAATGCGCTCTACCAGCAGTTGTCACTGGACCGTGCGCCGGCGTGTTTTGAACTTCAGGTGCAAAAGCAGAACGCGCAGTACTACATGCCCATCGAAGATCCGACTGTCGAATGGAGTGAAAAGATATCGCCCTTCGAGAGCGTTGCGCGTATTACCGTACACCCGCAGGACTTCGATAGCCGCGAACAAAACCTGTTCTGCGACAATTTGTCCTTCAACCCCTGGCACGCACTTCCTGAACACCGGCCTATCGGGGGCATAAACCGTTTGCGCAAATCGGTATATGAGGCGGTAAGCGCCTATCGCCATCAGCGCAACGCCCCAGCCCCCGCTAACGCTGCGCCACAGCCAGTTACGCAAGAAACAGAGGTGGAACTTTCGCAGTAGAAAGTTGTAGCCGGCGAGACGCCAGAAGTTTTTATCAAGGCACACTACGCCGGTAATAAAACTTTTTTCAGCCATGTGTGACTTATGGGTCTACTGAGTTCATCAACAACATTGAAAGGCCAACATCAATAACCTGTTGGCCGCCATTGATTGTTGGGAACAACTCGGAGAAACCGACCCCATGAACACACCGCTGCGTTTCAACGAAGCCCTGCTGATTGCCGATCGCGCCTTCCGCCCGTTCCAGTGCGTGGCCTGGGCTCCGCAGGACGGCACCGGCGTCGTCAGCATCAGCGTCATCGACCGCACCAACACCCGCCTGCTCGGCCGCACCCAGCTGTCCAGCGCCACCTACAGCGACCCGCAACAGCTGGAAGACGCACTGCAGCGCTCCCGTGATGAGCTGCGCAGCCAGGGTTTTGACCTGGCGCCTTGGAGCATGCCGGAATAAACCCCGTCGGGGCGCCTTGCGCGCCCCCAGATTTGCCCGTTGCGCTTGGCCGCCAGCGACTGCAGACTGCTGCGATCACCCACTGTGCCGAGCCTCGCGCCATGCTTGAACTGCGCCCCAACTGCGAGAACTGCGACTGCGATCTGCCTGCGTCCAGTGTTGACGCCTTGATCTGCTCCTTCGAGTGCACCTTCTGCCGCTCCTGCGCCGAATCCATCCTGGCGCTACGCTGCCCGAACTGCGGCGGCGAACTGGTGAAGCGGCCGATTCGCCCGGCCGAAAAGCTCGAACGCTTCCCCGCCTCCAGCAAACGTGTACTCAAGGCCTGA
>JBLUOL010000238.1:0-6153 GCA_048065775.1 Pseudomonas sp. GW6
GCATGCGCAACGCCGCCTGATAGCCGGCGAGAAAGGCCAAGCCCGGCGTGGCCGCCAGCAGGCCGCCCACCAGTGCCAGTTCGAAGGGTTGCGGCGTGCCGCCCAGGCGCTCCAGCAAACGGGCGTACCAGTCTTCCAGGCCCACCTCGGCAGTCAGGCGCTCATTGGGCTGAAACAGACTCGACCAGGGCATCGCACGGGCTCCTCGCAGCAGTATCTGCGCCGCTGTCACATAAGCATAAAAAAAGCGTCACGGTGGTGACACCGCAGCTACCTAGCCTGAGCTTGCCCAACAAGATCGACCGGCTGCAAGCATTCAGCCGGCACACGGAGGATCTGGCATGACTCAAACCGCTCGCCGTCTGCAGGCCGAACGTCTGCAAGGCCCCGCCGCCCTGCGTGAAGCTCAGGCCTTGCGCTACCGCGTATTCAGCGCGGAATTCGATGCCAAGCTCAACGGCGCCGAACTGGGTCTGGACATGGACGACTACGACATTCACTGCAGCCATATCGGCGTGCGTGATCTGAACAGCGGCGAACTGGTCGCCACCACTCGCCTGCTCGATCACCAGGCCGCCGCGGGTCTCGGTCGCTACTACAGCGAAGAGGAATTCGCCCTGCACGGCCTGGCCAAACTGGAAGGCCCGGTACTGGAAATCGGCCGCACCTGCGTCGATGTCGCCTACCGCAACGGCGCCACCATCGCCGTGCTCTGGGGCGAACTGGCCGAGGTACTCAACGAAGGCGGCTACCGCTACCTGATGGGCTGCGCCAGCATCTCCATGCAGGACGGCGGCATCCAGGCGCATGCCGTGATGCAGCGTCTGCGCGAACGTTACCTGTGCACCGAACACCTGCGTGCCGAGCCCAAACATCCCCTGCCGCAACTGGATCTGCCGGGCAACGTCATCGCCGAGATGCCACCACTGCTCAAGGCCTACATGCGCCTGGGCGCAAAAATCTGCGGCGAGCCGTGCTGGGACAAGGACTTCCAGGTGGCCGACGTGTTCATCCTGCTCAAGCGCGACGAGCTGTGCCCGCGCTACGCTCGGCACTTCAAGGCGGCAGTCTGAAACCCGGCTGTAGGAGCGAGCTCTGCTCGCGAACGAGAGTGTCCAGCATTCGCGAGCAGAGCTCGCTCCTACAGAACATATGACGATAAGGCATCGCCAAGCGGTTCGAGCCATGGATAATGTCGGCACTCATTCACGAGCGGAGGCCGCGATGGCCAAACTGCGTCTGTCCCTGCGCCTCTTTCATCTGGCCCTGGTAATCGCCTTCGGTACCTTGCTGGCCGGCATCGTCAGCCTGGTCGAGCGGGTAGTTCGGCACGATCTGATGCCGCTGCGCCAGCGTCTGACGCGCTGGTTCCTGGCACGCCTGGGCGGCGCCCTGCCATTTCGCGTACGGGTCGAGGGCGAGCTGCCGACGCAGCCGATGCTGTGGGTCAGCAACCATGTGTCATGGACCGACATTCCGCTGTTGGGCGCCCTGCAGCCGCTGTCCTTCCTGTCCAAGGCAGAGGTGCGCGACTGGCCGGTCGCCGGCTGGCTGGCACACAAGGCCGGCACGCAGTTCATCCGCCGCGGTGCGGGCGACAGCAGCCAGGTCGGCCAGCAGCTCACCCGCCATCTGCAGCAGGGTCATCACCTGCTGATATTTCCCGAAGGCACTACCACCGACGGCCTCGCGCTACGCACTTTCCACGGCCGCCTGCTGAGCAGCGCCATCGACAGCGGCGTGGCCGTACAACCCGTCGCCATCCGCTATCTGCGCGACGGCCAGCCCTGCCCCGTGGCACCCTTCATCGGCGACGACGACATGCTCTCGCACCTGCTGCGCCTGCTCTCGAGCTCAGCCTGTGAAGTGGAGATCCGCCTGCTCGCGCCGATTCCCAGCGAATCACGCAGCCGCAACGAACTGGCCCGGCACAGCCAGGCCATCATCGCCAGCGCCCTGCTGCTGAACACAGCCGAGCAGGAGCAGGCCGAGGCGGCCTGAGCGCACTCAGTCAGCCGGCGGTACGATCAAGGCGTCGCTGTCGACCGACGCCAGCAGCTGGCTGGCCACGCTGCCGAGGAAGAGGCGCGAAACGCCTTCACGGGCGTGGGTGCCCAGAACCAGCAGGTCCGCGCCGGAGTGGCGCAAGGCCTCGCCAATCACCCCTTCCGGTGAGCCAATCTGTACCAGCAAACGCTCGTGACCCAGCTTCGCACCGACTGCATCGAGGCGCTCCACCAGTTGCTGACGCAGCAGCTCGCGCTGGTTCTCCAGCACCTCGGCGCTGATGCCGGCTTCCATCATCGCGCCCGCCGCCACCGGCTCGACCGCACTGGCCACATGCAGGTTGTCCAGGCTCGCCAGGCCCAGCTCACGCGCCCGGTTCAGAGCCTGTTGCGACGTACGCGACAGGTCCATCGCCAGCAGCGCATGACGATACTCGTGGGTCACCGGGCCATTGACCCGCAGCACCGGCAGATGGCTGCTGCGCACCACGCGTTCGAGCGTGGTGCCGACGAAGAAGTCGCGCAGCGCCGACTTGCGATGCGCGCCCACCAGCAGTAGATCGGCGCCCATGCCCTGCGCGCTCTCGACGATCACCGCCGCGGCCTCGCCAGTGCCCACGATCACCCGCGGAATGCTGCCGGCCTGCTCGCCCAGGCGTTCAGCCTGCGCCTGCAAGAGCGTCTCGGCTTGTTGCACCTGACGCTGCACGTGCGCGGCCGGCGCATCGTCATCGATCACATGCAGAAGACTCCACTCACCGCCACCCTGACGGCGGATCAGTTGCACGGCGCGCTGCACCGCATGCGCCGAACGCTCGGACAGGTCGGTCGCTACCAGAATCTTGATCATCTCGTTTCCTCCATGGGTTTAACACCGCGTTACATTCAAGCGCCTCTCGACTCCGTACTCCTTGATGCAGGTCAGGCCCGACGCGGTAAAGCGGACTAGGGTAATCAGGACTGCTCACTGCCCGCCGGATGGCGGCCAACAAGCGCAGCCCGGCCCAAACAAGGAGACGCGCCGCATGGGCAATGCCCCCTCACAACATAGTGACCACACCTGGCACGGTTTGACTGCACAACAAGCGCTCGATGCCCAGCACAGCAGCGCCAGCGGTCTCAGCCAGGACGAAGCCGAACTGCGCCTGCAACGCCACGGCGCCAACCGCCTGCCGCCGCCGCAACGCCGTGGACCGCTGCTGCGCCTGCTCTATCAGTTCCACAACGTGCTGCTCTACATGATGCTGGTCGCCGCCCTGATCACCGCCCTGCTCGGCCATTGGGTCGATACCTCGGTGATCCTTGCCGCCGTGCTGATCAACGTGATCATCGGCTTCATCCAGGAAGGCAAGGCGGAGAACGCGCTGGACGCCATCCGCAGCATGCTCTCGCCCCACGCCATGGTGCTGCGTGGCGGTGAACGCCATGAAATCGATGCCGAGCGCCTGGTGCCCGGCGACATCGTGCTGCTGGTATCCGGCGACAAGGTGCCAGCCGACCTGCGCCTGATCAGCGTGAAGAACCTGCTGGTGGAAGAAGCGGCGCTGACCGGCGAATCGGTACCGGTGGAAAAATCCGTGGCGCACTGCAACGCCGACGCCGCACTCGGCGACCGCCGCTGCATGGCTTATTCGGGCACGCTGGTCAGTAGCGGCCAGGCCAGCGGTGTGGTGGTGGCCAGCGGCGCCGACACCGAGCTCGGCCGAATCGGCGCGATGCTGCAGCAGGTACAGGCGTTGTCCACGCCGCTGCTGCGACAGATCGAACAGTTCAGCCGCTGGCTGGCGGTGATCATCCTGATCCTAGCCTTGGCCACCTTCATCCTTGGCATCCTCTGGCACAGCCAGAATCCGGGGGAGATGTTCATGATGGTGGTGGCGCTGACCGCCTCGGCCATCCCCGAGGGTCTGCCGGCGATCATGACGGTGATCCTCGCCCTCGGCGTGCAGCGCATGGCCGGCCACAATGCCATCGTCCGCAGCCTGCCGGCAGTGGAAACCCTGGGCTCGGTGACGGTGATCTGCTCGGACAAGACCGGCACCCTGACCCGCAACGAAATGACCGTACAACGCGTGGTCAGCGCCAGCCGCATCCTCGATATCAGCGGCGTCGGCTATGCCCCGGAAGGCGCCTTCCACCAGTACGGCAAGCTGCTTGAGCCCGACACCGAACTGCTGGAGATCGCCCGTGCCGCACAGCTGTGCAACGACGCCCGCCTGCAACAGGACGCCGCCGGCCACTGGCAACTGCATGGCGACCCGACCGAAGGCGCGCTGCTGACCCTGGCGCTGAAAAGCGGTCTCGATATCCAGTCGCTGCACACACAACTGCCCCGCAGTGACGCGATTCCGTTCGAGTCCGAACACCGTTTCATGGCCACCCTGCACCATGACCACGCAGGCCATGGCCTGGTCTACCTCAAGGGCGCCCCCGAGCGCGTGCTGGAAATGTGCGCCAGCCAGCGCAGCGCCGACGGCGCTAACACGGCTCTGGATGCCGACTACTGGCGACGCCAGGCCACCGATCTGGCTGCCCGTGGCCTGCGCCTGCTGGCCCTGGCCAGCAAAACGGCACCGACCGAGCAACGCAACCTGAGCTTCGACGACGTAGAAGATGGGCTGACTCTGCTCGCTCTGGTCGGCATCATCGACCCGCCACGCGAGGAGGCCATCGCCGCTGTCGCCGAATGCCAGCGCGCCGGTATCCGGGTAAAGATGATCACTGGCGACCATGCCGAGACGGCCCGCGCCATCGGTGCGCAACTAGGCATCGGCGTCGGCCTGCCGGCGATGACCGGCGCCGAGCTGGAACTGCTCGATGACCGCCGCCTGCGCGAGGTGTTGCCCGGCGTCGAGGTATTCGCCCGCGCCAGCCCCGAGCACAAACTGCGCCTGGTGCAGGCCATGCAGGACAGCGGCGAGGTCGTGGCCATGACCGGCGATGGCGTCAACGACGCACCGGCCCTGAAGCGCGCCGACGTCGGCGTGGCGATGGGCAACAAGGGCACCGAAGCGGCCAAGGAAGCAGCCGAAGTAGTGCTGGCCGACGACAACTTCGCCACCATCGCCGGGGCCGTGCGCGAGGGTCGGGCGATCTACGACAACCTGAAGAAATTCATCCTGTTTTCTCTACCGACCAATGGCGGCCAGTCGCTGATCGTGATCTTCGCCATTCTGTTCCAGGTGGTGCTGCCACTGACGCCGGCGCAGGTGCTGTGGATCAACATGGTCACCTCCAGCACCCTGGGCCTGGCGCTGGCCTTCGAACCCAGCGAACGCGGTTTGATGCAGCGCGCCCCACGCGCGCCGAACGAGCCCCTGCTATCCGGCTTCTTCGTCTGGCGCGTGGTAATGGTTTCGCTGCTGATTGCCGGCGCGGGCATCGGCCTGTTCCTCTGGGAGCTGAAGCTTGGCAACAGCCTGGAAAGCGCCCGCACCATCGCAGTGAATGCCATAGTGATGTGCGAAATCTTCTACCTGTTCAACAGCCGCAGCATCTTCGGCTCGGTGCTCAACCGCGACGCCCTGCTGGGCAACCGCGCGGTGCTGGTGACCATCGCCATCTGCCTGGTGCTGCAGCTGTTGTTCACCTATGCACCGCCGCTGCAGGGGGTATTCGGCTCGGTCGGCCTGAGCCCAGAGGAATGGCTGCGTGTACTGCTGGCAGGCCTGGCGCTGTTCGCCGTGGCGGAGCTGGAGAAATGGGTGGTGCGGCGCTTTGGCCTGCATGCTCAGGCGACCTGAGCCGCTGAAGGAGAGATTGCAGTGATGGTCGCCGCGGCTGACGCCCCTCCCACAGCGCCCGACGCGAAACCTGGTGGTAGGCGCTTTGGCAGCGAACGTCGCAGCGGCGAAAGCCCTGGTGCGCACGGCGCACCCTACGGTCCAGACTCGGTTCACATGTAGGGTGCGCTGCGCGCACCGCCGCTACCTCGATGCGTTCAGTTCGGCCTCGGCGAAGGCCATCAGTTCGGGGTAGAAGGCACTGAAGTCCTCACTGAGCGGCTCGTACAGCCGCTCCAACTCCGCCAGGCTGCCGTCGAGCAACTGCGGCCGCGACAGCCGTCGCTGCATGCCGGCGATCACCTGCTCCAGCACCGCGAACTCGCGGTAGCTGCCGAGCCAGTCCTGCGCGGCCATGCGCGGTG
>JBLUOL010000239.1:0-6151 GCA_048065775.1 Pseudomonas sp. GW6
GTAAATGAGCATTTTGATCGGACTCGCGCACGAGCCTGTTTTTAACGCAGCAATGGCAACGCAGGTAGTTTTTCAACCGCCTGCTAGAGGCACAGAGGTGGGAGTCAGGGAAAGAACCGCCCCCTGAGCAGAGGGGGCGGCAAGTTGCTGGGTATCAGGTACGCAGGATCTCGTTGATCGCGCTGGGTTTGGGACGTAGCGCGCTGAACACCTGCCAAAGCACGAACGCCAGGGCCAAGCCGAGGAAGGTACCGGCAATCGGATTGGTGAAGAACTCGGCGAAGCTGCCGTCCGACAGCATCAGGCCTCGGCGCAGGTTGGTTTCCGCCATCGGCCCGAGGATGAAGCCGATGATGAACGGCGCCGCTGGCATGCCGGCCTTGACGAAGGCGTATCCGAGCAGACCGAACAGCAGGATCGACCAGACGTCGAACAGGCGGCTGGACAGGCCGAAGGCACCGACCACGCACAGCACCAGAATGATCGGCAGCAGGATGTGCTTGGGCACGTCGAGCAGCTTGATGAACAGGCGCAGGCCGTAGAACTCCATGAACAGCATCATCACCGTGGCGACGATCAGCGCGGCGAAGATGGTGTACACCAGCGGACCTTGGCTGATGAACAGCAGCGGGCCGGGCTGGATGCCGTGGATCAGGAAGCCGCCGAGCATGATCGCGGTGACGGTGTCGCCGGGAATGCCCAGGGTCATCAGCGGCATCATGGCGCCGCCGATACCGGCATTGTTGGCCGTCTCGCTGGCGACCACGCCGCCTATGTTGCCCTTGCCGTAAGTGTGCCCGTCTTTCGCGCGCTTCTTGGCGATGATGTAAGACACCAGGTTCGAGGTACCGGCGCCGATGCCCGGCAGGATACCGATGCCCAGGCCGATCAGGCCGGAGCGACCGGCGTTGGGCAGTTGCTCGCGGAACTCCTTGAGCGAGAAGCCGAAGCCCTTGATGTTCTTCATGCTCACCGACTTGGCCTTGCCCTGCACGGCATGGCGGCCGGTTTCGGCGAGTTTGATGATCTCGGCGACGGCGAACATGCCGATCATCACTGCCAGCATCGAGAAACCGCCGTTGAGCTCACTGACGCCGAAGGTAAAGCGGCGCACTGCCTCGACCGGGGCGATACCGACAGTGGACACGGCGATACCCAGCGCACCGGCGAACAGCCCCTTGACCATGGAACCGGCCGACAGGGTGGCGATCAGGGTCAGGGAGAACACCGCGATGGCGAAGTATTCATGCGGGCCGAAGCTCAGGGCCACCTTGGCCAGCTGCGGGGCGATGAACATCAACGCGACGATACTGAAGATGGTGCCCAGAAAGGAAAACACGATGCCGACGCCCAGCGCCTTGACGCCGTGGCCCTGTTCCATCAGCGGGCCACCATCGAACACGGTGGCGATTGATGACGGCGTTCCTGGAATCTTCAGCAGAATCGCTGAAATCAGCCCGCCCGAGGTCGCACCGATGAACAGTGCGACCAACAGCGACAGCCCTGCCTGCGGGCCCATGGTGAAGGTCAGCGGCAGGCATAGTGCTACAGCCATGGTCGCGGACAGACCGGGTACCGCGCCGAAGACGATGCCCATGGCCACACCGACGGCCATCAGCATCATGATGTTCAGTGAAAAGACGGCACCGAAGCCTTGCTGCAGTAATTCGAGCATGGTCGATCCTCAGATGTAGTTGTTCAGCAGGCCAGCGGGCAGCAACAGGTCGAAGGCCTCGCGGAACAGCAGGAAAATGAGCGCAGAGCAGATAACGGCGATCAGCAGATAGGTCAGATGTCTGGCTTTCTGGTTTACCGGCGTCAGCACGAGGAACTGCAGATAGAGGTAAACCACGGTCATGATCGGGAAGCCCACAGGGCCGAGCAGGGCCATGTAGCCGAGGATCAGGCCGAGAGTCTTGAGGACGGTCTTGGGTTCTATGACTTCAGCCGGTCGCTCTTCAGCTTCTGTCGGCACCGGACTTGCGGGTTCGGCGGCAACCTTGGGTTTGGCAAAGGCGCTGACCAGTTGCATCAGGCCAAGCAGAGACAGAAATCCGGCCAGCAGTTTCGGCACCGTGGCCGCATCGACACCGTCATGCCCAGGTAGCTGTTGTGCCAGAACCAGGTAGGTAAGGCTGGCGCCGAGCATGGCAATGCCGATGATCAGTTCTTTCTTGTTCAGGGTGTTCATCGTGTACCTCGATGTTCTGAGGCGCAGCGCCGGCCCGAATCGCTTGGGCCGGCGCTGCGTTATGGCTTACTTGGCCTTACGCAGCTCATCCTTGAACTGCATGAAGTCTTCGCGGGTCTTGGCCAGAATCTGCTTGGCCTCTTCGGTGCCGTAGAACGCGACCGGTTGCTTGAATTTCTTCAGGTCTTCGGCGTAAGCAGGTTTCTCAGTGATCTGCTTCATGATGTCAGACATCTTCTTCACGATCGCCGGGTCGGTGCCTTTCGGGAAAGCCACGACGTAGGGCTTGTCCATGGTGATGTCGAGGCCTTGCTCCTTGAGGGTCGGAACCTCGCCGAGCATGGCGTTGCGTTCCTCGTTGGGCTGGCCCAGTGCGACCATCTGCCCGCCCTGCACGTAGTCCTGTACGGAGCCATAGGTGATGGCGCCCATGTCCAGACGACCACCGAGCATGCCGACCACGCGGTCGGATACGGTGCCACCGTCGACCATCTTCAGTTTGGCGCCGGTGAGTTTTTCCAGCATCAGGCCCTGGATGTGCGAGAAGCTGCCCATCTCGGTGCCGTAGGTGATGCTGCCGGGGTTGGCTTTCGATTTGTCCACCAGGTCCTGCATGCTGGTCACGCCGGATTGTTTGGAGGCAACGAATACGGTGCTCTTGTCGACGCCAGCGATGCAGGAAACATCGAAGGTCTCGAAGCTGTCTTCGGTCAGACCGGCGACTTCGTTGACGATCAGCTGGCCCGGATGGGTGAAGAGGATGGTGTTGCCATCCGCCGCTGCGCCCTTGACCTGTTCGGCTGCCAGGGTGCCACCACCGCCAGCGACGTTGGTCACCACCATGGTCTTGCCGGTGATCTCGTTGAAATACTTGGCCATCATGCGGGCGTTGAAGTCGGTGTCGCCGCCGGGGTTGGCGATCACCACGACCTGCACCGGACGAGTCGGCCATTTGACCTCATCGGCGAAGGTGGCGGAATGAGTGGCCAGGGCACCCATGCCGACCAGGGCAGAAAGGAGGGAGGCGCGGAATGTTTTTTTCATTGGAATACTCCGGGGTTGGATAAAAGCCGCGTGAGTCAGTCGCGGCCGAGGCTGGGACGTTTCGGGTCGTACTGCCAACCCGGAACCAGGTACTGCATGGCCATGGCGTCGTCACGCGCGCCGTTGGCCACCTTCTTGTAAAGCTCGTGAGCGGCCATGATCCGCTGCATGTCCGGCTCGATGCCGAGGCCGGGCTTGTTGGGGACCTCTACCTGGCCGCCGATGATCTGCAGCGGCTCGCGAGTCAGGCGCTCTTCGCCTTCCTGCCAGATCCAGTGGGTGTCGATGGCGGTGACGCGGCCTGGTACGGCCGCGGCGGCATGGGTGAACATGGCCAGGGAAATGTCGAAGTGGTTGTTCGAATGCGAGCCCCAGGTCAGGCCGAATTCCTCGCACACCTGACCGAGACGCACGGCGCCCTGCATGGTCCAGAAGTGCGGGTCGGCCAGTGGAATGTCCACCGCCTCGAGGCGCAGCGAGTGACCCATTTGCCGCCAGTCGGTGGCGACCATGTTGGTGGCGGTAGGAATGCCGGTGGCACGCTTGAACTCGGCCATGATCTCGCGGCCGGAATAGCCGTTCTCCGGGCCACAAGGGTCTTCGGCGTAGGCCAGCACATGGTTCTGGCCCTGGCACAGGGCGATGGCTTCATCTAGCGACCAGGCGCCGTTGGGGTCGAGGGTGACGCGTGCATCGGGGAAGCGCGCCTTGATCGCGCGGATCGCGTCCATCTCCTCGGCGCCATGCATCACGCCGCCCTTGAGCTTGAAGTCGCTGAAGCCGTAGCGTGCATGGGCGGCCTCGGCCAGGCGGGCGATGGCCTGCGGTGTCATCGCGGCCTGATGGCGCAGGTGATACCAGTCGTCCGCCGAACCTTTGCCGGCGAGGTAAGGCAGGTCGGTGCGCTGGCGCTCACCTATATAGAAGAGGTAGGCGAGCATCGGCACATGATCGCGTTGCTGGCCGCTACCGAGCAGTTCGGCCACTGGCACGTCGAGGTGCTGGCCGAGCAGATCGAGCAGGGCAGCCTCGACCGCGGTGATCACGTTGTCCAGGCGCAGGTTGATCTCGTGGGGCTGCTTGAGCACGCGTGCTTCGGATTCGGATGTGACCTGATGCTGGGTGGTCTGAGGCCCTTTGGCCGGCCCGGCGATGGCCTGGCGCAGGCTATTGAGCACGCGGTTGTAGCGGCCGACCGGTTGGCCGATCACCAGCTCGCGGCAGCGTTCCAGTGCCTGGCGGATGCCTTCGCCACCGGGAACCTCGCCACAGCCGATGCGCCCGGCATTGTCCTTGAGCAGCACCAGATTGCGGGTGTAGTAGGGGGCGTGGGCGCCACACAGGTTGAGCAACATGCTGTCATGGCCGGCTACCGGGATGACCTGCATCTCGACTATCTGAGGTGTGCTGTTGCGGGAGGCTTCGTACATCTTGGCAGGGGCTCCAGACTTGGTGCGGCCCTCGGCCGCAATGGCGAAGGTACGGTTCAGTCGTGCACCGGGATCAGCAGGCGATCCGCGCTGCAATGGATGAGAGCGTGAGCAAAGATGGCAACGAAGCCAGTGCAGGCTGTGCTGTTCTGGCGAGTGCGCACAGCGATGTGGCGATGCGCACGTTGGCAGCAGGTAGCGGCAGTGAAGGTCTGTGACATGACCTGGCCTCGTTTGTTTTTATTGGAATGTCATAGGTTGTCGTATGACTTGGTGAAATTAGTACCAGCCTGTTCCTGACCTGTCAACGCTGCTCATGGCTAATGATGATTGCGCTGCCATTTCTTCTGGCGTGATCATGGAGCCTGCTCTAGTCTGAGCTTTGCGCTTGTGTTGCGGTTTTCCGGCGAGGCGGGCGAGGGCGGGTAAATCTTCGACGAACGGACGATATAAAAACTGGTGTTTTTTTTTGTTGTTGTACGATAACGTATCTCTACAGCTGCGGCTGACGCTATTCCTCACAACTCGCTTTACTAGGGTGTTCGCATAATGAATCCACAAGAACTTAAGTCCATCCTCTCCTCTGGTCTGCTGTCTTTCCCGGTGACCGACTTCGATGCCGCCGGTGATTTCAACCAGGCTGGCTACGTACGCCGCCTCGAGTGGCTGGCGCCTTACGGTGCTTCCGCTCTGTTCGCTGCCGGCGGTACTGGCGAGTTCTTCTCCCTGGCGCCGGACGAATACAGCGCCGTGATCAAGACTGCCGTAGATACCTGCGAGAAGTCCGTACCTATCCTGGCTGGCGTCGGCGGCCCGACCCGCGTGGCCATCCAGATGGCGCAGGAAGCCGAGCGCCTGGGTGCCAAGGGCCTGCTGCTGCTGCCGCACTACCTGACCGAAGCCTCTCAGGACGGCGTCGCCGCTCATGTCGAGCAGGTGTGCAAGTCGGTGAAGATCGGCGTGGTGATCTACAACCGCAACGTCTGCCGCCTCAATGCCACCCTGCTGGAGCAACTGGCCGAGCGCTGCCCGAACCTGATCGGCTACAAGGACGGCCTGGGCGACATCGAGCTGATGGTGTCGATCCGTCGCCGCCTGGGCGAGCGTCTGACCTACCTCGGCGGCTTGCCGACCGCTGAAGTCTACGCTGCGGCCTACAAGGCCCTGGGTGTACCGGTCTACTCCTCGGCCGTGTTCAACTTCATCCCGAAAACCGCCATGGCCTTTTACCGCGCCATCGCCGCGGAAGATCACGCCACCGTTGGCAAACTGATCGACGATTTCTTCCTGCCGTACCTGGACATCCGCAACCGCAAGGCCGGTTATGCCGTGAGCATCGTCAAGGCCGGTGCCAAGATCGTTGGTTACGATGCCGGCCCGGTACGTGCGCCACTGACCGATCTGCTGCCGGACGAGTACGAAGCCCTGGCCAAGCTGATCGAAGCGCAAGGCGCGCAGTAACACCGCAGGTGGCCGCTCGCTTCGG
>JBLUOL010000240.1:0-5968 GCA_048065775.1 Pseudomonas sp. GW6
AGGATGCGGCTGGACAGCCAACCGCTGGCCACCGCCAGTTGCCAGGCGGCCAGCAGCCCCAGCGGCAAGGCCCAGGGCGCAGCGCGAAGAGCCAGTTTGTGAAGAGTCGTGTTGCTCATGGTTGCCTCGAAAAATTCTGTATCTCTGTCCCCGGATTGCATTCGGGCCACATCGGCCCTCTCCCCAACCCTCTCCCGCTTGCGGGAGAGGGGCTGGGGGAGAGGGTGCTTTTCAGTCCGTAGCCCGGATGCAATCCGGGGCAACCAGTGACTGCACCAACCTCAACTCGCCGAAGCCGCCTTCGGCAAAATGTCGCTGGAGATCATTTCGCCGAACGGGCTGACATAACCGCGACTTTCCGGACGCTGCGGCTGGGCTACGTCCAGATGCGGGAACAGCAGTTCGGCGACCCGGTACGACTCTTCCAGATGCGGGTAGCCGGAGAAGATGAAGGTGTCGATGCCCAGCTCCGCATACTCCTTGACCCGAGCTGCCACGGTCGGGCCATCGCCGACCAGCGCAGTGCCAGCGCCGCCGCGCACCAGGCCGACACCGGCCCAGAGGTTCGGCGACACTTCCAGGTTGTCGGTCTTGCCACCGTGCAAAGCGGCCATGCGCTGTTGGCCAACGGAGTCGAAGCGCGCCAGCGACGCCTGGGCACGGTCGATGGTGTCCTGATCCAGGTGGCTGATCAGGCGATCCGCCGCCGCCCAGGCTTCCTCATTGGTCTCGCGCACGATCACGTGCAGGCGAATGCCGAAGCGCACTTCGCGGCCCTGCGCAGCAGCCTTCTCGCGCACCTGAGCGATCTTCTCGGCCACCGCAGCCGGCGGCTCGCCCCAGGTCAGGTACAGCTCGACCTGCTCGGCGGCCAGATCCTGCGCCGCGTCGGACGACCCACCGAAATACAGCGGCGGACGCGGCTGCTGGATCGGCGGGTAGAGCAGCTTGGCGCCCTTCACCTGGATATGCTTGCCGTCGTAGTCGACGGTTTCGCCTTCCAGAACGCGGCGCCAGATACGGGTGAATTCGACGGAAGCCTCATAGCGCTCGGCGTGCGACAGGTGCAGACCATCGCCGGCCAGCTCGTCCGGATCGCCCCCGGTCACCAGATTGAACAGCGCACGGCCGTTCGACAGGCGATCCAGGGTCGCCGCCTGGCGCGCAGCCACGGTCGGCGAAATGATCCCCGGGCGCAGGGCAACGAGAAACTTCAGATTCTGCGTGAGCGGGATCAGCGAGGCGGCCACCAGCCAGGAGTCCTCGCAGGAACGCCCGGTGGGAATCAGCACGCCGCCATAACCGAGGCGGTCAGCCGCCTGGGCGACCTGGGCCAGGTAGCCGTGGTCGACGGCGCGCGCGCCTTCGGCGGTGCCCAGGTACTTGCCATCGCCATGGGTAGGCAGGAACCAGAAGATGTTGAGGCTCATGGAGTTGTCTCCTTTCACGAAAGCGTTGACGTAGCCCGGATGCAATCCGGGAAATACCGTGTGGCTGCCCCGGATTGCATCCGGGCTACGGGTTACTGGTTCTGCGCGACCTTGGCCGGCGGATTCCAGATCACGTCCTTGATGGTCAGCTGCTTGGGGATCAGCTTCAGCTCAGTGAAGGTATCGGCGATCTTCTGCTGCGCCTCGACCACCTCCGGGCTGATGAACTGCGCGCCGTAACCCTGGCGCTCGACGGCCTGGCGGGTGATTTCCGGGGACAGGCCGATCAGCGGCGCGACCTGGCTGGTGGCTTCGTCGAGGTTGCCCTTGACCCACTCGCCGACGCCGCGGATTTCCTCGACCAGCGTGCCGACCACCTGCGGGTTCTTCTCGGCATAGGTGCGGGTCGCCAGGTAGAACTGGTGGTTGTCCACCAGACCGCTACCGTCACGCAGGGTGCGGGCCTGCAATTGCTTCTCGGCGGCGGACTGGAACGGGTCCCAGATCACCCAGGCATCGACGCTGCCACGCTCGAAGGCGGCGCGGGCATCGGCGGGCGGCAGGTAGACCGGGGTGATGTCGCCGTACTTGAGGCCGGCGTCTTCCAGCGCGCGCACCAGCAGGTAATGCACGTTGGAGCCCTTGTTCAGGGCGACCTTCTTGCCCTTGAGTTCGGCCACCGATTTGATCGGCGAATCTTTCGGCACGAGGATCGCCTCGCCGGTTGGGGCCGGCGGCTCATGGGCGACGTAGAGCAGGTCAGCGCCAGCTGCCTGAGCGAACACCGGTGGGGTTTCACCGGTGACACCGAAATCCACGGAGCCGACGTTGAGACCCTCGAGCAGTTGCGGACCGCCCGGGAACTCCGTCCACTTGACCTCCACGCCCTGCTCGGCCAAGCGTTTTTCCAGGGTGCCCTTGGCCTTGAGCAGCACCAGGGTGCCGTATTTCTGATAGCCGATACGCAATGTCTCGGCTTGTGCATGAGTGATGGCGCCGAAGGAAATGGCCGCGGCAAACAGGGCGACCAGGCTTCGACGCAAAGTAATGGTGCGCATGGCGCTCTCCCTTTGCTGTGATGTCTTGGTTGGCTACCTGCTTGCCCGTTGGCGGGCGAGTAAGGCGGGGTGTTACAGATGGATCAGATACTCCAGCGGGCGTTCACCAGCCGGTCGTTGAGCAGGTTCGGGTCGATCGGCTTCGGCCGTCGCGCCAGGGCTGCGCCCAGTTGTTCCAGAGCCTCATCGAGACGTTCGCGCAACTCGTCGTCGATCTGCGCGGGCCTGTCCCCTTCCGGGTAGGCGATCTGCTTGTCTACGGCGAACACGCCGGAGAGCATTTCCTGCGCCTTCAGCGCGGCCAGCACCGGCTTGAGCGCGTAGTCCACAGCCAGCAGATGCGCCGGGCTGCCACCACTGGCCAGGGGCAGCACCACCTTGTGCGCCAGGGCGCGCTCGGGCAGCAGATCCAGCAGCACCTTCAAGGCACCGGTGAACGACGCCTTGTACACCGGCGTACCGACCACCAGGCCATCGGCGCTGGCCACCACAGCCTGCAACTGCTGCACCGCCGGGCTGTCGAAGCGGGCATGCAGCAGGTCCTCGGCGGGGAAATCCCGCACCCGCAGCAGGCTGACTTCCACCTGCTGCGCCTCCAGGCGCTGGCGGACGTAATCCAGCAGTACCTCGGTGCGCGAACGCACCGCAGGGCTGCCGGAGAGCAACACGACATGCATGGTGATTCCTTAAACGTTCTTGCGATCTCGCGAGCTAGAGCCATACAAGGCAAAACCGTACGAGGAGAGGTCGGAGTCGCGCTCGACTTTACGAGCTGCAAATGAGCAGTCCGAGCCCGGTTTTAACGCAGTAAGGCCGACGCGCAGCAGATCGCTCCTTAGCGGTTCGGCTGCGGCGTCAGGCGCAGATAGGGTTTGACCGCGCGATAGCCTTTCGGGAAGCGCTCGGCGATCTCGGCCTCGTCCTTCAACGACGGCACGATCACCACCTCTTCACCGTCCTGCCAGTTGGCCGGCGTGGCCACCTTGTAGTTGTCGGTCAGTTGCAGCGAATCGACGACGCGCAGGATTTCATTGAAGTTGCGCCCGGTACTAGCCGGATAGGTGATGGTCAGGCGCACCTTTTTGTTCGGGTCGATGACGAACAGCGAACGCACGGTCAGGGTGTCGTTGGCGTTCGGGTGGATCAGGTCGTAGAGGTCGGACACCTTGCGGTCGGCATCGGCGATGATCGGGAAGTTGACCGCGGTGTTCTGCGTCTCGTTGATGTCATCGATCCATTTGATGTGCGAATCCACCGGGTCGACCGACAGGGCGATGGCCTTGACGCCACGCTTGGCGAACTCATCCTTGAGCTTGGCGGTGAAGCCCAGTTCGGTGGTGCACACCGGCGTGAAGTCAGCCGGGTGGGAGAAGAGGATGCCCCAGCTGTCGCCCAGCCACTCGTGGAATCGAATGCGGCCTTCGCTGGAATCCTGTTCGAAGTCAGGGGCGATGTCGCCCAGACGGATGGTCATGATCGTGCTCCTTGGCAGTAGCTTGCGTGGCGCTCACTATGCTCAGGAACCAATCGAAATAAAAAGAATAAATAATGATTTATTTATAACCAAAAAGTTATTCGAGGAAGGTTCGTCATGTCCACCCCAAGCCTGCACAAGGTTCCCAGCGAACAGGTACCGATGGCGCTGCTGCTGGAGGCCGACCCCAGCCCCAGCGTCATCGCCCGCTATCTGCAGGAGGGTCATTGCGTGGTCGCATGCCTGGACGACGCGATCATCGGCGTCTACGTGATCAAGGCCATGACCGCCGATACCTGGGAACTGATGAACATCGCCGTGGCGCCCGAACACCAGGGTCAGGGTATCGGCGCCCTGCTGCTACGTCACGCCATCGACCAGGCCCGGCAGCTCGGGGCGCAGCGCCTGGAGCTGGGCACCGGCACATTCGGTCACCAGCTGACCTTCTACCAGCGCGCCGGTTTTCGCGTGGTGGCGGTTGAGCCGGATTATTTCCCGCAGCACTACCCCGAGCCGCTGTTCGAGAACGGCCTGCAGCATCGAGATCGTTTGCGCCTAGCCTTGGTACTTTAGGCGGGCTCGCGCAGGCGATAACCCACACCGGCCTCGGTGATCAGGTAGCGCGGCGCGGCCGGGTCGTCGCCGAGTTTCTGCCGCAGGTGGCCGACCACCACGCGTAGGTAATGGCTGTCACCGACGTGGCTCGGCCCCCAGACATCGCGCAGCAGTTGCTGCTGGGTCACCACACGGCCAAGGTACTGGGCGAGCAGCGCCAGCACCGCGTATTCCTTGGGCGTCAGGGCGATTTCGGCGCCGTCGAGGCTGACCCGACGATAGGCCAGGTCGATGCTCAGCGCACCACAGACGATGCTCGCCGGCAGCGCTTCTCGGCCCTGCCCCTGGCGCAGCAACACGCGTACGCGGGCGAGGAACTCCTGGATGCCGAACGGCTTGGTCACGTAGTCGTTGGCGCCGCCGTCCAGCGCCAGCACCTTCTCACCCTCGCTGGCACGCACCGAGAGCACCAGCACCGGCACCTGGCTCCATTCGCGCAGGCCGCGCAGCACCTGCTGGCCATCGAGGTCGGGCAGGCCGAGGTCGAGCACGATGAGATCGGGGTTATGCAGCGCCGCCTGGGCCAGGCCGTCTTCGCCGTTCGCCGCCTCCAGTACCCGGTAGCCCTGGGCACTGAGGGCGATGCGCAGGAACTTGCGAATCTGCGCCTCGTCGTCGATCAGCAGAATGTTCGGCCCTTGGCTCATCAGTCTTCCTCGGCGGCTTGCGGTTGCGCGGTCAATGGCAGGTGCAGGGTCAGGCTGGCGCCACGGCCGTCGAGCCCCTCGCCGACCGTGACGCGGCCGCCATGGGCACCCACCATGCCCTGGCAGATCGCCAGGCCCAGGCCCGTGCCCTGGCCGCCGCGATCACCCCGCGCTGCGGTGTAGAACATGTCGAAGATCTTCGCCCGTTCCGCCTCGGGAATGCCAGGGCCCTGGTCGGCGACGACGAAGCGCAGCGCCTGTTCGTCGTACTCCAGCGCCACGCGCAGACGGCCACCGGGCGGCGAGAAGCGCGCGGCATTCTCCAGCACATTGATCAGTGCCTGCTCGATCAGCGCCGCGTGTACGTACAGCAGCGGTGGTTCCGGCGGCAGTACGCATTCGACCTGCAGCGGCGCGAGTACCGCGCGCAGGCGTTGCAGGGCGCTGGCGACGATGTCGCTGGGCGCCACCCAGTCGCGCGCCAGTTTGAGCCCGCCATGGCCGAGGCGGGTCATGTCGAGCAGGTTCTGAATGTAGCGGTCGAGGCGCTCGGCCTCGTCGCGGGTGCCCTCCAGCAGCTCGTTGCGATCCGCCGCGGGGATCGCATCGCCCAGCGCCAGCAGACTGTCGATGGAGCCGCGCATGGCCGTCAGCGGCGTGCGCAGGTCGTGCGACACCGAAGCCAGCAGCGCGCTGCGCAGTTCCTCGGTCTGCCCGTGCAGGCGCGCCGCTTCCAGCTCCTCG
>JBLUOL010000241.1:0-5885 GCA_048065775.1 Pseudomonas sp. GW6
CCATGCCGCCTGCATCCACTTCGTGCAACGCAGTTTTGCGGACCGCCAGCAGGGCCAGGCCCAGGCGCTCTATGTCAGCCTGGCTGGCATCGGCGGTGCGTTGGGCGCGCTATATGCCGGTTACAGCTGGAAGGGCCTGGGCCCGGCCTGGACCTTCGCCATCGCCAGTCTGGTAGCCTTTCTGGCAGCCTTCATCATTGCCACCCGTCTGCCGCCCGAGCGGCCCTGAATCGAGTGAACCCTTCATGAGCAGCCTCGCCGTCCACCTGCACACCTCCCCGGAACTGCCGAACAAGGTTCTCAACCACGCCGACGATATCGCCAGCACCCTGTCCGCGGTGGGCATCGACTATCGCCAGCTGGAATTGCCGGCTGCGTTGCGCCCTGGTTGCGAGCAGGCCGAGTTCGATGCGGCCTATGGTCTGTGGCTGCAGGCATTCATGGGCAAGGAAGGGCATGTGCAGCAGGAGCTGTTCAACCTGCAGCGCAATCATCCGCAGAAACTGGAGCTGCGTGCTCGGTATCTGGACGAGCAAGTGCAGTCTAGCGCCAGTACCTGGTTGTTCCTGGGTGGTTTCGCCCAGCTCAGCGTGCATCTGGATGGCTACGTGTATGTGCTGCAGGGTGAGCGTGGCGACCTGCTGACGCTGCCGGCCGGCACTCGTCATTGGTTCGACCTGGGTGAAGAACCGCACGTGCTGGCGCTGCGCCTGAGCCTTGGCGACGAGACGCCAGAGCGGACGGGCGACGATATCGCCAGCCGTTTTCCGCGCCTGGGTGATTGAGGGAACCCCAGCCAATCAACGACTATCCTATGCAGGCAACCTTTCAGACAGGAGTGTCGTCATGGGTTCCACCTTCAATGGGCTGCTCGGCCTGGTTATCCTGGCCCTGGATATCTGGGCCATCATCAACGTGGTCAAGAGCAACGCGGAAACTGGAATCAAGATTCTATGGATTCTGCTGATCGTGCTGTTGCCGGTGATCGGTCTGATCATCTGGGCGCTGATGGGGCCGCGCGGCAACGTCAGAATATGACTCGCCTGTGGTTGCTGGCCCTGGTGCTGCTGCCGCTGTTCAGTGTGGCGGCAGATAACGCCGATGCCTGGCAGGCATTGCGCGAAGGTCGTGCGCTGATACTCATGCGTCACGCTACCGCGCCGGGTACGGGCGACCCGGCGAACTTTCGCCTGGGACAATGCGAAACCCAGCGCAACCTCAATGCTCAAGGGCGTGCCGAGGCCCGGCGCTGGGGCGAGTTGCTCGCGCGTCAGGGGATCGAACAGCCGCGGCTTCTCAGCAGTCGCTGGTGCCGCGCGCTGGACACGGCCAGCAACATGCAGCGCGGCCCGGTACAACCATTCGCGGCGCTGGATTCGTTCTTCGGCAAGCCCGAGGATGGTGCCGAGCAGACCGCCGAGCTGATTCGCTCGGTCAACCAACTGCCTGCTGGCGCGCCATTGGTGCTGGTTTCCCATCAGGTCAATATCACCGCCCTGACCGGCATCTTTCCCGCTTCGGGCGAAGGGCTGATTCTGGCTTTGCCCCTGCGTCCGCGTGCTGAGCCTCTGGCGCGCATACCCGCGCCCTAGGCTACAAAGCCAGTTGCGCCTGCTCTGGCGGCAACACGCCTTCAAGTTCCAGCAACTGCTGCTTGCGCGGCAGGCCACCGGCATAACCGGTCAGGCTGCCGTCCCGGCCGATCACGCGGTGGCAGGGCACGATGATGGAGATGGGGTTGGCGCCATTGGCGGTTCCCACCGCGCGTACGGCCTGCGGTCTGCCGATGACACTGGCCAGCTCCGAATAGCTGCAGGTGCGACCGTAGGGAATGGCCAACAGCGCCTGCCAGACCGCCTGCTGGAATGCCGTGCCCCTCGGCGCCAGGCGCAATTCGAATTGACGGCGCTTGCCGGCGAAGTATTCATCGAGCTGGCTGCACACGGCATCCAGCTCACGGCCAGCGGGCCGCCAATGGTCTTCGATGCGCCAGGGCCGGCTGTCCAGCTCCATCAACAGCAGTTGCAGGCCGCTGTCGTCGGCTGCGATCAGCAGCGGACCGACGGGGCTGTCGTGGTAGCGGTAATGCATGACTCAGCCTCCCGAATAGTTATGCCAGAGATGCGCCGCCGCATAAGCGCGCCACGGGCGCCAGGCTTCCGCGCGTGCTTTTAGGCGGCGCGCATCGATACCTTCCGTTCCCCATACCGGCGCCTTGAGCAAACCCAGGTCGCTGGCGGGAAAGGCGTCGGCCTCACCGAACGCGCGCAGGGCGATGTACTCCGCTGTCCACGGGCCAATGCCTGGCAGTGCGCATAGCTGCTCGATCAGTGCTGCACTGCCGTCGGCCAGATGCAGTGCCAGGCTGCCATCGGCAATGCGCGCGGCGAAATGCTGCAGGCACTGCACGCGTTTGCCGGGCATACCGATGCCGCTCAGGTCGGCCTCGGCAAGTGCCTGTGCTGAGGGGAACAGATGGCTGATGCCCAGCGTTTCCGGTGTCTCGATCCGTGCGCCGACACGTTGCACCAGGCGCCCGACTATGGTGACCGCCGCCTTGACCGTGACCTGCTGGCCGACGATGGCGCGCACCGCCTGTTCGAACGGATCGAACGCCACCGGCAGGCGCAGGCCGGGATTGCGCTGCAGCAGCGGCGCGAGCAGTTCATCAGTGCTCAGGTGCAGGGCAATCGCCTCGGGCTCGCTGTCGAGATCGAACATGCGCCGCACGCGCTGTTCGAGTTGATCGAGATGTGCGGGCGAGGCCTGGCGGCAGCGCAGTTCCAGCGCGTTCTGCCCTGGCAGCGGGGCAACCCGAAACCAGCCGGGTGTGCCGTCGATGCTGAAGCCGCGGCAGTAGCTGTCCGCGCTCAGTGACTCCAGCCCAGGAATCGCGCGCAGGGCGAAATGGCTGTGGAACTGTTGCCAGTCCCAGGGCGGTTGGTAGGGCAGAAGCAGCGTGATGATATTCATGGCTGGCACCCTAGCTCGCAGTCGGCGAGTTGTCAGCGTGAAGATGACTTTCAAATTTCGGGAGGCCCGCGAAGGCTGCATGGACGTGACTCCGATGGATCGTAAAGCCGGCCAATCGTAGCTCGTAGGGTGTACTCAGGAGCGCAGCGAACAGTCCACCAAAACCATTGGTTACACCATCATGCCCCGTTGATAACGCCCCGGCGTTACGCCTTTCCAGCGCTTGAAGGCGTGGATGAAGTTCGACAGCTCGCCATAGCCCAGGCGCTCGGCAATCTCTTCCAGACTCAGACCGCCGGCGGCCAGCAGCTCTACGGCCAGCGCCTGGCGCACTTCGTCCTGCAGGGCACGGAAGCTCGTGCCTTCTTCGATCAGGCGCCGGCGCAGGGTGCGGCTGCTCAGGTGCAGGCGCTCTGCGACCTGTTCCATATCGGCGATCTGTCCCGGCGACTGCAACAGAAGTTGGCGCACCCGCCCGGCCAGGCCCTGATGCCATTGATGGCGCGCCAGCAACGTCTGGCATTGCTGTTCACAGGCGCTGACCAGTTGCGGGTTGGCTCGTGGCAGTGGGTTGTCCAGCAAATCAGCGGCAAAACCCAGGCGATTGTGCGCCGCGCCGAAGCGTGGCACCTGGCCGAAGGCGGCGATAAAGGGTGAAACGTCAGCCGGTGCAGGCTGGCGCAGCTCCACGGTCAGCAATTGCAGCGTGCTGCCCAGCAGCTCACGCACGACCACCAGGGCACCGAGCATGTCGCGCTGCACGATGAAATCATGCAGCGCCGGGGGCAGGGCGCTGTCGTCGAAATTCAGGCTGGCGATGGCGTCATCCACGCTCAGGCTGATGCGGGTGAAGGCATAGGTCAGGCCGTGATAGCGCAGGCCCAGCTCGGCGGCCTGGCGTACCGTGGCGCTGCTGAGAATGGCGTAACCCCAGGCGCCATAGGTTGTCAGGTGGTAGCGCCGACCGGCCTGCAGGCCAAGGTCTTCGACTGCGGGCAGCGCCTCGATCAGGTTGGCGATCAGCTGCAGCTCACGCTGCGCTTCGATTTCCCCGTTCAGGCTGGCCAACTGCACTGGGCTGAGCCCCGTTTCATGCAGGCACTTGTCCAGGCTCAGACCCAGATCGAGCCCTAGCTGGGTGAGCAACTGAATGCTGGTGATGCTGCGGCGTGCTGGCCAGGGCGCTGACATAGATTGTCCGAAAATCACAATATCCTGGCCGACTATGCCATAACCCGTGCTGGGCGAGGCAAGTAGCATCGGTTCATCGTCATACACGGGTCATCACAATGAACAACAACCCCCGTACGAACGCGCCCTGGCGTGTGTTGATCATCGGCAGTGGCTTTGCCGGTCTGGGCCTGGCCATGCAGTTGCGCAAGGCCGGTGAGGACGACTTCCTGATGCTGGAAAAGGCCGGCGAGGTCGGCGGTACCTGGCGCGACAACAGCTATCCGGGCGCCGCCTGCGATGTGCCTTCGCACCTGTACTCCTTTTCCTTCGAGCCCAAGCACGACTGGTCGCGCAAGTTCGCACCGCAGGCGGAGATCCACGCCTATATCCTGCAGTGCGTGGAGAAACACCGGCTGCGCCCGCACATCCGTCTGAACAGCGAAGTGCTCGGCGCCGAGTTCGAGGCCGCGCGCGGCATTTGGCGTGTCGAGCTGGCGGCAGGCGAAGTGATCGAGACGCAGGCGCTGGTCAGTGCCTGCGGCCAGCTCAATCGGCCGGCCTACCCAAAACTGCCCGGCCTAGAGCATTTTCGCGGCGAGGCTTTTCATTCGGCGCGCTGGCGCCATGATCTGGATCTGACCGGCAAGCGCGTGGCGGTAATCGGCACCGGCGCTTCGGCGATCCAGTTCGTGCCGCAGATCCAGCCGAAGGTAGCCAGCCTGAGCCTGTTCCAGCGTTCGGCTGCCTATGTGCTGGCCAAGCCGGATCGTGCCTATCGACCCTGGGAGATTGCTCTAAAACAGCGTTTGCCCCTGCTGCAACGCGCCGACCGCCTCCTGCAATACCTGCATCACGAGGGCCGGGCGCTGGCCTTTATCCGCTTCCCCTGGCTGATGCGCCTGTTCCGCCACAGCTTCACCCGTCACCTGCAGCGGCAGATGCCCGATGCCGGCAAGCGTGAGCGCTTGCAGCCGAACTACCCCATGGGCTGCAAGCGTATCCTGATCAGCAACGACTACTTTCCGGCGCTGGCGCAGACCAATGTCGAGATCGTCGACTCGGCGATTCGCGAGGTGGGCGAGCAGTCGCTGGTGACGGCCGATGGTCGTGAGCACCCCTGCGATGTGCTGATCTACGGCACCGGTTTCACCGCCACCGATTTCCTCGCGCCGATGCACATTCGCGGCCTCGATGGGCTGGAGCTGAATCAGGCCTGGAAGGAGGGCGCCGAGGCCTACAAGGGCATCAGCGTCAGCGGCTTTCCCAACCTGTTCCTGCTCTACGGGCCGAACACCAACCTCGGCCACAACTCCATTCTCTATATGCTGGAGAGCCAGTACGTCTACGTAATGGGCTGCCTGCAGGCGCTGCGCGAACAGGGGCTACGCTATCTCGACCTGCGCCCGACGGTGCAGCGCAGTTACAACGCCGAGCTGCAGCAGGCGACTCATCGAACGATATGGGAACAGGGCTGCGACAGCTGGTACAAGACCGCGACCGGCAAGAACACCAACAACTGGCCGGGGTTCACCTTTACCTATCGCCTCATGACCCGTACTCCGGAGCTTGCCGACTATGACTGCGTCCGCTGACTTCAAAGCCCCCGCTGCCGAGCAGATGCTGCTGCGCGGCCTGTTGCGCGGCTTTCTGCGCCTGTTCTTCCGCGGCCTGGTACGGCCACCGATGCCGGTGGCCGGGCAGCGGCGGGTGCTGCGTGCACTCACCGCCATCACCCTGAC
>JBLUOL010000242.1:0-5484 GCA_048065775.1 Pseudomonas sp. GW6
CTTTACCTGCTCAGTGCCGTCCCCGGGCGTGGTCAGTGCGAGCCGCTGGCGCATTTTTGCCTGCGTGTCGACAGCCAGGCGACAGTGCAGGCCTTTCATGCCGCGGCGCTGCAGGCCGGTGGCGAAGACAATGGCCGGCCCGGCCTGCGCGAAGAATATGGCTACTACGCCGCCTTCGTGCTTGACCCCGATGGCTACAACGTCGAGGTGGCCTGTTACGTCTGAACCTTCGTCACTGCTGGCCCAGCGCCGCGCAGGAAGGCTCGTAGCGCTGCTGGCAGGCGCTCTGGTACAGGCGCTGGGCCTGGTCAGGGTCGCGTGGTACGCCGCCTTCACCGCGACGGTAGAGGTTGCCCAGTACATGTTGCGCCATCGGGTTGCCCGCAGCGGCTGACTGGTTGAGGTACTTGAGCATGTCGCGCTGGTTGGCGAACTCAGGGGCGTCGCGGCCGGTGTAGAGGTAGGCCAGGCTCACTGCAGCCATGGCATGACCCTTGTCGGCGGCCTGCTTCCACCAGTACTCGGCCTGCTTGAGGTTCTTCTCCGGCTGGCCGACGAAGTAGCTGCTGCCGAGCTGGAACTGGCTTTCCAGATCACCACGCTGGGCCTGCTGGCGCAGTTGGTCCTGTTCGGTCTGGGTGATGGGCTGTTCCACCTGCGGCTGTTTTTCCGGCGCGCTGGAGTCAGGTTCACGCCCGGCGCAGCCCACCAGCAACGCGAGGGCGAGCAGGGCAGTGGTAGCGTGACGCAGGTTGATCGGGCTGGGCATGGCAGAAACTCCGTAGGCGGGAAACAGGGCAAGTCGCTATTAGGCTGACCCTGGACACCATAGTTCGCCGTCGTTGATCAGTCTGTCGCGGTGCGACTTCACACTCGCGTCATGAACTGCAATCCTGAGCGCTGATTTCGCTTACGAGGCAGTCATGAAGATCAGTGCGGATTTCGACAGTGGCAACATCCAGGTCGTCGACGCCAGCGACCCGCAGCGCGTAATGCTGGCCATGCGGCCGGACCTCAACAGCCACCATTTCCAGTGGTTTCACTTTCAGGCCGATGGTCTGCAACCTGGCCAGGGTTATGGCTTCTGCCTGACCAATGCCGGGCAGTCGGCCTACAACCGCGCCTGGGACGGTTACCAGGCCGTGGCCAGCTACGATCAGCAGGACTGGTTTCGCGTGCCCACCCGTTATGAGGACGGGCAACTGCACTTCGACTTGCAGGCCGAGCACGAGCGCGTCTGGTTCGCTTATTTCGAGCCTTACCCGCGGGCGCGGCATGAACGCCTGATCGCCAACGCGCTGGAGCGCGGCGCTGAACTGGTGGCCAGCGGTAGAAGCCTGGAAGGTCGCGATATCCAGCTACTGCGCATTGGCGGTCAGGCTGCCGCGCCGCGCAAGCTGTGGATCATCGCCCAGCAGCATCCGGGCGAGCACATGGCCGAGTGGTTCATGGAGGGGCTGATCGAGCGTTTGCAGAATCCGCAGGATGCCGAGATCGCCGCGCTGTTGGCCGAGGCAGAGTTCTATCTGGTGCCGAACATGAACCCGGACGGTGCCTATCGCGGTCATCTGCGCACCAACCATGCCGGGCAGGATCTCAATCGCGCCTGGCAGTCGGCCAGTTCCGAGCGCAGCCCCGAGGTGCTGTTCGTGTTGCAGCATATGCAGCGTATCGGCGTCGACCTGTTCCTCGATATTCACGGCGACGAGGAAATCCCTCACGTATTCACCGCAGGCTGTGAGGGCAATCCGGGCTACACCCCGCGTCTGGCTGCGCTGGAAGAAGACTTCCGCAGCCGTCTGGTGGGCATCGGCGCCGAGTTCCAGACCCGTTTCGGCTACCCGCGCGACGAACCCGGCCAGGCCAACCTGACCCTGGCCTGCAATGCCGTCGGCCAGGCCTTCGACTGCCTGTCGTTCACCATCGAGATGCCGTTCAAGGACCACGACGACAACCCGCAGCCGCGCACCGGCTGGAATGGCGCACGCTCGCAGAGGCTGGGGCAGGATGTGTTGACCGTGCTGGCGCAGATGGTCGGGCGCTTGCGCTGAAACTGGGCGTGCCGGCTGATGGCGTCTAAGCCGGTGCGCACGGCGCACCCTACGGGTTAACGTCGCGCAGGGTGCGTCAAAGTTGGCAGGCAAAAAAAGCCCGTCACGAGGACGGGCATAAAGTGCCGTTAACACACAGGAGTCAATAGGACGCAGTGATGCGTCCGGTATTACAGAATCGACAGCGGGTAGTTGATGATCAGACGGTTCTCGTGCAGATCCTGGCCAACGTCACGGCGGACGTCGGAGTTACGCCAGCGAATGTTCAGGTTCTTCAGGGTGCCTTCCTGAATGGTGTAGGCCAGTTCGGTTTCACGACTCCACTCTTCGGCATCGGTACGGCCGCCGGTGTGGATATTGGAGCCGCTGGTGTAGCGGTTCATCAGGGTCAGGCCCGGGATGCCGAGGCCGGCGAAGTTGTAGTCATGACGCAGCTGCCAGGAACGTTCCTCGGGGCTGTCGAAAGCAGACAGGAAACCGTCGTTGACCAGGGTGCCGCCACTGGCGCCGTCGATACGCAGGAATTTGGTATCACCGCTCAGTCGCTGGTAGGTGACCTGGAAGGTGTTGTTGCCCCTCTTGGCCGACAGCGCACCCTGATAGACCTTGTTGTCCAGGTCGCCGGCCTTGGCCGCGCCTTCGTCCTTGCCGTTGAAGTAGCCAAGGTTGGCACCCAGAACCCAGTCACCGACCGGTTGGCTGTGGGTCAGTTGCACGTAGCTCTGCTGATAGACGTCTTCCAGGCGTGCGTGCCAGACGCCGACCATGGTGTTGTTGCCGTTGAAACGGTACTCACCACCGCCGAAGTTGAAGTCATCGCCTTCTACACCGTTGAACGTCATGTCTTCACGGCTGGCATCGTGACGCTGGCTGTTCTTCCAGAACTGGCCGCCGTACAGGGTCAGGCCATCGATCTCGCTGGAAGTCAGCTGGGCACCCTGAAAGGTTTGCGGCAGCGAACGACCGTCGTCAGCGCGCAGGATCGGCAGCACGGCGAACCACTCGCCGACCTTCAGTTCGGTCTTGGAAATCTTGGCCTTGGCAGCTACGGCAGTACGGCCGAACTGGTCGGCGGCCTGGCCGTCGTCGTGGATCGGCATCAGTTGGGTGTTGGCAGCGCCGCGATTGCCGTCCAGCTTGATGCTGTACAGACCGAGCACGTCCAGGCCAAAGCCGACGGTGCCTTCGGTGAAACCGGAGCGCGCATCGAGAATGAAGTTCTGCGTCCAGCCTTCGGCCTGGCCCTGGCGCTCGCCACGGATCACGGGGTCGGTGCCGTTCAGGTAGTTGCGGTTGAAGTAATAGTTGCGCAGGCCGAGGGTGACCTTGGCGTCTTCGACGAAGCCGGCAGCGTGCGTGGTGGTCGGCATAACCAGGGCCAGAGCCGTGCTGCCGAGCAGGGCCAATGGAATGATGTTGCGTGCGGTCATTGTTGTTGTGCTCCCAGTTTTTGAACGAACCATCCCCTGCTGGTCTGCATCAGGACCTGCATGATGGGAATGTTGTGTTTGCCCCGTAGAGGGCGATAGCCCGGCCGAACGCGGCCGGTCATTGCTGGTGGCTGACGTCAGCCTCCGGCGAATCCGGTTCTATGGCGTGTGGCGGCGATGGATGCCGAGCAGGCGAGGGGCTGCTGCTCTGAGGGAGAGGCAAGGATAGTCATGTCATGGCCCTGATTCTTGTTGTTATCGTTGTCATATGTCGTCATACAACTTGTCGGATTATCGACAGCCTTTTTATCGCTTGTCAACGCATTGCTAGACGAAAGTCTGAGTAGGTTTTCCCCATTTAGCGGCGCTATTGGCGATGTGGCGGGCTTGCGGGGCGGTTCTGCGCAGAGCGGGTAAACCAGCTGGTATCGAACTTGTTGTGTGATAACGTATGACAAATTCACTTACATCAAGGGTTTACCCATGCCGCATTGCCTGATCGAAGCCGCTCGCGAGCTGAGTGAGCTGATCGCGCCGCAGGAGTTGGTGCAACTGGTGCATGACCAGGCGGCTGACACGGGACTGTTCCAGCCCGGCGAGGTCAAGGTGCGCCTGAGCCTGTACGAGCACCACTGCGTGGGTGGCGAGCCGGGGGTGTTCGTGCACCTGATCTTCTACGTGCTGGCCGGGCGCAGCGATGACGACAAGCGGGCGCTGTCGCGCGGTGTCGTGCGTGCACTGGTCGAGCGTCTGCCGCAGGTGCCGGCGATCTCTCTGGACGTGCGCGACATCCGCCGCGAGGTGTTCAGCAACAGACGCAACTGCCTGGACGATTAATCCATCTCCAGCAAACGCGCCCCGGCGCCCTGTTCGCCGAGTTCGTCCCTGGGGTTGCGCAGTGGGCAGTCCTGCATCGACAGGCAACCGCAACCGATGCAGCCGGTGAGCTGGTCGCGTAGCCGCGTCAGCTGCTCGATGCGCGCATCCAGATCGCGCTGCCATTGCGCCGACAGTTGTTGCCAGTCCGCTGCCGTCGGCATGTGATCGCAGGGCAGTGTGCTCAGTGCCACACCGATATCGGCCAGAGGAATACCCAGGCGCTGTGCCACCTTGATGATCGCCACGCGGCGCAGCACATCACGCCGATAACGCCGCTGATTGCCGGCATTGCGCTGGCTGTGGATCAGCCCCTTGGTCTCGTAGAAATGCAGCGTGGAAACCGCCACGCCACTGCGCTCGGCTACCTGGCCGACACTCAGCGGGCGTTCGTGGAAGGAGCGGTGCGTGTCCATGGAAAATTCCTGTTGACCTAAAGTTAAGTTGAGGTTTTACCCTCGCAGGCCTTGATCGACAACACCGAGGGTATTTCCATGCAGGACCGCATCCGATTGGTACTGATTTACGGCAGCGTGCGAGAAGAGCGCTTCTGCGACCAGGTGGTGGCCTGGGCGCGTGAGCAGATCGAGCAGCGCAGCGAATTCGAGCTGAGCCTGGTCGATCCGGCCGTGATTTTTCGCCAGCCCGGCGAGGCGCAGGAGCTCGCCGAGCGCCGGCATCAATCGCTGCAGCAGTTGCTGCGCGCCGACGCATTTCTGATCGTCACCCCGGAGTACAACCACGGCTATCCGGCGGCGCTCAAGCAGTTCATCGACGAGGTGCCGGCATCCTGGGACGCACGGCCGGTGGGGTTCGTCAGCTATGGTGGGGTGTCCGGCGGGCTGCGCGCGGTGGAGCAACTGCGTCAGGTGCTGGCGGAGTTGCATGCGATGACGGTGCGTAGCTCTGTGTGCTTCACCAATGCCTGGGAACAGTTCGATGAGCAGGGCCAGTTGAGCGAACCACGGCACGCCAACTCGGCGTTGGCGCATACGCTGGTGCAGTTGAACTGGTGGGCACAGACGCTGCGCGCCGGGCGCGAACGGGTGCCTTACGAGCGGATCAGGGGTTAGAAACGACATAGCCCGGATGCAATCCGGGAGCTTTTCAGGGCATCCGCGGATTAC
>JBLUOL010000243.1:0-5451 GCA_048065775.1 Pseudomonas sp. GW6
GCGCCATGCCACCGGCCAGCGCGATCAGTTGCGCCAGCAGCTCGCGCAGCCAGGGCAACCACTCCAGGCCGGCATCTTCGTCCACCTGCAGCAACAACAGGCCGGCACCACCCTCCTCCAGACTCAGCGCCAGGGCCTGACCGTGATGGATCGCAGCGCGGCGCAGTCGACCCGCCAGCCAGCAGGGCAACTGACGCACTGCTTCCAGGCTCAGGCAGGGCTGCGTCGTCAGCGCCTCGAACAAGGCCTGATCGCTGGCGGCCAGCGGATCACCCTGGCCCGGCGGCAGGCGTGGCCCCCCATCTTCCTGGGCATAGGTGCGGCTGGCCGGCTGCCAGGTCAGGTACCAGGCCTGGCGTACCTGTGGGCAGCCAAGCACGGCGCGACGCAAAGCCGCCGCCCGCTCGTTGAGGGATGGCGCTTCGCGCTGGATACGCAGCCAGGCCTGCAGCGGCACGGCCGCCTGATCACTTGAAAGATTCATATAGTAATTATTCTATAAAACCTTGGTACAACTTCCATAAAAAATAGAAATGACCTATAAATTACCGCCAGCAAGCTTCGGTAATGCCTGCATCATTACCGGAATAACCAGAGCTAACAATCAGCCAAAGGTGTATCCGCCATGTCGATCTACGAGCAGGGCCTCGGCCGCGCCGCCGTCAACCATGTCGCCCTCAGCCCCCTGAGCTTCATCGAGCGTACCGCGGCGGTCTACCCGCACTATCCGGCGGTGGTGCATGGCTCGATTCGCCGCAACTGGGCCGACACCTACGCGCGTTGCCGGCGCCTGGCTTCGGCGCTGGCCGGTCGCGGTATCGGCAAGGGCGACACGGTAGCGGTGATGCTGCCGAACATTCCGGCGATGCTCGAAGCGCATTTCGGCGTGCCGATGATCGGCGCGGTACTCAACACCCTCAACGTGCGCCTGGACGCCGAAGCCATCGCCTTCATGCTGCAGCATGGCGAAGCCAAGGTGGTGATCGCCGACCGCGAGTTCTTCGATGTGATCCACGCCGCCATCGGCATGCTCGACCACCCACCGCTGGTGATCGACGTCGACGACCCCGAGTACGGCGAAGGCCAAGCGGTCAGCGATCTGGACTACGAGGCCTTCCTCGCCGAAGGCGACCCCGAGTTCGCCTGGCAGTGGCCGACGGACGAGTGGCAGGCCATCAGCCTCAACTACACCTCCGGCACCACCGGCAACCCCAAGGGCGTGGTCTATCACCACCGCGGCGCCTTCCTCAACGCCATGGGCAATCAGATGACCTGGGCCATGGGCAACCACCCGGTCTACCTGTGGACACTGCCGATGTTCCACTGCAATGGCTGGTGCTACCCCTGGACGATCACCGCCCTGGCGGGCGTGCACGTGTTCCTGCGCCGCGTCGACCCGGCGAAGATTCTCACCCTGATCCGTGACGAACAGGTCAGCCACCTGTGCGGCGCGCCTATCGTACTCAACGCCCTGGTGAACATGCCGGACGAGGCCAAGGCAGCCATCGATCATCCTGTCAAGGCCATGGTCGCCGGCGCCGCGCCACCCGCCAAGGTCATCGGCGCGGTGGAAGAAATGGGCATCGCCGTGACACACGTCTACGGCCTCACCGAGGTCTATGGCCCGGTAACCCTGTGCGCCTGGCACGCCGAATGGGACGAACTGCCACTGGAACAACGCGCCACCATCAAAGCGCGCCAAGGCGTGCGCTACCCGACCCTGGAAGGGGTGATGGTCGCCGACCCGAAAACCCTGGAGCCGGTGCCGCGTGACGGCCAGACCATCGGCGAGATCTTCATGCGCGGCAACACCGTGATGAAGGGCTACCTGAAGAACCCCAGCGCCACCGCCGAGGCCTTCGAGGGTGGCTGGTTCCACACCGGTGACCTGGGCGTGTGCCACGCCGACGGCTACGTGGAAATCCGCGACCGCCTCAAGGACATCATCATATCCGGCGGCGAGAACATCTCCACCATCGAGGTCGAGGGCGTGCTCTATCGCCACCCGGCGGTGCTGGAGGCGGCGGTGGTCGCCCGCCCGGACGAGAAATGGGGCGAGACGCCCTGCGCCTTCATCACCCTGAAGACCGGCCAGCAGGCCAGTGAAACCGAGATCATGACCTTCTGCCGCGAGCACCTGGCCGGCTTCAAGGTGCCCAAGACCGTGGTCTTCACGACATTGCCCAAGACCAGCACCGGCAAGATCCAGAAGTTCGTCCTGCGCGATATGGCCAAGGCGCTGTAGAAGCGGCCCTCACCCCCGGCCCCTCTCCCGGTGGGAGAGGGGTGAATGAACCGTTTTCACAACAACAAGAACCGGCCCAGGCGGCCGACGGAGAACCCTCATGCAAATTTTCAAGCGCCGTGACGGCGACGAACAACCGCACTGGCCTCTGGGCCCGTTCAAGCTGCGCCTGCCCTTCGTGCATTACCGCTGGGAAACCGCCGAGATGCTGCAGGCACTGATCATGTTCGTGGTCAGCCTGGCGATGATCCCGCTGCTGGAGAAATACCTCGGCCTGCCCTACGACGTGGCCCTGGCCTACGTGGTGGTATGCGGCATCGGCTTCATGCTGCCGGCGCTGCTCGGCGTGCCGCTGGTGCCGGGCTGGATCACCCCCGGCATCCCCGTGGTGCTGCTGTTTCTCGGCAACTACGAGCCGGGCCCAGCGGCCATTCAGGCGCTGTTCGCCCTGCAGTTCCTGGTGTTCGTGATCTTCCTCTTCCTCGGCGTCACCCGCCTGGGCAGCGCCCTGGTACGACTGATCCCCAACTCGATGAAGGGCGGCATCATCATCGGCGCCGGTATCGCCGCACTGATGGGCGAGATCAGCGCTGGCGGCCGCCTGGCCAACACGCCGATTTCCCTGGTCCTCGGCAGCCTGATCTGCCTGTACCTGATGTTCTCGGTGTCGTTCAAGGGCCTGACCGAGCGCGTGCCGCTGGCGCGCAAGATCGTCAACTACGGCATGGTGCCGGGCATGCTGATCGCCATTTTCATCGGCATCGCCGTGGGCGAGTACAAGATGCCGGACGTGAAATGGGGCATCACCGCGCCGGCCTTCGGCGAGATGTGGAACTACCTGCCGTTCAACGTCGGCTTCCCCGGCCTGGACGTGTTCCTGCTGGCCGTGCCCACGGCGGTGATCGCCTACGTGATCGCCTTCGGCGACATCATCGTCGGCCAGTCGCTGATGCAGCGCGCCGATGAACTGCGCACCGACGAGGTGATCGAAAACAACGTAGACCGCATCCATCTGGTGACCGCCATCCGCAACGCCCTGCACGCCTTCTTCGCCCCCTACCCGGGCCTGGCCGGCCCGCTGTGGACAGCGGTGGCGGCGACCATGGCCGAGCGCTACAAGTACGGGCGCAAGGCGATGGACTCGATCTACAGCGGCGCCGGCACCTTCTGGATCACCGGCTTCGCCGCGCTGTTCATGCTGCCGCTGGTCAGTTTCTTCCAGCCGGTGCTGCCGATCGCCCTGTCGCTGACGCTGATCCTCACGGGCTATATCTGCCTGATGGTCGGCTTCGAGCAACTGAACAACAATACCGAGCGCGGCATCGCCGGCACCATGGGTGTGGTGCTCGCTGTCTACGGCGCGGGCTGGGGCCTGGCCGCGGGCGCGGCGCTGTACATTCTGGTCGAACGCACCCATCTGCTTAAATTCACCAGCATCAAGGATAAGCCGCAAAGTCCGGCGGAAGCCGACTGACGGATTTCGTTCCACACGCGCCGCGCTCGTCGCGGCGCCACTGCTGTCGAGGTTGCACCATGCCCGAATTCAACGCCCCGCTGCGCGATATGCGCTTCGTCCTCCATGAAGTCTTCCAGGCGCCGAGCCTGTGGGCACGCCTGCCGGCCCTGGCGGAAACCGTCGATGCCGACACTGCCGACGCCATACTCGAAGAAGCGGCCAAGGTCACAGGCACGCTGATCGCCCCGCTCAACCGCAGCGGCGACGAGGAAGGCGCGCAGTGGGAGGGTGGCAACGTGCGCACCCCGGCCGGTTTCCGCGAAGCCTACGCCACCTACACCGAAGGTGGCTGGGTGGGCCTGTCCGGCAACCCGAATTACGGCGGCATGGGCATGCCCAAGATGCTCGCCGTGGCCTTCGAGGAGATGCTCTACGCCGCCGGCTCCAGCTTCGCGCTGTATTCCGCGCTGAGCTCCGGCGCCTGCCTGGCCATCGACGCCCACGCCAGCGAAGAACTCAAGACCACCTACCTGCCGCCGATGTACGAGGGCCGCTGGGCTGGCTCCATGTGCCTGACCGAGGCCCATGCCGGCACCGATCTGGGCATCATCAGAACCCGCGCCGAGCCGCAGGCCGACGGCAGCTACACGATCACCGGCAGCAAGATCTTCATTACCGGTGGAGAACAGGACCTGACCGAGAACATCATCCATCTGGTGCTGGCCAAGCTGCCGGACGCACCGGCCGGGCCGAAGGGCATCTCGCTGTTTCTGGCGCCCAAGGTGATGGTCAACGCCGATGGCAGCCTCGGTGCACGCAACGCCGTGAGTTGCGGCTCCATCGAGCACAAGATGGGTATCAAGGCATCAAGCACCTGCGTGATGAACTTCGACGGCGCCACCGGCTACCTGATCGGCGAGGTCAACAAAGGCCTGGCGGCTATGTTCACCATGATGAACTACGAGCGTCTGTCCATCGGCATCCAGGGCATTGGCTGCGCCGAGGCGTCCTACCAGTCGGCCGTCAGCTACGCCCGCGAGCGTATCCAGAGTCGTGCCGCCACTGGCCCGGTGAACCACGACAAGATCGCCGACCCGATCATCGTGCATGCCGACGTGCGCCGCATGCTGCTGACCATGAAGGCGCTGAACGAAGGTGGTCGTGCTTTCGCCTGCTACGTCGGCCAGCAGTTGGACCTGGCCAAGTACGCCGACGACACCAACGAGCGGCAGAACGCCGAGGCCCTGGTCGCCCTGCTGACACCGGTGGCCAAGGCCTTTTTCACCGACACCGGACTGGAAAGCTGCGTGCACGGCCAGCAGGTGTTCGGCGGCCACGGCTATATCCGTGAATGGGGTCAGGAGCAACTGGTGCGTGACGTACGCATCGCACAGATCTACGAAGGCACTAACGGCATCCAGGCGCTCGACCTGCTGGGGCGCAAGGTAGTGGCCAACGGCGGCGCCGCGCTGCGCCTGTTCGCCGGCGAGGTGCGCGACTTCGCCCATGCCCATGAATCGCCCTTCGGTGATCGCCTGGTGGAAGCGCTGGAACGCCTGGAAGCGGTTAGCGGCTGGCTGCTGGAGCAGGCCAAGGCCGACCCCAACTCGGTGGGTGCCGCCTCGGTGGAGTACCTGCACCTGTTCGGCTACGTCGCCTACGCCTACATGTGGGCACGCATGGCTGCCGTGGCGCAGGGCAAGCAGGACGAAGACGAAGCCTTCTACGGCGGCAAGCTGGCCACCGCCGA
>JBLUOL010000244.1:0-5426 GCA_048065775.1 Pseudomonas sp. GW6
CGGCTTCCACCTGCCGGACGACGACCGCCCGCTGATCCTGATCGGCAATGGCACCGGTCTGGCCGGGCTGCGTTCGCTGTTGCGCGCGCGGGCACTGGCGGGGCAGGGGCGCAACTGGCTGCTGTTCGGCGAGCGCAACCGCGCCTGCGACTTCTTCTGTGGTGACGAGCTGCAGGCGGCGCTGGTTACAGGCGAGCTGCAGCATCTGGATCTGGTGTTCTCCCGTGATCAGGCGGAGAAACGCTACGTGCAGGATCTGCTGCGCGAGCGGCACGAGCGCCTGTGTGCCTGGCTGGATGAAGGCGCGGCGATCTACGTCTGCGGCAGCCTGCAGGGCATGGCTGGCGGCGTCGATGCGGCGTTGCGCGACTTGCTCGGCGACGAGGTGGTGGACGATCTGATCGAGGAAGGCCGCTATCGCCGCGATGTCTATTGACCCCGAGCAAGCCGCGTCGCACGGGTATTAAGTTGCCGAAGTGATTTTTATATATGAGAATCATTCGCCTTAATACTCCTGAGTAACCTCCATGACCGCCAGCCTGGCTCGCATCCTGATCGTCGAGGACGATCGCACTCTGGCCGCCCAGCTCGGCGAGCTGCTGCGTGGTCAGGGTTATGCCACCAGCGCCTGTCATCTGGGCGAGGCCGGGCTGGAGACGGCGCTGCGCGAGACGCCGGATCTGCTGTTGCTCGATGTGATGCTGCCGGACGTCAACGGCTTTTCTGTGCTGCGCCGCCTGCGTGAGCAACAGCAGACGCCGGTGATCATGCTCACCGCCTGCGGCGCGGAGGAGGAGCGCATTCGCGGCCTGCGCCATGGCGCCGATGACTACCTGCCCAAGCCCTTCAACATCACCGAACTGCAACTGCGCATCGACGCCGTGCTGCGTCGCACGCGCGCGCAGGAGAGTGCGCGCGGCGGCCAGACGCAGCAGTTGCAGGTCGACGAACTGCATCTGGATCGCCACGCCCAGCAGGCGCGGGTCGCAGGCTGCGATCTGGCGCTGACGCCGCTGCAGTTCCGCCTGCTCTGGTTGCTGGTCAGTCATCGCGGTGAGGCGCTGAGCAAGCCCTACCTGTACCGCATGGCGCTGGAGCGCGAGTACAGCCAGTACGACCGCAGCCTGGACATGCACGTCAGCCGTATCCGGCGCCGCCTGGCCGAAGCCGGCCTTGGCGCTGACCGCCTGCAGACCCTGCACGGCCGCGGTTACGCCTTCACATGAACCGGCGCCTGTTCTGGAAGCTGTGCCTGGTCATCGGCCTGGGCAGCGTGCTGCTGTTCTGGATCATCGCCCGCGTCGCCTGGCAGACCGAGGAGCGCATGAGCTTCATCGATGCCGAACACCAGCGCACCCTGCGCCACTACGGTGAGCAGGCCGAGGCGATGTACCGTGCCGGCGACCATGAAGCCCTGGCGCGCTGGCTGACTACCCTGCAGCAGCAGGAGCAGACCTGGGCGGCAGTGGTCGAGTCCGAGGTGCGTCCGTTGGCTGGCAGCGTGCTCAACGAGCGCTTCTACGAGGGCTTCGGCCTGGGACGCGACGTGCGCTGGAAGATCCACCTGTACTTCCAGGAAAACCCCATCATGGATCTGCCCTTCGCCGACGGCAGAACCCATTTCCTGATCATCCTGCCGCAGCGCATGCGCCCCGGCCTCAATTGGCATTACGCCAAGCTGCTGCTGCAACTGGTGGTGCCACTGGTGTTGATGCTGATCGTCTGCCTGGTGCTCTACCGCCACCTGATGCAGCCGCTCGGTCGTCTGGAGCAGGCCACCCGACAGTTCAGCGACGGCCGTCTGGACGTGCGCGTGCGCTCGCTGCTGGGCTCGCGCAACGACGAGCTGGCGCGCCTGGCCGAAACCTTCGACGCCATGGCCGCGCGCACCGGGCAACTGATCATCGACCAGCGTCAGCGTCTGGCGGACATGTCCCACGAGCTGCGCACGCCGCTGACGCGCATCGAGATGGCGGTGAGCCTGGCCGAGCAGGATGGCGGCCAGCGTCAGTTGCTCGAACGCATCCGCGACGACTGCGCCGGCATGCGCCGTCTGGTCGAGGATGCCCTGACCCTGAGCTGGCTGGAGAACGAGCGACCCGAGCTGCGTGACGAGAACCTGGACCTGTCCGAACTGCTCGACAGCATCCTCGACGACGCGCGTTTCGAGTACCCGGACCGGCAGGTTCTCTGCCAGATGCCCGACAGCGCGCCGCTGCATGGCAGCAGCAGCCGGGCGCTGGGCCAGGCCATCGAGAATGTGGTGCGCAATGCGCTGGACCACACCCCGGCAGGCGGCCAGATCGAGGTCAGCCTGAGCGAGGAGGGCGATGCCTGGCTGCTGCGGGTTGCCGACCAGGGGCCGGGTGTAGCCGAGCAGTGGCTGGAGCGCATCTTTCAGCCGTTCTTTCGTGGCGGCAGCGAGCGTGCCGGTTTCGGTCTCGGCCTGGCGTTGGCACAGCGCCAGGTCAGCGCCACCGGCGGCAGCATTCGCGCGAGCAATCGCGTCGGCGGTGGCTTGCTCATGGAGATTCGCCTGCCACGCACGGCGATGTAACAGTTGTAAAAGTGATTCCCTGCTCAGGTGCTTGTGATGAGAATTCGCAAATGCGAAATATTCACATCTTTCCTGGGGAGGATCGATCATGCCGCACTGCCCTTATCGCCTGAGTCTGCTCGGCGCCATTACCTTTAGTAGTCTGCTCGCCACGCAGGCGTACGGCGCCGATGCTGCGCTGGAGTTGCAGGCGCAGGAGATCACCGCCGCTGCCATCGACCGCAACGAAAGCGTCGAGGCCGAGCAACTGCAGCGTTACCAGGCCAGCGACCTGCAGGAAGTGTTCGAATCCAACCCCGAGGTGTCCGTGGCCGGCGGCCCCGGCGTGGCGCAGAAGCTCTACCTACGCGGCCTGGAAGACACCCTGCTGAACATCAGCATCGACGGCGCCAGCCAGCCGGGGCAGACCTTCCACCATACCGGCCGTATCGGCATCGAGCCGGAGCTGCTCAAGCGCGCCGAGGTGCAGGCCGGCACCGGCGATGCGACCGCCGGGCCGGGCGCGCTGGGTGGCGCGATCCGCTTCGTCACCAAGGACCCGGACGACCTGCTGCGCGACGGCGAGCAGCTCGGAGCGCTGCTCAAGACCGGCTATTTCAGCAATGGCGAAGGCTACAAGAGCAGTGCCAGTGTGTTCGGCCGTTTCAACGAGAACTGGTCGGCGCTGGCCATGACCACCTATCAGGATCAGAACGACTTTGAAGACGGCAACAACGACGACGTACTCGGCACCGCGGCGCGGCAAAAGCTCGGCTTCGCCAAGCTGGTGGGCAAGCTGACGGACGAGCAGACCCTGCGCCTGAGCTACGAGAAACGTATCGACGAGGGTGAGCGCAGCCAACGCCCGCAGTGGATCCCGAGTAGCTTCAACCGTCTGTATCCGCTGAGTACCGAGCGCGAGACCTGGACCCTCAACTACGCCTGGCAGCCGGTGAACAACGACCTACTGGATGTCGAGCTGACCACCTACCACACCACCAATGAGCTGGAGCAGGACGGCCGCTTCGGTCTGTACTTCGGCGATACCCGCAGCACGGGGTTCGACCTGCGCAACACCAGCCGTATTGGCGCGCATCAGCTGACCTATGGCGTCGACTACCGTGATGATCGCACCACCCTTGGCCCTGAGGGTGACCGCGAGCTGGACCACGAAGACGGCGAAGTGCTCGGTGTTTATCTGCAGGACCGCTACCAGATCACCTCGCGCCTGCAGCTCGACGCTGGCCTGCGCTACGACCGCTACAAGCTCGACGACCGCGACAAGCAGACCTTCATCGAGGAAGGCATCAGCCCCAACCTGGGTCTGCGCTACCAGCTGACGCCTGAACTGGCCGTATTCGCCGGCCAGGCGCGGGCGCTACGCGGGCCGCAGGTGCGTGATGCCTTCAAGCTCGATGTGTCCGGCAACGACCCGGACCTGAAAGCCGAAAAGGCGCGCACCGACGAGGTCGGCTTCGACCACCGCGACGGTGGTTGGGAGCTGAGCGGCAAGGCCTACGTCACCCGTATCAAGGATGCCATCGCCGACCCCATCGGCCGGCCCAATCTGTATGAGAACGTCGGTGATCTGAAGAGCAAGGGTGTGCTGCTCAGCACCGCCTACCACTGGCAGCAGCTGAGCCTGGGGCTGAGCTATCACCGCAACGACGCGCGTCTGGATGGCGAGCGTCTCAACGTCTACGAATACAACGGCCTGGGTACCAGTCTCGGCGACACCTGGACCAGCTTCGCCGACTACCGCGCCAGCGATAACCTCACGCTCGGCTGGCAGGGCCGCTTCGTGCGCGGCATCGACACCCTGCACACCGGTGTCGGCGACGTCTCCAAGCCAGGCTACGGCGTGCATGACCTGTATGCCGAATGGCAGGCCGTGCCTGAGAGCCTGACGGTGACCCTGACGCTGAAGAACCTGCTGGACAAGCAGTACCTGGATCACGCCAGCAACGAGGACTTCGAGCACATTCCGGACTACGAGGGTATCCGTGGCTCCTACGAGCCAGGTCGTGAGCTGCGTCTGGGGCTGGCATGGCGAATCTGATGGGACGAGCAATCGTTGCAGTACTGCTGGGGCTGGCGCTGCTGGCCCCGGTACAGGCACAAGTGCTGACCGATCTGGCCGGGCGTGAGGTGCTGGTGCCCGAGCGCGTCGAACGTATCGTGCTGGGCGAGGGCCGTTTGCTGCCGGTGCTGGCCATTCTCGAAGGCGAACAGTTTCTGGATCGTCTGGTGGGCATGCCGGCCGATCTGGCGCTGGTCGATCCCGGCAGCGCGCGGCAATACCAGCGGGCCTTTCCCGCGCTGGACAAGGTGCCGCGCATTGGCCAGGGTGCCGCCGATACCTTCAGCTTGGAGCAGGTGCTGACCTTGCGCCCGGATCTGGCCATATTCAGCCTCTCCGGGCATGGCCCGGACAGCACCCAGGGTCGGCTGATCGAGCAGTTGCAACGCGCCGGAGTGGCGGTGTTGTTCGTCGATTTCCGCGAGCAGCCATTGGTCAACACGCCGCGCAGTATGACCCTGCTTGGCCGGGTGTTGGGTCGCGAGGCGCGTGCCGAAGCCTTCAACGCGGCGCACGCCGAGGCCCTGGCTGCGGTGCGTGAGCGTTTGCCGCAAGGAACAGCGCCCAAGGTGTTTCTGCACAGTCGCGCCGGCCTCGGTGATGGCTGCTGCGAGAGCATGGCGCGCGGCATGTTCGCCGATCTACTGGCCGAGGCCGGTGGCGACAATATCGCCCGCGAGCGCCTGCCCGGCCATGCCGGCACCCTCAGCCTGGAGCTGCTGCTTAGCCAGCCGCCCGAGCTGTACATCGCCAGCGCCGTGGGCTCGGCCGACAGCCTGGCCGAGGGCGCGACCTATATCGCCCTGGGGC
>JBLUOL010000245.1:0-5414 GCA_048065775.1 Pseudomonas sp. GW6
GATAGGCGGCGCGGCGAATGGCCTGGTTGGCCACCAGATGGCCGAGACGCTGGGCGCCGGCCTGCTCGGCGCGGATCTTCAACGCGAACAGCGAGGGGCCGTTGAACACCTGGGCATCGCGCAGCACGGCAATGTCTTCGCTGGGCAGGCGCGCCCACAGGCCCAGGCGTTCGAGCAGCGCCTGCGAGCCATGGGTGAGGGCGATCTCGCGGCCATCGAAGGCCGGTTCGGCCAGTGCCTGCTCGGTCTGGCGCTCCAGCACCACGATGGACAGGCCATGCCCGGACAGGGCGCGTGCGAGGCACAGGCCTGCCGGGCCGGCGCCGACGATGACGATATCGGGTGACATGCTGCAGCTCTCCATGCGGGTGACCAGTAGGGCGGGTGAAACCCGCCATGCGCCGGTGCGAGTCTAGGTCGCCGCAACGCCGCCGATATTGTCCGGGGTCATGCCGAGGGCTGAATCTGTTGTGTGGGGCGCAGGCGATGAGTTGGCATTAAATATTGTTGTTATTACAACTTTATCTGGCTTGATAGGCGTAATTTTCGGGTTTACTGTGGTGCGTGTTGTCTGAAGTACAAAAATAATTCGGATTTGGAGTCGATGCCATGCATCCTCAATTTTCTGCAGTTGCCGTTCAGCGAACGGCCTTCGCTCAGGAGACGTTCTCGTGAAACTGGCTCTGGTCGGCGATATCGGTGGTACCAACGCACGCTTTGCCCTGTGGCGTGACGAGCAACTGGAGGCGGTGCAGGTTCTGCCGACCGCCGATTTCGCAGGGCCGGAACAGGCCATCGTCGCCTATCTGCAAGCCCAGGGGCTGCCGCTGGGGTCCATCGGCTCGGTGTGCCTGGCCTGCGCCGGGCCGGTCAGCGGTGATCTGTTCCGCTTCACCAATAATCACTGGCGTATTGATCGTGCAGCCTTCTGCGAGGCATTGCAGATCGACCAGTTGCTGATGGTCAATGACTTCTCCGCCATGGCCCTGGGCATGACCCGTCTGGCCGAGCATGAGCGGGTAGTGGTGTGCGAGGGGCAGGCGCAGGCAGATCGTCCGGTGCTGGTGATCGGTGCCGGTACCGGCCTGGGTGTCGGAACGTTGCTGGAGCAGGCTGATGGGCGTTGGCTGGTGTTGCCGGGCGAGGGTGGGCATGTCGACCTGCCCATCGGCAGCCCGCGTGAGGCCGAGCTTTGGCAGATTCTTTATCGGCAACTGGGCCATGTACGCGCCGAGGACGTGCTCAGCGGCAATGGCCTGCTGCTGCTGTATCGGGCCATCTGCGAGCTGGATGGCCAGCCGCCGCAGCACGATACGCCGGCTGCGGTCAGTGCTGCCGGCCTGGCCGGCGAGCCCGTCGCCGCTGCGGTGCTGGAACAGTTCAGTTGCTGGCTCGGGCGCGCTGCTGGCAACAATGTGCTGACCCTGGGCGCGCGTGGCGGCGTCTACATCGTCGGCGGCGTGGTGCCGCGTTTTGCCGAGCGTTTTCTTGCCAGCGGTTTTGCCAAGAGTTTCCGCGACAAGGGTTGCATGAGCCATTACCTTGACGGCATTCCGGTGTGGCTGGTGACGGCCGAGTACCCCGGCCTGACCGGCGCCGGCGTGGCCTTGCAACAGGCGTCGGAGCGTGGCCCGGATGCAATCCGGGACAACCCTTGATAGAACCCCGGATTTACACAGCCATAACAACAAAGGTGGCGGACCATGAGCCAGCCCGGCAAATCGATTCTGCTGGTCGATGACGACCAGGAAATTCGCGAACTGCTGGATACCTACCTGAGCCGCGTCGGCTTTCAGGTGCGCGCCGTGGCCGACGGCGCCGCCTTCCGCCAGAGCCTGTGTGCGGAGTCGGCCGACCTGGTCATCCTCGACGTGATGCTGCCCGACGAGGACGGCTTCAGCCTGTGCCGCTGGGTGCGTGAACACCAGCGCTTCGCCCAGGTGCCGGTGATCATGCTCACCGCCAGCTCCGACGAAGCCGACCGGGTGATCGGCCTGGAGCTGGGCGCCGATGACTACCTCGGCAAGCCGTTCAGCCCGCGCGAGCTGCTGGCGCGAATCAAGGCCTTGCTGCGCCGTGCGCAATTCACCCAGGAACGCAGCGGCGAGGTGCTGGCATTCGATGACTGGCGCCTGGATATGGTCAGCCACCGGCTGTTCCACCGCGACGGCGAGGAGGTGATTCTGTCCGGCGCCGACTTCGCCCTGCTCAAGCTGTTTCTCGACCACCCGCAGCAGATTCTCGACCGCGACACCATCGGCAACGCCACCCGTGGCCGTGAGGTGATGCCGCTCGAGCGCATCGTCGACATGGCTGTCAGTCGTCTGCGTCAGCGCCTGCGTGACACCGACAAGCCACCGCGGCTGATCCGCACCGTGCGTGGTAGCGGCTACCAACTGGTGGCCACGGTCAGCCTGCAGGCAGGCGATGGGCGTTAACCCGCGGCGCTGGCTGCCGCGCTCGCTGCTCGGGCGCATGCTGTTACTGACCCTGCTGGCGATATTGGCCGCGCAGACCCTGTCCAGCGCCATCTGGCTGTCGCAACTGCGCGCCACCCAGCTCGAAGGCCTGGTCACCACGGCGCGCAGCCTGGCGCATTCGATGTCGGCCAGCGTGCGTTACTTTCGTTCGCTGCCGGTGAATTACCGGCCGCTGGTGCTCGACCAGTTGCGCAGCATGGGCGGCACGCGCTTCGTGGTCAGCCTCAACGACCGGCCGCTGCAGATGAAGGTGCTGCCGGCCACGCCGCGCAAGCAGGCGGTGACCGAATCGGTGACCGAAGTGCTGCGCCAGGCGCTGGGCAATGCCGCCGACATTTCGGTGACCTTCGTCAGTCCGGATGATCTGCGCATCTTCAACGGCGGCCTGAAGCTCGACGAACTGCCGCGTTCCTGGGCGCATTACGCGCTGACCCTGGAGCCGGTCAACCCGCCGGTGCTGGTGACGCAGATCCAACTGGCACCAGGGGAGTGGCTGTACATCGCCTCGTTGCTGCCTGAGCCCTACACCAGCCTGGAAGAACCCATCCTGCCGACCCAGCAGCTGTGGTTCATCCTGCTGAGCACGGCCTTCCTGCTGCTGTTCATCGGCTTGCTGGTGCACCTGCAGAGTCGCCCGCTCAAGCGCCTGGCACGCACCGCGCGGCACATGTCGCTGGGCGCCGAGGTGGAGCCGGTGGCCGAAGGCGGAGGCCGCGAGGTGGTCGAGGTGGCCCGCGCGTTCAACGCCATGCGCGAACGCATCAGCCGCTACCTGACCGAACGCAGCCAGCTGTTCAGCGCCATTTCCCATGACCTGCGCACGCCCATCACGCGCTTGCGCCTGCGCGTCGAACTGCTCGACGACGAAAGCCTGCAGAGCAAGTTCGGCCGCGATCTGGACGATCTGGAGCTGCTGGTCAAAGGTGCGCTGCAATGCGTGAAGGACACCGACATTCACGAGAATATCGAGCCGGTGGACCTCAACCACCTGCTGCACGGGCTGACCGAACCCTACCTCGGCTCGGGCCGCGTCACCCTCGACGGCGCAGCGCGTGATCTGTATCCCGGCAAGCCGCTGGCCCTGCGCCGCTGCATTGGCAACCTGCTGGACAACGCCCTGAAGTACGGCGAGCGCGCGCACCTGCACATCGAGGATGACGCCGAGGCGTTCGTCCTGCATGTCGATGACGAGGGGCCGGGCGTGCCCGAGCAGAAGCTCGAGCAGGTGTTCGAACCGCATTTCCGTCTGGCCAGCCAGCAACAGGGCTACGGCATGGGCCTCGGCATCGCACGCAACCTGGCGCACAGCCATGGCGGCGAGCTGAGCCTGCGCAACCTGCGCGATGGAGGGCTGCGCGTCACCCTCTGGTTGCCGCGCCAGAGCCGTTGAGCGCAGCCGTTAGCAGCGCCGCACAACTGCAGCGCGCGCGCCGCTGCACCGCATGTCACCGGCTCGCGGCGCTTTGTAACGACCTGGTGACTATCCAATACCCTTTGTTACCCCAAGGGCTCTGGGGGCTGGGTAGACTCGTTCGTAATGCAAGCACCACGACTTGCTCGCGAATAACAACAACAAGGTGTCTTATCCCATGAAAGCGATCTCTCGCCTGTCCTGTGCCATCTCCCTCGCTGTTCTGCTGCCCCTGTCCGCCACCGCCGGTGAAGTCGAAGTGCTGCACTGGTGGACCTCCGGTGGCGAAAAGCGCGCCGCCGATACCCTGCAGAAACTGGTCGAAGCCCAGGGCCACAAATGGAAGGATTTCGCCGTTGCCGGTGGTGGTGGTGAAGCGGCCATGACCGTGCTGAAGACCCGCGCCGTATCCGGCAACCCGCCCGCCGCGGCGCAGATCAAGGGCCCGGATATTCAGGAGTGGGGCGAGCTGGGCCTGCTCACCGACCTCAATGCTGTTGCCGCCGAGCAGAAGTGGGACGAGCTGCTGCCACCGCAGGTGATCGAGGTGATGAAATACCAGGGCGACTACGTGGCGGTGCCGGTCAACGTGCACCGGGTCAACTGGTTGTGGATCAACCCGCAAGTGTTCGAAAAGGCTGGCGCCACGCCGCCGACCACCCTCGACGAATTCTTCGCTGCCGCCGACAAGCTCAAGGCGGCGGGCTTCATTGCCATCGCCCATGGCGGTCAGCCCTGGCAGGACGGCACCGTGTTCGAAGACCTGGCCTTCAGCATTCTCGGCCCCGAGGGCTTTCGCAAGGCCTTCGTCGAGCAGGACCGCGCCACCCTGACCGGCGACAAGATGGTCGAGGTGTTCGCCGCCCTGCAGAAGCTGCGCGGTTACATCGACGCCGACGCCGCCGGGCGTGACTGGAACAGCGCCACCGGCCTGGTGATCGACGGCAAGGCCGGCATGCAGATCATGGGCGACTGGGCCAAGAGCGAGTGGACCGCCGCCGGCAAGGTCGCCGGCAAGGACTACGAATGCCTGGCCTTCCCCGGCACCCAGGGCAGCTTCGCCTTCAATATCGACTCGCTGGCGATGTTCAAGCTGAACAACGCCGACAACCGCAAGGCCCAGGAAGACCTGGCGCGCACGGTGATGGGCAACGAGTTCCAGGAGTTCTTCAACCAGAACAAGGGCTCGATCCCGGTGCGGATGGACCAGGACATGAGCAGCTTCGACGCCTGCGCGCAGAAATCCATGGCCGACTTCAAGGAGGCTGCTGCCGATGGCGGTCTGCAGCCGAGCCTGGCCCACGGCATGGCCGCGTCCAGCTACGTGCAGGGCGCGGTATTCGACGTGGTGACCAACTTCTTCAACGATCCCAAGGCCGATCCCAAGCGCGCCGCCCAGCAACTGGCGGCGGCGATTCAGGCGGTGCAGTGAGTGACGAGGCCGCGTAGCCGGCCCTTACCGTAGGGCGGGGCAACCCGCCGCTTTCAAGCCTTCTATCCCTGGCGCATGCCCGCAGGCACGC
>JBLUOL010000246.1:0-5386 GCA_048065775.1 Pseudomonas sp. GW6
GCACGATGCCGGCGCCGTGCTCGCCGGCAGCAGCGCGGGAACCGCGATCATGGTCGGCGGACCGATGATCACCGGCGGCGAGAGCTATCCCGCTCTGCGCTACGGCGTCTACACCACCTCGGGCGGTGATGACCTGTCCTACGACATGCAGGGCGGTTTCGGCTTCTTCAGCCACGGCCTGCTCGACACCCATTTCAGCGAGCGCGGCCGTCAGGGGCGCATCGTGCGCCTGGCCGACTACACCAACGTGCCGTTCGCCTACGGCGTCGACGAGGACACCGCGCTGCTGGTGCAGCACAACCCCAGCCTCGGCCAGGTGGAGATGGAAGTGCTCGGCAGCAACGGCGTGTTCATCTTCGACCTGCGCAACAAGCAGCGCGGCACTGGTAGCAGCTATGCCCTCTACGACGTGCTGGCTAGCTACCTGACCGCCGGCGACCGTTACCGCCCGGCCAATCAGCAGTTCGTGATCGCCAGCGGCAAGACCAGCCTGCGTGGGCGCGAGTACTACAGCTCGGCGATGACCGCCACCGGCGACATCTTCAGCAGCCCGAACAACAGTGGTGCCAACGGCCGACGCAACCCGCGCGAGTTCGTCAAGGTCAGTACCGACCTGTTCGACAGCCGCTCCACCAGCACCCTGGGCCGCACCTACGAAAGCAATCCGCGTTTCCGCGTCGACCTGATCAAGAGCACCACCTTTGACAGTCACGGCTATCAGGGGCTTATCAACGGCAAGCGCCTGACCTCCTATCTGCGTCTGCGCGTGGATATGCGCCCCAACTGAGAGTCGCGCTGCCTGCACCTGCTCAGGCAGCGCCGCTGTCAAGCCGCGAGAAGTTCTGCGCGCGGCTTCTTTGCTACTCCCGTACGAGTCTTTCCCGCCAGACGGTCGCTGCGCAAAGTGCTTGACGAAGCTATATGAAGGTAGTCATATAAGTGGCTAGGATTATGGTCATAATCTAAATCGCTCACCTACCTTCATCCCTCATTCCGGAGACTTCCATGAGCACTGCAAGCAAGCCTGCTACCGCCCTGATTACCGGCGCCTCGTCCGGCATCGGCGCCACCTACGCCGAGCGTCTGGCTCGGCGTGGTCACGACCTCCTGCTGGTGGCGCGTGATGCCCAGCGCCTGCAGGCCCTGGCAGAGCGCCTGGGCGGCGAATATGGCGTCGCCGTCGAGGTGCTGCCGGCCGACCTGACGCAGAAGGCCGATATCCTCAAGGTGGCGCAACGCCTGCGTGAGGATGCCGGTATCGGCCTGCTGGTAAACAACGCGGGTGTGGCGATGAACGGCAAGCTGGCCGACGCCGATCTGGAGCAGGCCGAGGCGATGATCCAGCTCAACGTGGTGGCACTGACCCACCTGGCGGCTGCGGCTGCAGCCAATTTCTCTGCGGCGGGGCGTGGCGGCATCATCAACCTCGGCTCGGTGGTGGCGCTGGCGCCGGAGATGTTCAACGCCGTGTACAGCGCGACCAAGGCCTACGTGCTGAGCCTGACCCAGACCCTGGCCGGTGAGTTGCGGGGTTCGGGCGTGCAGTTGCAGGCGGTGCTGCCGGGCGTGACCCGCACCGAGATCTGGGAGCGCAGCGGCACCGACGCCTCGGCGCTGCCGCCGTCGATGATCATGGAAGTGGGCGAGATGGTCGATGCGGCGCTGGCCGGTTTCGATCAGGGCGAACTGGTGACCATACCCTCGCTGCCGGATGCAGCCGACTGGGATGCCTTCGTCGCCGCCCGCGCCGCGCTGGGGCCGAACCTGTCGCACAGCCAGGCGGCGGCGCGCTACAAGTGAGTCCGAAGCAGTCTAGTTATTGGCTATGTGCACGTGAGTGACGTTGTAGGAGCGGCTTCAACCGTGAATTTCGCGGATAAATCCGCTCCTACGGGTGCACAGTTAACTCAGGCATAGCCTTGTCATTACGCGTCCTGCGTCTGCTCGATCAGCAGGCGACGGGTCGTTTTCAGCAGGCGGTCGGACAGCTCCGGGTCCTTGACGCTGCGCGACAGCAGCAGGGCGCCGACCATGCTCGAGAGCAGCAATACGCTCTGCTCGGCGGCATCATCTCCGCCGAGGTTGTCCTCGATCATGGCCAGACGGTCACGCACCAGGGCGTCGGTGGTTTCGCTGGCCTCGCCACGTTGACCCAGCTCGGCGGACATGGTCGGCAGCGGGCAGCCACTGCCGGGGTTGGCGCGATGCGCGCTGGACAGGTAGCTGGCGATAAAGCGCGGCAGCGGTGCCTCGGCATCCTTGGCCAGCGCCTCGGTGCTGCGGGAAAGTTCCTCCACCGCATGGCGCAGGGCGTTTTCCACCAGATCGTCCTTGGACTTGAAGTGGGCATAGAAACCGCCGTGGGTCAGGCCCAGTGCCTTCATCAGCGGCTGCAGGCCGGTGGCGCCGACGCCATCGCGGCGAAAGCGCAGGGCCGCCTCCTCGATGATGCGTTGGTGGGTCTTGGCCTTGTGGTCTTCCGAATAGCGCATGGGCTTTCTCGTCTATCAGATGCTGGCTGTCATCTTACACCTGCATCGCCGTTCTGGCGCGGCGCGTTCATGTCGAGAATCAGACAGGTGGTGGAGGCGACGGCGTAGAGGCGCTCGTCGACGTCGTACAGTCGACCTTCGGCCAGCGCGGTGGAGCGGCCGACATGGATGATGCGGCCTTCGGCGCGTACCGGACCGGCTTCACTGCGCAGCGCGCGGATGTAGCTCACCCGCAGGTCCGCGGTGGTGTAGCCCTGGCCCGTTTTGAGCAGGGTATGCACGGCGCAACCCATGCAGGAGTCGAGGAGTGTGGCGATGTAGCCGCCATGCACGCTGCCCAGCGGGTTGTAGTGGCGCTGATCGGGCGTGCCCTGGAAGACGAACAGGCCGCTGGCCCATTGCACCGGGGTGAAGTCGAGCACCGCGTTGATCGGCGGGGAGGGCAGGTCGCCGCGGCCGATGCCGTCGAAGAAATCCATCGGCGTCATGGCGGCCACCTCCGCCAGGCTGAGGGTGCCCGGGGCTGCGAGTTGATTGCGAATGGCCTGTTCCTCGGCAATCCAGGTGGCGAGGCGGGCGTCTCGGGATAAGGCGGTCATGCAGGCTCCAGATAAATATGATGGACGACATTCAATGTTTCATATTATGGTCGAAATATAAATAGCCGCCAGTCGCTGTCGATCGGAGTTTCGCCATGCAGCCTTCCCGTGTTTTGTTGATCATCCTGATGCTGCTCACCGCGTTGGGGGAGACCTCCACGCAGTTGCTGATTCCCGCCCTCGGTGAGCTGGAGCGCGGGCTGGAGGCCGAGCCTGGTAGCAGTCTGTTGGCGCTGTCGCTGTTCGTCGGCGCCTTTGGCCTTGGCCAATTGCTGCTCGGACCGCTGTCGGATCGGCTCGGGCGCCGTCCGGTGCTGCTTGCCGGGTTGAGCCTCTATCTGCTGGCGACCCTGGGCATGCTGCTGGCGCCGAACATCGACGTGCTGATCGGCATGCGCGTGCTGCAGGGGCTGGGCGCCTGTGCGGCGCTGGTGCTGGCGCGTGCCATCGTCCGTGACGTGTGGCAGGAACAGGCCGGGCCGGCCCTGGCGCTGACGGTGCTGGGCATGTTCGCGGCCATCGTCCTGTCGCCGGTGGTTGGCGGCCTGCTGACCCAGTTCGGCGGCTGGCGTGCGCCGCTGTTGGCGACCCTGGTACTTGGCAGCCTGGCCTTGTTGTCGGTGCTTACCGGCTACCGCGAAAGCCATCTGCAGCGCGATCCGCAGGCTGGTCGACTCAAGGGCCTGCTGGCCAGCTACCTGCAGGTGTGGCCCAGTTGCCGCGCGCTGGCGCTGACCATTGCCTGTACCTACGGCTCGATGTTCGTCGTGGTGGCCGGTTCCTCGTCGGTGTATATCGGCCTGCTGGGGCTGAGCGCGGCGCAGTACGGGTTGACCTTCGCCCTGATCGTTTCCGGTCTGCTCGGCGGTGCCCTGTTCACCCTGCGCAACGTGCAACGCCTGGGGCCGCAGAAGGTGGTGGGCATCGGCGTCGCGCTGGTGCTGCTCGGGTCGTTGCTGACCCTGGCGACCTACCTGCTGTTTGGCCTGTCGCTGCTGGGGCTGTCGCTGCCGCAGGTATTGGTGACGCTGGGCGGTGGCATGCTGCTGCCGGCCGCCGTGGCTGGCGCGGTGATTCCCAATCCGCAGCGTGCCGGATTGGCTGCGGGGCTGATGGGCTTCTCGCAGATGGCGGGCGCCACCCTGGCCGGCCTGCTGCTCGGCGCCCTGCAGGATGGCTCGGCCTGGCCTATGGTTGCCTTGAATGCGCTATTCGCCGTGTTGGCGTTTCTGTTCTTCCACCTCTTGCGCGTGCGCCCGGCCGTCACGGCTGTGGTGGCCGGCAAACTTCCCTGATTCGAGGACAAAGTTATGAGCAGCTATGACGTGGTCATCATCGGCGCCGGACCCGGTGGCTACAACGCGGCCATTCGCGCCGGGCAACTGGGTCTGAAGGTGGCCTGCGTGGAAGGGCGAGAAACGCTCGGTGGCACCTGCCTGAACGTCGGCTGCATGCCGTCCAAGGCCTTGCTGCATGCATCCGAACTCTACGAGGCCGCGGCCGGTGGTGAGTTGAGTGCCCTGGGGGTGGAGGTCACGCCGACGCTCAACCTGGCGCAGATGATGAAGCAGAAGGCCGATAGCGTCGAAGCGCTGACCAGGGGCGTGGAGTTTCTGTTTCGCAAGAACAAGGTGGAGTGGGTCAAGGGCTGGGGGCGGATCGATGGTCCAGGGCGAGTGCAGGTCAAGCTGAGCGAGGGCGGCGAGCGTTTGCTGGAAACCAGGAACATCGTCATCGCCACCGGCTCGGAGCCAGCACCTTTGCCGGGTGTGGAGATCGACAACGCGCGCATCCTCGACTCCACTGGCGCGCTGGCGTTGCCCGAGGTGCCGAAGCACCTGGTGGTGATCGGCGCCGGGGTGATCGGTCTGGAGCTGGGCTCGGTGTGGCGCCGCCTGGGCAGCCAGGTCACGGTGGTGGAATACCTTGAGCGCATCTGCCCCGGTCTTGACGGCGAGACGGCCAAGACCCTGCAGCGCACCCTGAGCAAGCAAGGCATGAGTTTCAAGCTCGGCACCAAGGTCACCGGTGCCAAGACGGGCAAGTCCGGCGTGACCCTGACGCTGGAGCCGGCAGTAGGCGGTGCGAGCGAGACCCTGGAGGCCGATTACGTGCTGGTGGCCATCGGTCGACGTCCTTATACCAAAGGGCTCGGGTTGGAGAGCGTCGGCCTGAGCACAGACAAACGCGGCATGCTCGGTAACGAAAAGCACCAGAGCGGAGTGCCCGGTGTGTGGGTGATCGGCGACGTCACTTCCGGGCCGATGCTGGCGCACAAGGCTGAGGACGAGGCGG
>JBLUOL010000247.1:0-5353 GCA_048065775.1 Pseudomonas sp. GW6
GGCAAGCCGGCTCCTACAGGTTCAGAGCTCGACACCTAAACTTCGTCCAGTCCTGTAGCCCGGATGCAATCCGGGAGCCTTGGAGCTACCCTGCACCGGTCATTTCGCGGCTGAAGCCGCTCCTACAAGATCGGCGTATCTTCGCCTGCCTCTTTAGGAGCGAGCTCTGCTCGCGAACAGCGCCCTACGCTTCAATGCCGTAGGTCTTGAGCTGGTCGAGGAACTGCGCTTCGTCCAGCACCTTCACCCCCAGCTCGCTGGCCTTGGTCAGCTTCGAGCCGGCACCTGGCCCGGCCACCACGCAGTGGGTCTTGGCCGAGACAGAACCGGCCACCTTGGCGCCCAGGCTCTCCAGCTTTTCCTTGGCCACGTCGCGGCTCATCACTTCCAGGGTGCCGGTGAGCACCCAGGTCTGGCCGGCCAGGGGCAGACCTTCAGCGACTTTCTTCTCGCTTTCCCAGTGCATGCCGAAATCGCGCAGCTGCTGCTCGATAGCGCGCGCGAGCTGGGCATTATCAGCATTGTCGAAGAACTCGCGTACAGCCTTGGCCTGTTTCTCCGGCAGGGCCTGACGCATGTCCAGCCAATCGCCGCCAAGCACGCCTTCCAGGCTGCCGAAACGCTCCGCCAGCTTCTGCGCCGCGCCTGGGCCAACAGAGGGAATATTCAGTTTGTCGAGCATGCCCCCAAGGGTGGCGACAGCCGAGAACTCGGCGCTCAGCTCTCCCTCTTCCTGCAGTTCGAGACCGCACTCACCCAGCAAGGCGTTGATCACCTGCTGATTGTGTTCATCCTCGAAGAAGCTGTGGATCTCATGCGCGACTTCCAGGCCAATGTCCGGCAGATAGGTCAGCACTTGCGGCAGTGCCTGGCGCACACGCTCCAGCGAGGCCAGGGAGCGCGCCAGCACCTTGGCGGTTTCCTCACCCACATCGGGAATACCGAGCGCATAGATGAAGCGCGCCAGGGTCGGCCGCTTACTGTCCTCGATGGCCTTCAGCAGCTTGTTGCTGGAGACATCGGCGAAGCCTTCCAGGCCGATGATCTGCTCGAAATTCAGCTTGTACAGGTCAGCCGGCGAAGCGATCAGCTTCTCGTCCACCAGTTGCTCGATGGTCTTGTCGCCGAGGCCTTCGATATCCATGGCGCGACGCGAGACGAAGTGGATGATCGCCTGCTTGAGCTGCGCCTGGCAGCTGAGGCGACCGACGCAGCGATACACCGAACCTTCGCTGATCGACTCCTTGCCCTTGCTGCGCTTGACCAGTTGCGTGCGCTCCACCGCCGAGCCGCACACCGGGCATTGCTCGGGAATGTGCACCGGGCGCGCGTTCTCCGGGCGACGTTCGGGCACCACGGCCATCACCTGCGGGATCACGTCGCCAGCACGGCGGATGATCACCGTGTCACCGATCATCACGCCCAGGCGCGCCACCTCATCCATGTTATGCAGGGTGGCGTTGGCCACCATCACACCGGCCACCTTGACCGGATTCAGACGCGCCACTGGCGTCACCGCACCGGTACGCCCGACCTGAAATTCCACGTCGAGCAGCTCGGTCAGCTCTTCCTGCGCCGGGAACTTGTGGGCGATGGCCCAGTGCGGCGTGCGCGCACGAAAGCCCAGCTGTTGCTGGTCCTCGATATTGTTGACCTTGAACACCACGCCATCGATGTCATAGGCCAGGCTCATGCGCCGCTCGCCGATATCTCTGTAGTAATCCAGGCAGGCCTCGACGCCCCTGGCCAGCTTCAGTTCGCGACTGATGGGTACGCCCCAGGCCTTGAGCTGCTGCAGCATGGCCACCTGGGTGCCCGGCAGCTCGCCGCTGACCTGACCAACGCCATAGCAGCAGAACTCCAGCGGGCGGCTGGCGGTGATCTTCGGGTCGAGCTGACGCAGGCTGCCGGCAGCGGCATTACGCGGGTTGGCGAAGGTCTTGCCGCCGCTCTCGGCCTGGCGTGCGTTGAGCTCCTCGAAGCCCAACTTGGGCATGAATACCTCACCACGCACCTCCAGCACCTGCGGCCAGCCCTCGCCCTGCAGCTTGAGCGGCACGTTGCGGATGGTGCGCACATTGCTGGTGATGTCTTCGCCGGTGCTGCCGTCGCCGCGCGTGGCGCCGCGCACCAGCTGGCCGTTCTCGTAGCGCAGGCTGACGGCCAGACCATCGAGCTTGGGTTCGCAGCTGTACTCGATCTCGGCGCCGCCGCCGAACAAGTCGCCGCCCTGCACGCCGAGGCCGTTCTGCACGCTGCGGTCGAAAGCACGCAAATCATCCTCATCGAAGGCATTGCCCAGGCTGAGCATCGGCACTTCGTGACGCACCTCGCCGAAGGCGCTGAGCGCCTCGCCGCCAACGCGCTGGGTCGGCGACTCCGGCGTGACCAGCTCCGGATGCTCGGCCTCCAGCGCCTGCAGTTCGCGGAACAGGCGGTCGTACTCGGAATCGGGCACGCTCGGCTCGTCCAGCACGTAGTAACGGTAGTTGTGCGCGTCCAGCTCGTTGCGCAGTTCGGAAATACGTTGGGCGGCGTCGGTCATGCTCGGTCTCTCAAACGAAAAGAGCAGCCTTGGCTGCTCTCTTTCGACTTCGTGTACGGGTCAGCGTTTCTGGGTCAGTTGCCGGCGCTCGAATTCGACGATGCGCTGGCGATAGTGTTCGATGGTCTGCGCAGTCATCACGCTGCGCTGGTCGTCCTTCAGCTCACCGCCCAGCTCGTGGGCCAGCTTGCGTGCAGCAGCGACCATCACGTCGAAGGCCTGCTTCGGATGACGCGGGCCAGGCAGGCTGAGGAAGAAGCTCACCGCGCGGGTGCTGAAGCCTTCGATATCGTCGAGATCGAAGGTGCCGGGCTTGAGTGCGTTGGCCATGGAGAACAGCACCTCGCCGTTACCCGCCATGCTCTCGTGACGATGGAAGATGTCCATCTCACCGAAGCGCAGACCGCTTTCGAGGATGTTCTGTAGCAGCGCCGGGCCCTTGAAGCCGAAGTCGTCGCGGGCGACCACGTTGATCACCAGCACCTCTTCTACCGGTGCGGCATCGGCAGCCGGCTTGGAGGCTTTCTTCGGCTCGACGGGTTCGTCATCGACCGGGTTGAGCAGAGTCGGCACCGGCTCATCGACGGCCAGATTGAGGTCGCCCTGTTGTGGCTCGTTGCGTGGACGACGCGGCAGGTCCTTGGCAGTCATCGACGGCAGTTCGTCTTCGTCCAGCTGCGGCTCGTGGTCGCGATTTACCACACGTGGCGTACTGAGCAAATCTGGGTCACTGTCGTCATCAGGCATGTTGGCGAAGCTGCGGTCGAGCCTGAATTTGAGCTTGCCCTTGCCACCGCGCATACGGCGCCAGCCGTCGAAAAGGATGCCAGCGATAACGATGATGCCAATAACGATCAGCCACTCGCGCAGACCGAATTCCATGAAATACCTGACCCTTAAAAATTCTGGTGAAAAAAAGATCCAATCAACCGGATCACAACTCGACTATAAAACGCGGCGCCAACTTGATGTTCTATCTGACGTTTTCCGCGTGTAACAAAAGTGGGCAATAAGCTAGCACGACGAAAGGCAACTTTACACAGGGAGCCACATAAGGTTTTGCCTGTATTCAGTTAATCTCGCGGCGCTCTGCCATCACGCCTCCACCATCGCCAGCGCCTCCTCGACATCCACTGCCACCAGACGCGAGCAACCCGGCTCGTGCATGGTGACCCCCATCAACTGATCGGCCATTTCCATGGCGATCTTGTTGTGGGTGATGTAGATGAACTGCACCGTGGCTGACATCTCCTTGACCAGCCGCGCATAGCGCCCGACGTTGGCATCGTCCAGCGGTGCATCCACTTCGTCCAACATGCAGAACGGCGCCGGATTGAGCTGGAAGATGGAAAACACCAGTGCCAAAGCAGTCAACGCTTTCTCTCCACCGGAGAGCAAATGAATGGTGCTGTTCTTCTTGCCCGGGGGCCGCGCCATGATGGTCACACCGGTATCGAGTAAATCTTCGCCGGTGAGTTCCAAATAAGCGTTGCCGCCACCGAAAACTTTTGGAAAGAGCGCCTGCAAACCGCCATTGATCTGATCGAAGGTATCCTTGAAACGATTGCGCGTTTCCTTGTCGATCTTGCGGATGACGTTCTCCAGGGTTTCCAAGGCCTCGACCAGATCCGCGTCCTGCGCATCCAGGTAGCGCTTGCGCTCGGACTGCTGCTGATACTCGTCGATGGCCGCGAGGTTGATCGGCCCGAGACGGGCGATGCGTGCGGCCATGCGCTCCAGTTCTTCCTCCCAGGCGCTCTCGCTGGCTTCGGCCGACAGCGTGGTGATCACCCCGTGCAGGTCGTAGTTGTCCTCGGCGAGCTGATCAGCCAACGCCTTGCGCCGCACGTTGAGCGACTGCCAATCCATGCGCTGTTGCTCCAGCTGGCTGCGTAGCAGTTGCGCCTGTTGTTCGGCCTGGGTGCGGCGCTTCTCGGCATCGCGCAGTTCGCGATCGGCGTCCTCCAGCGCCAAACGCGCCTGACGCAGTTCGTCGTCCACCGCCATGCGCCGCTCGAGCAGTTCTTCGAGCTTGATACGCAGCTCTTCCAGCGGCGCCTCGCCCTCTTCCAGATTCAGCGACAGTTGCTCGCGCCGCTCATGCAGGCGCTCGGCCTGCATCTCCAGACGCTCCAGCGCCTGACGGGTGGAGTCGTGCTGCGCCTTGAGCGAGCCGACGCGCACCGCCAGTTGATGGGCATGGTCCTTGTGCTGACGCGCGTCCTGGCGCACACGGTCGAGACGCTCGCGCAGACTGTCGCGGCTGGCCAGCAGGCTTTCACGCTGCTCGTTATCCAGCGCCATGGCGTCCAGCGCATCCTGCAATTGCAGGCGCGATTCGCCCAGTTGCTCCTGCTCGATCTCGCGCTGCTCGGCCGCTTCCTGCAGTTCGTCCTGCAGACGGCGACGGCGCAGGCCCAACTGCTCGGCTTTGGCCTGGCTGGCGGACAGCTTTGCCTTCAGCTCACTTACCTGGCGCGCCAGTTCCTGGCCATGACGGCGTTGCTGCTCACGCTGTTCTTCCTGAAGACGTTGCTCGTCGCGCAGCGCCAGCAGGCGTTCATCCAGTTGCGCCAGGGCCGCCTCACGTTCCTCGCGCTCCAACTGCAAGCGCTCCAGCTCCTGGCCACGCGCCAGCACACCGCTATCGGCCTCGGCGGCGCGACGCACGCGCAGGAAATGCCGGCCGACCCAGTAGCCGTCGCGGCTGATCAGGCTCTCGCCATCGGCCAGTTGCCCACGAGCGGCCAGCGCCTGCTCCAGGGATTCGACCGGGCGCACGCCGGCCAGCCAGGGCGACAGGTCATG
>JBLUOL010000248.1:0-5311 GCA_048065775.1 Pseudomonas sp. GW6
TTCGCGCTGGCTCGGCCCGCTGGCCGGTCTGGCCGCCGGTGGCCTGCTGGCCTCGATGTTCATGGGTGATGGTTTCGAAGGCCTGCAGATCATGGACATGCTGATCTTCGGCCTGATCGCCTTCCTGCTGTTCCGTTTCCTCGCCGCTCGTCGCGCCCGCCAACAGCCACAAATGGCTGCTGCCGGTGCGCCGTACCAGCGTGAAATGCCGAACGCCGACAACGCGCCGGCCGCTGGCAGCAATATCTTCGGTGGTCGCCTGGCCTCGGCCGCTCCGGTGATCAACGCCCCGGCCTGGTTCAACGAGCAGAGCTTCATCGCCGCCGGTCGCGAGCACTTCATGAACCTGCAGCAGCACTGGGACGCCGACGAGATGGACAAGATCTCCGAGTTCGTCACCCCGCAACTGCTGGAGTTCCTCAAGCGCGAGCGCGCCGAACTGGGTGACGGCTTCCAGTCCACTTACGTCGATAACCTCGACGTGCAACTCGATGGTGTCGACGATAACGCCGAGAAGACCATCGCCACCCTGACCTTCAGCGGTGTGTCGAAGACTTCGCGCTTCGACCAGGGCGAGCCGTTCAGCGAAAGCTGGCGCCTGGAGCGCGCCCAGGGCGACAACCAGCCCTGGCTGATCGCCGGCATTCGCCAGAACTGATCGCTACGGCGCACTGAAAACCCGGGCTTGCCCGGGTTTTTTTATTTCGGCATTTGCCGGTTATCGCGGCTGAAGCCGCTCCTACAGCCCATCACGATGGATCGGTAGCCGCCCGGCGCATGCCGATATGCGGGATGTCATCCTCCAGGTACACCTCGCTCACCGCCGCGAAACCGTAACGCCCGTAGTAACCCTGCAGATGCGCCTGCGCCGACAGATACACCGGCACGCCCGGCCAACGCTGGTGACACTCGAGCAGCGCCTGCTCCATCAGCCGGTGACCCAGCCCGGTGCCGCGCGCCCGCTCGGCGATCACCACCCGACCGATCACCACCTCGCCTTCCATACGCTGCGGATCGAGCAGGCGCAGATAGCCCACCAGCCCCGACTCGTCACGCGCCAGCAGGTGGCAGGTGTCACCGACCAGGTCCTGACCATCGGTTTCCAGATAGGGACAGTTCTGCTCGACCACGAACACCTGGGTGCGCAGCGCCAGCAGCTCATAGAGGGTGGCGGTATCGAGTTCGCTGTGGTGCAGGCAGTACCAGGCAAGAGGTGACATCAAAGGGCTCCGCAAAAGCGCCAGTATGCCGTGACGTCGACATGTTTTCATTCTGCCGGCCAGCTACTGTATAAAGCCGATCCCCCCTGATGAGGAGCCGACGCCGTGGAAGAAGTCATCGAACAGCTGCGCGAACTCAACGAGCCGGTACCGGTACCGCTGGAGCTGCCGGAAGAAGAGACCCTGGTGGAAATTCAGGAGCAGATCCTCATTCACTTGCCCTTCGAGCTGCGCGAATACCTGCTCAAGGTCAGTGATGTGGTCTACGGCCGCCTGGAGCCAGTGACCGCCAGTGATCCGCAATCGCACACCTACCTGCCCGAAGTCGCCGCCGAAGCCTGGAGCCTCGGCCTGCCACGCGATCTGGTGCCGCTGTGCCAGGACGGCCGCGACTACTACGCCGTGGATGTGGAAGGGCAGGTCTGGCTATGGGATGGCGACGAAGGCGAGCTGACCGACGAAAGCTGGGACTCGGTCTGGCACTGGTGCCGCGACGTCTGGCTGGAGAGCTGACGACAAAGCCTTGTCGCCGCTGAAGCGCCTCCCACAGTTGGCAGCCGCACGTGACCCCGTGGGAGGGACTTCAGCCGCGACCGGCACAACACATCAGCCAAACCCGGCTCACACCTCGCCCTGCTCCAACGCCAGCAGGTTGAGCAAAAACCGCGCGAAATACAGCAGATCCTGCTCCATGGCCTGACGTGCGCCCTTGGCGTCGCCGGCCTCGATGGCGGCGAAGGCGTCTTCATGAAAGTCGTTGAGCCGTAGCGACAGGTCGGCGCCGGTAAAAAGCCGGTTGAAGAAGGGGCCGATCTGCAGCCATAGCGACTCGATCGAACGCATCAGCACCGGGTTGCCGCAGGCGCCGTACAGGTGCAGGTGAAACTGGCTGTTGGCGTTGAGGTAGTCCTGCACCTGGCGCGTCTCGATGGCCACATCCATGCGTTGCACGCAGTCCCGCAGCAGGGCCAGGTCGTCGCGGCTCAGGCTTGGCGTGGCCAACTCCACTGCCAGGCCTTCCAGCGCCAGGCGCACCTGAAAGATGTTCTCGTAACGTTCGCGGGTCATCGACGGGACCCGCACGGAGCGCTGCTGCTCACCCTCCAGCACGCCCTCGGCCACCAGCCGCTGCAGGGCCGCGCGAACCGGCATCGGGCTGGTGCCCCATTGTGCCGCGAGGTCACGGATCTTCAACCGCTCCCCAGGTTGAAAGCGCCCTGCCAGCAGGCCCGAGCGGATGTTCTGATACAGCTGTTCCTGCAGATTGTCAGCCATGCGCTACCTCCCTCGGTGGCGCCGGCAGTTGAGCAAGGGTCAGGCTACAGTCACGCATGAAAGGCTCCAGTGAGAAATGTGGCGAGTCTACGTCAGGAACTGATTTTGTGTGAAAAATGGCTGAACATGAAATATTTCGTGATCACAAATACATCTTTAATGGCAAAAATCCTGAGCTCTATAAGACCATTTACTATTTTGTGATCACAAAATATCATGCCTGTAGCGTCCAATCGAGGTAAGACCCATGACCACCGCCAGTGGTATCAGCCCAATCGCCGTTGATCGTTTCGTCGCTGCCGAGCGCGAACTGTTCCTGTCCCGCAATCCGAAGTCCGTGGCCCTGGCCGAACGCGCCCGCCACTCGCTGTACGGCGGCGTACCGATGCACTGGATGGCCGATTGGTCGACGCCGGTGCCACTGTTCGTCGAACGTGCCAAGGGCGCACGTTTCTTCGATGTGGACGGTCACGAGCACATCGACTTCTGCCTGGGCGACACCGGCACCATGTTCGGCCACTCGCCCGACCCGGTCGCGCGCGCCCTCGCCGAGCAAGCGAACAATGGCCTGACCACCATGCTGCCGGGCGAGGACGCTGTGGTTTGCGGCGAGCTGCTGGCCCAGCGCTTCGGCCTGCCCTACTGGCAGGTGACCGCCACCGCCACCGATTCCAACCGCTACGTGCTGCGCTGGGCGCGTGCCATTACTCAGCGCAAGACCCTGCTGGTGTTCGACGGCTGCTACCACGGCACCGTCGACGACGTGATGGTGCGCGAACGCGATGGCCAGACCGTGCACCGCTCCGGCTTGGTCGGCCAGGCCTATGACCTGACCGAGCACAGCCGCGCCATTCCCTTCAACGACGTCGCAGCGCTGGAAGCCGCATTGGCTCAGGGCGACGTCTGCGCCCTGCTCTGCGAGCCGGCGATGACCAACATCGGCATGGTCCTACCCGATCCGGGCTTCATGCAGAAGTGCCGCGAGCTGACGCGCAAGTACGGCAGCCTGCTGATCATCGACGAAACCCACACCATCTCCACCGACATCGGCGGCTGCACGCGGCTGTGGGGCCTCGACCCGGACTTCTTCGTGGTCGGTAAACCCATCGCCGGTGGCGTGCCCTGCGGCATCTTCGGTTGCAGCGCAGCGATGGCCGACGCCATGACTAAGGCGCGTCAGCGCGCCAGTGAAGAAAGCCACGGTCACGGCCACAGCGGCATGGGCACCACCCTGTCGGCCAACGCCCTGGCCATGCACTGCATGCGTGCCAACCTGGAACAGGTGATGACCCAGGCCGCCTATGACCACATGCTGCCGCTGGCGGCGCGCCTGGCCGAGGGCTTGCGCCAGTTGATTGGCAAGCACGACCTGAACTGGTCGGTGACCGAGCTGGGCGCACGCTGCGAATTCCAGTTCTGCGCCACCCCGCCGCGCACCGGCGCCGAGGCCGAAGCGGCGTTCCATGACGAGCTGCAGATGGCCCTGCACCTGTACCTGATCAACCGCGGCATCCTGATCACCCCGTTCCACAACATGACCCTGTGCTGCCCAAGCACCACCGAGGCCGATGTGGACAAATTGATCGCCATGCTCGATACGGCCCTCACCGAGCTACTGGCCATTCCCGGCGCCCGTGAGTGATACCCGTGGGAGGGGCTTCAGCGGCGACAATCGCGGCTGAAGCCCCTCCCACAGGATGAACTGCGCCCCACGACCCTTTGCGAGAACCGCCATGCAATTCGCCAATCCCCAGGAAGCCCGCGACTTCCTCGAACGCCACCCCGACGTACGCAGCATCGAGCTGATGTTGATCGACGCCAACGGCATCCCGCGCGGCAAGCTGCTGCACCGCGACGAACTGCTGGCCATCTACGAGAACGGCCGACCGCTGCCCAGCTCGATCCTGTCACTGACCATCCAGGGCGAGGACGTCGAGGAAAGCGGCCTGGTCTGGGAAGTGGCCGACGCCGACTGCTGGACCTACCCGCTACCCGGCAGCCTGACCCTGCAACCCTGGCGCACGGTGCCCACCGGCCAGCTGCAGGTGAGCATGCATCCGACTCAAGGCCTGCCGGCCACGCCGGGCGACCCACGCCATGTGCTGGCGCGCACCATCGACGCGCTCAAGGCCGACGGCTATCACCCGGTAATGGCGGTGGAGCTGGAGTTCTACCTGCTGGACAAGCAGCGCGACGCCAATGGTCGCCCGCAGCCCGCCGTGCAGATGAACGGTGTGCGCCCGCAGGCGCCGCAGGTCTACGGCGTGTATGAGCTGGAGCAGATGCAGCCGTTCCTCGACGACCTCTACGCCGCCTGCGAAGTACAGGGTTTGCCCGTGCGTACGGCGATCTCCGAGTACGCCCCCGGCCAGCTCGAGCTGACCCTGGAACACCGCTTCGATGCGCTGCAGGCGGTGGACGAAGGCGTGCGCTACAAGCGCCTGGTCAAGGGCGTGGCGAACAAGCACGGGCTGCAGGCCTGCTTCATGGCCAAGCCGTTCGGCGACCTGGCCGGCAGCGGCATGCATATGCACGTGTCACTGGCCGATGCCGAAGGCAACAACCTGATGGCCTCGGAAGACCCGTACGGCACGCCGCTGCTGCGCCATGCCATTGGCGGCATGATGGCCACGCTCAACGATGCCCTGGCGATCTTCTGCCCCAATGCCAACTCCTTCCGCCGCTTCCAGGCCAACAGCTACGCGCCGCTGGCCAAGAGCTGGGGGGTGAACAACCGCACCGTATCCTTCCGCGTGCCGGGCGGGCCGGCCAACAGCCGCCACGTCGAGCACCGCATCTGCGGCGCCGACGCCAAC
>JBLUOL010000249.1:0-5284 GCA_048065775.1 Pseudomonas sp. GW6
GCCCAGGCCGTGCGTATTCTGCTCGAGGCCGGCGTACCGGCCGGCGCCGTGCAGTTGCTGCCGGGCCGTGGCGAAACCGTCGGTGCGCGCCTGGTCGGTGACGAGCGCGTGCGCGGGGTGATGTTCACCGGCTCTACCGAAGTGGCCGGCATCCTCCAGCGCAATATCGCCGGGCGCCTGGATGCCCAGGGCCGCACCATCCCGCTGATCGCCGAAACCGGCGGCCTCAACGCCATGATCGTCGACTCCTCGGCGCTGACCGAGCAGGTGGTGATGGACGTGGTCGCCTCCGCCTTCGACAGCGCCGGCCAGCGCTGCTCGGCCCTGCGCGTGCTGTGCGTGCAGGACGACGTCGCCGACCGCGTGCTGACCATGCTCAAGGGCGCCATGGCCGAGTACACACTCGGCAACCCCGAGCGCCTGAACACCGACATCGGCCCGGTGATCGACGCCGAAGCCAAGGCCGGCATCGACACGCACATCGCCAAGCTGCGCGAGAAAGGCCGCAAGGTCACCCAACTGGCGCGCGTCAACGCTGACGACATCAAGCGCGGCACCTTCGTCGTGCCGACCCTGATCGAGCTGGACAGCTTCGACGAGATGAAGCGCGAGATCTTCGGCCCGGTACTGCACGTGGTGCGCTACCAGCGCGCGGATCTGGGCAAGTTGCTGCAGCAGATCAACGACAGCGGCTACGGCCTGACCCTCGGCGTGCACACGCGCATCGACGAAACCATCGCCCAGGTGGTCGGCACCGCCAAGGTCGGCAACCTGTATGTGAACCGCAACATGGTCGGCGCCGTGGTCGGCGTGCAGCCGTTCGGTGGCGAAGGTCTGTCCGGTACCGGCCCGAAAGCCGGTGGCCCGCTGTACCTCTACCGTCTGCTGTCGACCCGCCCGCAGGAGGCCGTCGCCCAGTACCTGCAACAGGCCGAAGTGCAGGCCCTGCCGGTGCCGAGCGAGCTGGACAAGGTGCGCAGTGCCTTCGCCGACTGGGCAGGCAAGCAGGAGCCGGCCATCGCCGCACTGTTCGAGCAGTACCGCACGCTGTCGCAGAGCTACAGCAGCCACGTGCTGACCGGCCCGACCGGCGAGCGCAACAGCTACACCCTGCTGCCGCGTGAGCATGTGCTCAACCTGGCCGACGAGCGCAACGACCTGCTGGCCCAGCTGGCCGCCACCCTGGCCGTGGGCAGCCAGGCGATCTGGCTGGAGAGCCAGCGCGCGCTATACGCCGAACTGCCGAAAGAGGTGCAGAAGCACATCCAGCTGGTGGCCGACTGGAACAGCGTCGACGTGGAGCTGGACGCCATCCTGCACCACGGCGACTCCGACCAGCTGCGCGCGGTCAGCGAGCAGGCGGCCCAGCGCAAGGGCGCCATCGTCGGTGTACACGGCCTGAACAAGGGCGAGACCGACATCGCCCTGGAACGTCTGCTGGTGGAACACGCCCTGAGCGTCAACACCGCGGCGGCCGGCGGCAACGCCAGCCTGATGACCATCGGCTGATCGCAGCCGGTAATGGCGTGGAAAGCTGGCTGAAAGCTTTCCGCGTCATGCTGCACCCACACGGTGCAACTGCCAGCAGGGGCTACCCGCCCGGCGCCGTGTTCTCTCCTTCTGACCTTCGGGTCTGCGCCAGCCTATCCGGCCGGTGCGTCGAGCGGGGCCAACCGCCCCGCCCATTTCATCCCCCCGCCTTCATCCCATCTCAACTCGCCATCATTGCGTAACAGAAAGTACGGACTATCGTGATTGGACTGGCGCCTCAGCGTACCAGCCAGAGCAGCAGTCCTGACTCGTTCAGGTGCTCGACAACGCTTGCAACAAGGATGTGCGTTGACGAATCCTGACTTTTGATTCAAGTCAGGATGCTGTGCTCGCCAAACGCGCTCAATACCTATGTCCCCCTGTGACACGGAGGTAATTGAGATGTCTGATTCAACGCAAAAACTCCGCCTAGGTGCGCTGATCGCGCTGGTCGTCGGCTCCATGGTCGGCGGCGGTATCTTTTCGCTGCCGCAGAACATCGCCGCCAGCGCCAGCGCCGGTGCCACCCTGATCGGCTGGCTGATCACCGGCGTGGGCATGCTGACCCTGGCCTTCGTGTTCCAGACCCTGGCCAACCGCAAGCCCGAACTCGACGGCGGCGTCTACGCCTACGCCAAGGCCGGTTTCGGCGACTACATGGGCTTCTCCTCGGCCTGGGGCTACTGGATCAGCGCCTGGATCGGCAACGTCAGCTACATGGTGCTGCTGTTTTCCACTCTGGGTTACTTCTTCCCGGTCTTCGGCGAAGGCAACACCCTGCCGGCGGTGATCGGCGCCTCGGTGCTGCTCTGGCTGCTGCACTTTCTGGTGCTACGCGGGATCAAGGAAGCGGCCTTTATCAACACCGTGACCACCATCGCCAAGATGCTGCCGCTGGCGCTGTTCATCGTCATCGCCGCCATCGCCTTCAAGATGGACGTGTTCACCGCGGACTTCTGGGGCCGTGGCAACAGCGAGCTGGGCAGCGTGATGGATCAGGTGCGCAACATGATGCTGGTCACCGTCTGGGTGTTCATCGGCATCGAAGGCGCGAGCATCTTCTCCGCCCGTGCCGAGAAGCGCAGCGACGTCGGCAAGGCCACGGTGATCGGTTTCGTCGGCGTGCTTCTGCTGCTGGTGCTGGTCAACATCCTGTCTCAGGGCATCATGGCCCAGGCCGAACTGGCCGGGCTGAAGAACCCGTCCATGGCCGGCGTGCTGGAGCAGGTGGTCGGTCCCTGGGGCGCGCAGCTGATCGCCATCGGCCTGATCGTCTCGCTGGCCGGCGCGCTGCTGTCGTGGACGCTGCTGTGCGCCGAGATTCTCTTCGCCAGCGCCCGCGACCACACCATGCCCGAGTTCCTGCGCAAGGAGAACGCCAATCACGTTCCGGCCAATGCGCTGTGGCTGTCCAACGGACTGATCCAGCTGTTTCTGATCATCACCCTGTTCAACGCCTCCACCTACCTCAGTCTGCTGTACCTGGCCACCTCGATGATCCTGGTGCCCTACTTCTGGTCCAGCGCCTACGCAGTACTGCTGGCGGTGCGCGGCGAGACCTACGAGAACGCCGCCGGCGAGCGCAACAAGGACCTGCTGATCGCAGGCATCTCCACCCTGTACGCGGTGTGGCTGGTATACGCCGCCGGCGTGCAGTACCTGCTGCTGTCCGCGCTGCTCTATGCCCCTGGCGCGCTCCTTTTCGCCAAGGCCAAGCGCGAACTGGGACAGCCCATTTTCACCGGCGTCGAGAAGATCATTTTCGTCGCCGTGCTGATCGGTGCCGCCATCGCCGCCTACGGGCTGTATGACGGCTTCCTGAGTCTGTAAGAGAAGGAGTTCGATATGTCCAAGAAGCCCCTCGGCGTTCATTCCGAAGCCGGCAAACTGCACAAGGTGATGGTCTGTTCGCCAGGCCTCGCCCACCTGCGCCTGACCCCCGGTAACTGCGACGAACTGTTGTTCGACGATGTGATCTGGGTATCCCAGGCCAAGCGCGACCACTTCGATTTCATGACCAAGATGCGCGAACGTGGCATCGAAGTGGTGGAGATGCACAACCTGCTGGAAGAGACCGTCAGCGACCCCAACGCGCTGAAGTGGATACTCGACCGCAAGATCACCCCCAACAGTGTCGGCCTCGGCCTGCAGAATGAAGTGCGCGCCTTCATCGAAGGGCTGGAGCCACGCAAGATCGCCGAATTCCTGATCGGCGGCGTATCCGGCGCAGACCTGGCCAAGCACACGGATTCCGAGGCAGCGAAGATGTTCAACGCCTACCTCGGCGAAGCCAGCTTCATCTTCCCGCCGCTGCCCAACACCCAGTTCACCCGTGACACCACCTGCTGGATCTACGGCGGCGTCACCTTGAACCCCATGTACTGGCCAGCACGCCGTCAGGAAACCCTGCTCGCCAGCGCCATCTACACCTTCCATCCGGACTTCGCCAATGAGCCCTTCGAGATCTGGTACGGCGATCCGGACCAGGACCACGGCTCGGCCACCCTGGAAGGCGGCGACGTGATGCCCATCGGCAACGGCACCGTGCTGATCGGCATGGGCGAACGCAGCTCGCACCAGGCCATCGGCCAGGTGGCGCGCGCACTGTTCGCCAAGGGCGCGGCCGAGCGGGTAGTGGTCGCTGGCCTCGGCCGCTCCCGTGCGGCCATGCACCTGGACACCGTGTTCAGTTTCTGCGACCGCGACCTGGTGACCATTTTCCCGGAAGTGGCTAACAGCATCGTGCCCTTCACCCTGCGCCCGGACGAGAGCCGCCCGGGTGGCATCGACGTACGCCGCGAGGACAAACCCTTCGTCGACGTGGTCGCCGAATCCCTCAATCTGAAGAAGCTGCGCGTGGTGGAAACCGGCGGCGACGCATACGAGGCCGAACGCGAGCAGTGGGACGACGGCAACAACGTGGTCTGTCTGGAGCCCGGCGTGGTGATCGGCTACGACCGCAACACTTACACCAACACGCTGTTGCGCAAGGCCGGCGTCGAGGTCATCACCATCAGCGCCAGCGAACTGGGGCGCGGACGTGGCGGCGGCCACTGCATGACCTGCCCGATCATCCGCGACCCTATCGACTACTGATCCAGCCAGCCCCGGCGGCCATCCGCTGCCGGGGTGTTTCCACTGCCCACGAGGAGAACGAATCATGGCTTTCAACATGCACAACCGTAACCTGCTCAGCCTGATGCACCACAGCACCCGCGAGTTGCGTTACCTGCTCGACCTGTCACGCGACCTCAAGCGCGCCAAGTACACCGGCACCGAGCAGCAGCACCTGACTCGCAAGAACATCGCGCTGATCTTCGAGAAAACCTCCACCCGCACCCGCTGCGCCTTCGAGGTGGCGGCCTACGACCAGGGCGCCAACGTTACCTACATCGACCCCAACTCCTCGCAGATCGGCCACAAGGAGTCGATGAAGGACACCGCCCGCGTGCTCGGGCGCATGTACGACGCCATCGAGTACCGCGGCTTCAAGCAGGAAATCGTCGAAGAACTGGCCCAGTACGCCGGGGTGCCGGTGTTCAACGGCCTGACCGACGAGTACCACCCGACGCAGATGCTCGCCGACGTGCTGACCATGCGCGAGCACAGCGACAAGCCGCTGCACGACATTGCCTACGCCTACCTGGGTGACGCGCGCAACAACATGGGCAACTCATTGCTGCTGATCGGCGCCAAGCTCGGCATGGATGTGCGCATCGCCGCGCCCAAGGCGCTGTGGCCCAGCGAGGAACAC
>JBLUOL010000250.1:0-5276 GCA_048065775.1 Pseudomonas sp. GW6
GATCAGATCAGGTTGCCAAAGCAGCCCTTTGTAGGAGCCCCGCCTCGGGGCGAAGCTTTTCAATTGCGCATCGACTTGGTTCGCGGCGGGGCGCCACTCCTACCCATTCGCAGCATCGACGCTTAACTGACTGGAATTAAAATGCCGGGTGCCCTTCTTTGGCACACCTTTCTTGGGCAAGCAAAGAAACGTAGCGCAGCGCAGTAACAGCCGCAGGCTGGCCCGAAGGGTGAGCGCAGCGAATCAAGGTGTGGCGCCCGTAAGGGGCGCAACCCAAACGTTCAGCGCACGCACTAATGGATAGTGCTAAGTCAGTAAGCGGCACGCACACAAACTTGCCAGCCCGGTGCCATGCGTATCCCCCCGCGAGAATGCGAAGAACCTGAAGAAAGCCCCGGCATCGCGTGATGCTGGGGCTTGCTTCACTTCAGCGGGTATCGCTATTTCAGCCGATAGTTTCGCAAATCATCCTGGCTCAGCAGACGCAAGCGCCCTGGCGCGACCTGATAGATGTCTTCCGCCAGGCCTACGTCGACACCCATGTCACGAAAGTACCTGGCCGGGCTGAACGGCTGGCTGCCATGGGCGGCCTGTGCCAGCGCCGAGTCACCAGCGGGGAAGGGGGGACGGCGCAGGGCAACGTGGCCGTTGATGGTGCGCTTGGTGCCGGCAGCGAGCAGGTAGATGCAACTGCCCTGGCACAGGCCGCCGGAAGGTACCAGCGCCTCGAAGCCGGTTTCCCGTAGCAAGCGGCCCATGCGGATGGCTTCCGGGGCGCTGCCGCCGATGCTGTCGAGCAGCACGACCTTGCGCTTGTGCTTGCCCGGCTTGGCGCGCAAGCCAGCCAGCAGCTTCTCGTAATCGCCCGGAACGATCTCTTCGGAAATCTTCACCGCCAGCAGGCCGGCGTTAGCTTCGACTTCCACTTGTGCGTGGGCGGTCAGCGCGGTGAACAGGGTGGTGGCGAGCAGGGCGAATCGTAAACGCTGGGCAATCATCGGGCGGGTTACGCGATAGTGGCTCGGGAGGTAGACGATACCTGCCGGCGCACTATCCCGCATCTGTCAGATTGGCCCGTCTTTGTGCTGCACCTTCCAGGCCCAGGCGAACAGCAGCAGGCCGCCGATGGCGGTGGCCGCGCCGATGTAGCCGGTCACGGTCCAGCCCATGCCGGCGCTGATGGCCAGGCCGCCGAGCCAGGGGCCGAGGGCGTTGGCGACGTTGAACGCGGCGTGATTGGATGCGGCGGCGAGTGTCTGCGCGCCCGTGGCGACGTCCATCAGATGGGTCTGCAGGGCCGGGCCGAGGGCGATCATCGTGCCGAGGGCGAAGATCGCCGGCAGGATGGTCCACAGGCTGTGCGCGGCGAAGGGGAAGGCCAGCAGCACCAGCGTACTCCAGGCCAGAATCCAGGCCACGGCGCGCAGGCGCAGGCGGTCGAACAGCCAGCCGCCGGCACTGTTGCCGACGATGCAGCCGGCGCCGAACACGCCCATGGCCAGGGGAATCCAGCCGGGGCCGACCTGGGTGACGTGGAGCAATGTGGGCGCCATGTAGCTGAATACGCAGAACATCCCGGCGAAACCGATGGAGCCGATGCCCAGTGCCAGCCAGATCGGTGCGCGGTTAAAGGCGCGCAGTTCACCCAAGGGGCTGCTGCGCTGCTCGTGCGGGTCGGCCGGGAGGAAGATCGCCACCATGGCGATGGTGATGATGGCGATGATGCCGACCAGGGCGAAGGCGTAGCGCCAGCTCATGAACTGGCCGAGCCAGGTGGCCAGCGGGTTACCGATCAGGATGGCCACGGTCAGGCCGGCCAGCACCCGGCTCACCGCCTTGGCGCGCTTGTGCGGCGGCGCCATGGAGGCAGCCACCAGCATGGCGATACCGAAGTAGGCGCCATGCGGCAGGCCGGCGATGAAGCGGAAGAGCAGCAGCGGCTCGTAGCTCGGTGCCAGAGCGCTGGCGAAGTTGCCGAGGGCGAAGCAGCCCATCAGCAGCAGAAGCAGGATGCGCCTTGGCAGGCGGGCGCCGAGCAGGGCCAGCACCGGTGCACCGACCACCACGCCGAGGGCGTAGGCGCTGATCACATGGCCGACCTGCGGCTCGCTGACGCCAAGATCGGCGGCGACGTTGGGCATCAGGCCCATGATGGCGAACTCGCCGGTGCCGATGGCGAAGCCGCCGAGGGCCAGAGCGAGTTGAATGAGAAGGATCGCGCCCGGCGACAGACTCGTCGCGGCGTCGGATGCAGAACTGTTCATGAGAGACCTGGAGGGGCGAGAAGCAAGCGCGCAATTATAATCTCCCAGCGCCTTGCTTGGGTATTGGCCACCGCTCTATTTCGGGCTTGGAGATGGATGGCCGGAGTCGTTCAGGGCCTTCACGTGGTCGACGAAGGCACGCAGCGGCGCCGGTACGTGACGCCTGCTGTGGTAGTACAGGTACGGCCCGTCGAAGTGTTGCCACCAGTCCTGCATGAAGGGTTGCAGCTGGCCGCTGGCCAGGGGCGCCGCGATGTACTCCTCGAAGGTGTAGAGAATGCCGTGACCGGCGCAGGCTGCAGCGATCAGCAGATCCTGCGACGAGCTGACCAGGCGGCCCTCGGGGGCGATACGCAGGGTGCGTCCCTCCTGTTCGAACTCCCACACGCCGAGCTTGCCACTGGCGAAGCGGTAGCCGAGCAGGCGATGCTCGCTCAGTTCGCTGGGGTGTTGCGGCGTGCCATGGCGCTGCAGATAGCTGGGCGCCGCCACTGCCATGAAACACTGCCGACGCGGCCCGATAGGGATGGCGATCATGTCCTTGGCCAGGCTTTCCTCGTAGCGAATGCCGGCGTCGTAACCGGCGCCGATGACGTCGATGAAGGTGTTGTCCATGTTCACTTCCAGCGCGATGCCAGGGTAGCGAGCGAGAAAACCGTCCAGCAGCTGCGGCAGGATGTGCCGCGCGATCACGCCGGGCACATGCAGGCGCAGTGAGCCGACCGGGTTCTGTGGATCTTCCTGTAGGTCGTTGAGCGCCGTGTTGATCTCGTCCAGCGCGGGGCGCAGACGTTCCAGCAGGCGTGCGCCGATTTCCGTCGGCGTCAGGCCGCGGGTGGTGCGGTTGAGCAGGCGCACGTCCAGTTCCTTTTCCAGGCGGCGCACGCAATCGCTCAGCGACGAGGCCGACATGCCGCGGCGTTGCGCTGCGACGCGAAAGCCACCGGCCTCGACCACGGCAGCGAACAGAGCGACGTCGGATAGATTTGGTTGGCGCATGGGCGTCGACTGGGCGATGACGAAGGGTCCGATAATGCGGCGCAGCGGCCGCTTTGCCAATCCTGAGGGCGCTTTCTGGGATGTAGCCCGGATGCAATCCGGGAATGTATATCAACGATTCCGGATTGCATCCGGGTTCGCGTCTGCGAAACACCTGGTAACTGTCCGCCTGACCGTATGCGCTGTTCGGCTTTGGACGGCTTATCGTACGTGCCATCTGCCTGCACCCTATGTCCTGTACGTGCGCCTGGTCTGGCGCATCGAGTCAACGGACACGAGGAATCAGCCGATGGACAAGAAGAATGCTGTGGGGCGAGGCCATTCGCGTCGAGATGCCCTGAAACTGTTTGGTGTCGTGGGCGGTAGCCTGGCCTTGCACGGGGTGTTGGGCGGGATGCCGACATTCGCCTGGGCCAGTACCACACCGGGGTGGCAGGCGAGCGACATGCCGGCGCTGACCGGCAAGCGCATGCTGGTCACCGGCGGCACCAGTGGTATGGGCTTCGAGGACGCCCTGGCCCTGAGCGGGGCTGGGGCGCAGGTGATCATCGCCGCGCGCAATGCACAGCGTGGCGCCGAGAGCATCGAACGTATTCGTGCTCAGGTACCCGATGCGCGGGTGCGTTTCGAACAGCTGGATCTGGCCGACCTGGCTTCGGTACGCAGCCTGGCCCAGCGCCTGAACGCCGAAGGCGAGGTATTGGACGTGCTGATCAACAACGCCGCGATCATGGCGCCGCCTCAGCGCGGCGTATCTCGTGATGGTTTCGAGATGCAGCTTGCAACCAACTTCCTCGGCCATTTCGCGCTCACTGGCTTGCTCCTGCCATCACTGCGCAAGTCGCCCGACCCGCGCGTGGTGACACTGGCGAGCATCGCCGTGAACCGTGGCCGTATCAACTTCGATGACCTGCAGTCGGAGAACAACTACAACCCCTACGCCGCCTACGCGCAGTCGAAACTGGCCTGTCTGATGATGGCCTTCGAGCTGCAGCGGCGCAGCCTGGCCAATGGCTGGGGCGTGCGCAGCGTCGCCGCGCACCCTGGCGTCGCCGTTACCGAACTGGTCGAGCGCGGGCCAGGACTGGAAAGCGAGTTCGCTCAGCAGTGGGCGAAGGATCGCGATGTCTATCACTCGGCGGCGCAGGGTGCGCTGTCGTCGCTGTTCGCGGCGACGGCTGCCGAGGCCGAGGGCGGGCGCTACTACGGGCCGACCGGCGAAGAGGAAAAACGCGGCCCATTGGGCCTGGCCAAGGTGCCGGAGGCTGCGGCGGATGCCGATGATGCGGCGCGCCTGTGGTCGGTGGCCGAGCGCCTGACGGGCGTCAGGTACGGCTGAGTCATGCCGGCGCGCTGTACCGGCGCGCCCTTTCGAGGAATTTCGCATGTCATCGTCAACGATGGCGCAGCGCGTGGCCGTGGCCATCAACGCGCAGCGCAACGAGCTGTGGCCGGCGCTGGCCGGTTTCACCCTGTTCTTCTGCCTGTTCTCGGGCTACTTCATGCTGCGGCCGATCCGCGAGGCGATGGGCATCGTCTCGGGGGTGGAGAACCTGCAATGGCTGTTCACCGCCACCTTCGTGGTGATGTTGATCGCGGTGCCGTTGTTCGCCTGGCTGAGTTCACGGGTACCGCGGATTCACTTCATCGACTGGGTGTATGGCTTCTTCACCCTGAATCTGGCGTTGTTTGCCCTGTTGTTCTTCAGTGCTGAAGAGAGTGTGTGGCTGGCGCGCAGCTTCTATGTGTGGATTTCGGTCTATAACCTGTTCGTCGTCTCGGTGGCATGGAGCCTGATGGCCGACGTGTTCGACAGCGAGCAGGCCAAGCGCCTGTTCGCCTTCATCGCCGCCGGTGCCAGCGTTGGAGGCCTGGTCGGCCCGGCGTTGAGTGCCTTGTTGGTGAGCACGCTGGGGCAGAGTGGGCTGATTCTGCTGGCTGCGGTGCTGCTGGCCGTGGCGCTGTCGCTCAAGCAGGTGCTGATGCGCTGGCGCGAGGAGGGTGGCGCGGGGC
>JBLUOL010000251.1:0-5183 GCA_048065775.1 Pseudomonas sp. GW6
GCCGGCATGCGCAACTGCGCCAGGACCCATTCCTGCGGGTCGGTGATCGAATCGATCTCGCCGGGCCGGGCGCCCAGGCCAAAGCGATTGGCCGCGCTGACGGCGTGCTGACGGTTCATGCGTGACGACCTTCAGTGCTCATGTGATGAGACATCGTTCGAGGTGGCGTCCGACAAGCGGGTCCGGGACGCACGTTCAACGGCAACGGTCGAACCGATCCGGCGATGCCCCCGGCCCGCCGCGCCAGCCCGGCGGGTTTTCCCAGTTGGTGCCCCGGCCACCGGCCGGACCTGGCGGGTTGTTGTCGATATCCATCCAGCAGCGGCGGCCCTGGTTCCACAAGCCGTATCGCGGATGCCAATAGCCCCAGCGCGGGCTGTAGTAATAACCGCCGCTGACGAGCTTGAACTCGTAACGCACGCCGTCGCGCCGGTAGAAACGCTGGTTGGGCGAAGCGCCCGGACCGCCACGCCAGCCCGGCGGGTTTTCCCAGTTGGTGCCGGGGCCGCCGGCGGGGCCGGGCGGATTGTTGTCCCAATCCCGGTGCTGGGCGGCAGCACAGCCGGTAACGGCCAGTGTGGAGAGCAGCATCGGGGCGATCCAGCGAATGACAGTGTGCATTGCATGCTCCTTCTTGCTCGATGTGGAAGACACGCCAGGGACAACGCCTTGCTGGATGCCGCGCTGACGTGTCAAGTGATCACATTTGGGTAACAGCCAGCTACGTGATCGCCCCAGTCAGACGACCGGGGCGCCGCGCGTCTGGCTATCAAGGCCGCTTGATGCCATAGCCATGGGCCTGGCCTTTGCCTCGTACGGCGGCCTTGCCCTTGACGGAACCATCTCCGATGGCCACGCCCCGTCCGGCCACCGAACCGGTGCCCGATTTGCGGTGGATCCGGCCATCTTCGCCCCGGTAATACACCGTCCCCGTTCCGCTGGCCTGACCTTTGCCGATGGCCGCCCCTGTTCCCGTGGCCGTGCCGCTTCCGATGGCACCGCTGACAGGGGTGTTCCCATGCGTGGGCCGGACGGCGCCATCCCCTTCGACCCGCCCATGGCCGGCGACCAGTGCCTTTCCGTCCACCTCGCCTGCGCCCACCGCGACGCCACGGCCATCCACGGTTCCGGTACCCGATTTGCGATGGATAAGTCCATCTTCGCCGCGGTAGTAGACCGTGCCGGTCCCGCTGGCCTCCCCTTGGCCGACAGCGAGGCCTTGTCCATTCGCCGAGCCTTGGCCTGCCGCCATCCCGTTGCCGCTGACGCCGGTATCCTGGGCGGCCCACGCCGGTGGAACGGCCAAAACCAGCATCAGGATCACCGTATTCTGCTTCTTCATCGTCGTATCTCCATGACTGTCCCGGATCGGACACCGCCAGTCTCGAGAGCGATATCGGAAGGAATCCGGAAAGCCGGCTGGATGCGCTGCGGCCGGTTGGTTTAGGTTTAGCCGGCACCGCAGAGGCACCCCATGCAGCAGAGCCCCCGCATCCTGGTCGTCGACGACGAACCCAACCTGCGCCGCGCCGTGGAAGTCGCACTGCGCTTGCGCGGGTTCGAGGTCGACACGGCCGCCAACGGTCGGGAGGCGTTGGCGCGCATCGCACAGCGCCGCCCGGACGCCATCGTGCTGGACCTGGCCATGCCCGACATCGATGGCCTGGCGCTTCTCCCGCTCATCCGCAAACGCACACAGGTGCCGGTCCTGATGCTCACGGCAAGCACCGAACTGGGGGACAAGATCGTGGCGCTGGAGGGCGGGGCCGACGATTACCTCACCAAGCCCTTTGCCATGGACGAACTCAAGGCGCGGCTGGTGGCGCACCTTCGGCGCGGAGCGGGATCGAGCGACCTGCTGGCGTATGCGGATCTGCGTGTCGATCCACTCAGGCGCCGCGCATGGAAGTCGGATTCGCCATTGGCCCTGTCCGCGCGTGAGTTCGATCTGCTGGTCGGCCTGATGCGCGAGCAGGGGCGGGTCTTCCGCAAGAGCCAGTTGCTGGAGTCGGTCTGGGGAGTGGACGCCGAAGTCGGTACGGAAACGGTGGATCGATTCGTGTCCTTGCTGCGTGCGAAGCTGGAGGCCGATGGAAGCCCGCGTCTGGTCCAGACCGTGCGCGGCGTGGGCTACACGCTGCGCATCGAGGAGAAAATCGGATGAAGCGCTCCACGCGAACGGCTTGGATTTCGGCCGCGGTGTGCTGCGTGCTGGCGTTGGCGATCCTGCTGATGGCCTTGCTGGTCTATCCGCGCGTGGGTCCGGGCGTGCTGAAGCGCTATTGGGCAGTGTCGGCCATCAGCCTGGTGCTGTCGGCGCTGGTCGGATACCTGATCGCGCAACTGGCCCAGGCCACGGTCGCACGCGACGCCCAGGCAAAGGAGTCAAGGTTGCGAAGCCATCTGGCCGAGGCCGGGCACGAGTTGCGAACGCCATTGGCGGTGATGTCCGCCTCGCTCGACAACCTGCGGCACGCCATCCGCCCTGGCGATACCAGCGCCTATACCCAGCTCGATGGCCTGCAGCAGGAGGTCAAAAGGATGAGCGCCCTGGTCGCCGACGTGTTGCTGCTGGCTCGGCTGGATGTCATGCGTCGCCCATCGAACGAATGGATCGCGCTCGTGCCGACGCTGGAAGAACTCGCGGCCGAGGTCAGGCAACTGGAACCGGATCGCGTGATCGCCGTACAGGCGGCTCCCGGACTTCGTGTTTGCATGGACCCGACCATGCTGCGCGAGATCATCCGCAACCTGCTGGACAATGCGCGCAAGTACGCTCCCGGATCGCCCATCGACCTGCGGGCGACCGCAGACAACGGCATGGTCCTGATCCAGGTCGGCGACCACGGCCCCGGCATGGACGAGGAAGACCGCATCCTGGCCTTCGAGCGCCACTACCGCGGAAGTACGTCGGCGGGGAAGCCGGGCAGCGGGCTCGGGCTGGCCATCGTCCAGGCGGCGGTGTCGAAGCATGGCGGCTCGGTTGATCTGGACAGCCAGCCGGGCCGAGGCACTTGCGTCTGTGTTCGCGTCCCCATGAATCAATGAATCTATCTGCCCACCCTTCATAACTCCAATGACAGATTCAACTTGAAAGCTGAGCACAGCCAGGACGGAGGTACAACGGCTCAAGGTCGCGCTGCGGCACAATTTACGCCAGCCTGTAACCTAATTGCTTACGTGGCGCGGACCCCTTCGATCGCCAGGATATCTGGCAGAGCAAAAGAGCGCGGACAGGCATTAGGCACAGCGAGGGAACGAGACTCGCCGATGGGGAAGTCGAGCATACTTGGCGCACAAGGGTGCGGACCTAGGATGCGATGGCGCTGTTCAAGACGTTTGGTGGCGCCTTGCTTATGAGCAACAGGTCTATCCGATGGTAAGCCCGCGCTGAGGTCCAAACTCCCAAGACACTCCTCCGCCGCGCACCGTGGCGGCGAGCTCCTGCCCCAGCCGCTTTTCGATCACAGGCTTCCACGGCACCAGCGAGAAACCCATGCCGTCATCAAGCATCGCGTAGCGCCCGCTAGCGAGTATGACCGAGCGCCGATAGATGCCGGCCACGCGCTGCCCGTCGGCGACGGGCTGATGCTCCAGTCCGGTGTCGGCGGCAATGTCCTTGGCGGCTTGCGCCAGTTCCCGATTGCGCAGCGTGCCCAGCAGGTTCCGGGCGAGGATGACGCGCTGACCACGCCGCTCGGCCAGCCCCTGCTCGGCGAGGAAGTCGGCGCGCTGTTGCAGGATGTCCTTGACCTCACCGCCAAAGCCCAGGTCGCCCAGCCCCCTACCGCCGCCGATCAACTGCTGATCCAGCCAGGTGGCGCCGATCACGCGGGCCTGCCGCTCGATGGGCAGATGCGATTTCAGTTCCACCGCCACGCCGCCCAGGCGCTGCGCGTCGTACTGGCGGCCACGCTCGGCTAGGTCGTCCGGCACCTTCCACAAGCCATCGGCCACGCGCTCCACGATGCCGGCACGGCGCAGGGCTTCAAGCCGGCGAACATGGGCTGCGACGACCTCCTGCGGGTCGCGGCCGGGCTTGGCTCGGCCCTGCTCGATCGCCAGGTGATGATCGGTGCGGTACAGGCCATCGCTCGCGAGCGCGGCGATGTTCTTGTCGGCCGCCCGCACCTCCGCGGAACCGCGCACCTCCACCACCGATCCGGTGGGATAGTTCGCCACCTCGTCGCGGGCGTTAAATGCGACGTAGTGGGCCTTGCCGTCCACGCCGTCGATGACCAGATAGCCACGGTCGTGCAGTTCGTCGGCCAGCCCCTTTGCAGCCACTCGGCCGATGACGGTACGCCCGTCGTCGCCCGGCTCGAACACCGCCAGCTCGCGCGGCTGGCCGTTCATGGCGCGCTGCATGGTGCGGATGATGTCGCCGCGCTCGCCCAGGGCGCGCAAGGTCTTCTCCGCGTCCGCATGGACGGCCCAGGTGCCGGGCTGCGTCTCGTCGGCCAGGCCCAGGCGCTGCAAGCGTTGCAGGCGGCCGATCAGCAGCAGGCGCTGGCGTTGCAGCCGGGGTTCGTTGAAGCGTTCGGTCTGCACCCGGCCATCCTCGCTGGCCTCGCGTTGCAGGGTGCGATCCAGGCTCGTCCACCGCTCCTGCTCCACCTCGCGGCCCAAGGTCTGCTGGATCTCCAACTCGGTGCGCGGCCCCAGCCATTCCGTCGCCAGCTCGGCGGCGCGATGCCGGAAGCCGTGGGCGATGTAGTCGCCCGCGATGATGAGGTCTTTGCCGGTGTCGTCGCGTCCGCGCACGATCAGGTGTGTGTGCGGATTGTCTGTGTTCCAGTGATCGACCGCCACCCAATCCAGTCGCGTGCCCAAGTCTGCCTCCATCCGGTTCACGAGATGCCGGGTGTAGGTGCGCAGGTCGTCCAGCTCCGCACCGTCCTCCGGGGAGACGATGAACCGGAAATGGTGCCGGTCGTCGGCGGCCTGCTCCTTGAAGCCGTCAAGATCGGCTTCGTCGCTCTGCGGCCCATAGGCCCGGCCCGGTTCGCCATCGCGGCCCGCACCATCGCGCTCGATGTAGCGCAGGTGCTTGGCGAGCGACTGCGGGCTGGCATTGCGCTGATTAACCAGCAGAGTCTTGATGGTCACGCGCCGCGACATGGGCGTCAGCTTCGCCCCGGCGAAACTTGCTGCCGTATGGCCGCGCCCCAGGCGCGAGCCGG
>JBLUOL010000252.1:0-5148 GCA_048065775.1 Pseudomonas sp. GW6
CCTGTTACGACCATCTGGCCGGCGAACTGGCGGTCGGCGTGTTCGCGCGCATGCGCGCAGCTGACTGGCTGAGCGAGGGGGGCGGTGCGCTGCAGCTGACGGCAAGCGGTGAGCAGGGGCTGCAGGCGTTGGGGATCGATCTGCACCAGGTCAACCGTCAGCGCCGCCAGCGACTCTGTGCCTGCCCGGACTGGAGCGAGCGCAAGCCGCATCTCGGTGGTGCGCTGGGCGCGGCATTGCTGGGTCTGTGCGAAGGCGAGGGCTGGCTGCGGCGCAGCACGGGTTCGCGTGCGCTGCAGGTTTCCCCGCAGGGGCGTAGGGCGATCATGGCGATCGCGGCTCCGTAGGGTGGGCTTCAGCTCACCAAACAAAGGTTGAGCTCTGTGCGGTGGGCTGAAGCCCACCCTAAGCTCGTCCTACGTACTAAGGCGTGCCAATGCTTCACCGCGTAGGAGCCCCGCCCCGGGGCGAAGCTTTTCGTCGCGGGGCGCGACTCCTACGGGTGGCTTTAGGCTGAGGCGCTGACCGGCTTGCCGCCCTTGGGCTTGAAGTACAGGGTGGTGCCGCGGGCGAGGTTGTCCAGGCTGACGTGATCCTTGGCCACCTCGGCTTCGATCAGCTCGTCCTGGCCTTCGACCTTGAGGGTGATGCGGGTGATCGCGCCGAGCAGACGAATGTCGCGTACCTCGCCGGCCTTGTGCTCCGGGCTCGGTTCGCTGGACAGGTCAACCTCGTGCGGGCGGAACAGTACGTGGTGATCGTTGCCGACGTAGAGGCGGTTGGCGTCACCGAGGAAGTGGTAGACGAAATCGCTGGCCGGATTCTCGTAAACCTCGGCCGGTGTACCGATCTGCTCGATCACGCCCTTGTTCATCACCACGATGCGGTCGGCCACTTCCATGGCTTCTTCCTGGTCGTGGGTGACGAATACGCTGGTCAGGTGCACGTCCTCGTGCAGGCGCGCCAGCCAGCGGCGCAGCTCCTTGCGCACCTTGGCATCCAGCGCGCCGAAGGGTTCGTCGAGCAGCAGTACGCGCGGCTCCACCGCCAGGGCGCGAGCCAGGGCAATACGCTGGCGCTGACCGCCGGAGAGCTGTTCCGGGTAGCGATCGCCGAGCCAGTCGAGCTGCACCAGGTCGAGCAGTTCGTGGACCTTGCGCTTGATCACCTCTTCGCTCGGGCGCTGACCCTTGGGCTTCATGCGCAGGCCGAAGGCGACGTTGTCGAACACCGTCATGTGGCGGAACAGCGCGTAGTGCTGGAACACGAAGCCGACGTTGCGATCACGCACGTCGTGGTTGGAGACGTCCTCGCCGTGGAACTCGATGGTGCCGCTGTCCGGGGTTTCCAGGCCGGCGATGATGCGCAGCAGGGTGGTCTTGCCGCAGCCGGACGGGCCGAGCAGGGCGACCAGTTCGCCGCTCTGGATGTTCAGGTTGATCTCGTTCAGCGCCTTGAACGCATTGAAGTTCTTGCTGACGTTGCGGATTTCGATACTCATGTTTTATTCCTCGCCCGCACTGGCTTTCAGGCGGTTGATACGGGATTCGCTCCACTGCTTGAGCAGCAGGATGAACAGCGCCAGAAGCAGTAGCAGGCTGGCAACGCTGAAGGCGGCGACGTGATTGTATTCGTTGTAGAGAATCTCGACATGCAGCGGCAGCGTATTGGTGTAGCCGCGGATGTGCCCGGAGACCACCGATACTGCGCCAAACTCGCCCATCGCCCGGGCGGTGCACAGCACCACGCCGTAGATCAGGCCCCATTTGATATTGGGCAGGGTCACGTGCCAGAACATCTGCCAGCCGTTGGCACCGAGCAGGCGCGCGGCCTCTTCCTCCTGCGTGCCCTGTTCCTGCATCAGCGGGATCAGCTCGCGGGCGACGAAGGGCACGGTGACAAAGATGGTCGCCAGGACGATGCCGGGCAGGGCGAAGATGATCTGGATATCGTGCTCGCGCAACCAGGGGCCGAAGAAGCCCTGGGCGCCGAACAGCAGCACATAGATCAGACCGGCGATTACCGGTGACACCGAGAACGGCAGGTCGATCAGGGTCACCAGAATGCTCTTGCCGCGAAACTCATACTTGCTCACGCACCAGGCGGCGGCCACGCCGAACACCAGATTGAGCGGCACGGCGATGCCCACGGCGAGCAGGGTCAGTTTCAGTGCGCTGATGGCGTCGGGTTCGAGGATCGAAGCGACGAACACGCCGACGCCCTGTTTGAGCGCCTCGGTCGCCACCACGAACAAGGGCAGCAGCAGGAAGAAGGCGAACACCAGCCAGGCCGAAATGATCAGCAGGCGGCGGCCCAGGGCGTTACCGCGGCGCGCGGCATTGTTGGCGGCGCTGGCCGTCAGGGTTGCAGATGACATGCCTGGCTCCTTAAGAACGGCTGATGCGGCGCTGCAGCAGGTTGATCAGCAGCAGCAAGATGAACGACACCACCAGCATCAGCACGCCGATGGCGGTGGCGCCGGCGTAGTTGTACTGGTCCAGCTGCACCATGATCAGCAGCGGCAGGATCTCGGTCTTCATCGGCATGTTGCCGGCGATGAAGATCACCGAGCCGTACTCGCCAACGCCACGGGCGAAGGCCAGGGCGAAGCCGGTCAGCCAGGCCGGCAGCAGCGCCGGCAGCAGCACGTGGCGGGCCACCTGCAGCGGCTTGGCACCGAGGCAGGCGGCGGCTTCCTCGACTTCGCGCGGGATGTCGGCCAGTACCGGCTGGATGGTGCGCACGACGAAGGGTAGGGTGACGAAGGTCAGCGCCAGGGTGATGCCCAACGGGGTGTAGGCGATCTTGAAACCCAGGGTGGTGGCGAACTGGCCGATCAAACCGTTGGGCGCATAGAGCGCGGTCAGGGCGATACCGGCGACCGCGGTGGGCAGGGCGAACGGCAGGTCGATCATCGCTTCGATGATCTTGCGACCGGGGAAGGTGTAGCGCACCAGCACCCAGGCCAGCAGGGTACCGATCACGCCGTTGATGATGGCAGCGAGAAAGGCGGTGCCGAAGCTCAGCTTCAGGGCGGCCAGCACGCGCGGCGAGGAAATGATTGCCCAGAACTGATCCCAGGTGAGCTGGGCAGCGTGGACGAACATGGCACCCAGGGGAATCAGCACCAACAGACTGAGGTACACCAGGGTGTAACCCAGCGTCAGCCCGAAGCCGGGTATGACGGGGGAAGTACGACGAGACATTGGCTGTCCTTATCTGCTTGGGTTGCAACGCTTTAATACGCAAAGGGCGGACAAGCCAAAACACTGCCCGCCGCCTGCAATTGCCCAAGGTGGACAGGGAGTATTCCCTGCCCACCCGTTTTATCACTGGGCTTGGTAGATCTGGTCGAACACGCCACCGTCGTTGAAGAACTTCGGCTGAGCGGTTTTCCAGCCATCGAAGTCAGCGTCGATGGTTACCAGCTTGAGCTGCGGGAACTGCTTGGCGAACTCGGCCGCCACCGCCTGGTTGCGTGGGCGGTAGAAGTGCTTGGCGGCGATGCGCTGGCCTTCCTCGCTGTACAGGTAGTTGAGGTAGGCCTCGGCGACTTTGCGGGTGCCTTTCTTGTCGACGTTCTGATCGACCACGCTTACCGGCGGTTCGGCGAGGATCGACAGCGACGGCGCGACGATCTCGAAGTTCTCCCCGCCTTCTTCCTTGAGCGCCAGGAAGGCCTCGTTCTCCCAGGCCAGCAGCACGTCGCCGATGCCGTTGTTGACGAAGGTGATGGTTGAGCCGCGGGCGCCGGTATCGAGCACCGGGACGTTCTTGTAGAGCTTCTCGGTGAAGGCCTTGGCCTCGGCTTCGCTGCCGTACTTCTGCTGGGCATAGGCCCAGGCAGCGAGGAAGTTCCAGCGTGCGCCACCGGAGGTTTTCGGGTTCGGGGTAATCACTTCCACGCCCGGCTTGACCAGGTCATCCCAGTCCTTCAGGCCTTTCGGGTTGCCCTTGCGCACCAGGAACACGATGGTCGAGGTGTAGGGGGTGCTGGCGTCCGGCAGACGCTCCTGCCAGTTTTCCGGGATCAGCTTGCCGAGCTTGTACAGCTCGTCGATATCGCCGGCCAGGGCCAGGGTCACCACGTCGGCGCGCAGGCCGTCGATCACCGCACGGGCCTGCTTGCCCGAGCCGCCGTGGGATTGCTGGATGGTCACCGCTTCGTTGCCCTGGGCCTGCCAGTGCTTGTTGAAGGCGGCGTTGAATTCGGTGTAGAGCTCACGGGTCGGGTCGTAGGACACGTTGAGCAGGGTTTGTGCGGCGGCTACCGGGCCGGCGATCAGGGCGCTGGCCAGTGCGGCCAGGGCGAAACGACGAATGGACATGGTGCAGCTCCTAACTGTGAAATTCTTGTGTTGGCGTATTGGGTGTCAGGCGGGGCGATCTTTCTCGAGCCCTCTGGTGGTCCAGTCGGGCCGCATCATGTTTCAGCTGTTCTTGGTACTCGGTTGTTGCAGGCGAATCTTTTCCTTGCGCTCGATCTGCACGACCTGGCCGTTGTGCACGGTGATTTCCACCGAGCCGAATTTCAGGCCATGCAGGGCGGTCTGAATCTCGCGCAGGATGCTGGCTTCATCCTGGCCTTCGAGGTTTCTCAGCGTCGCGGTCATTTCCAGGCTCCTTATGAATAGGTCGCCATGGCGGCGGTATGGAGTACCGACGCTGGCGTGGAGCGGATAGTAGAGAGATGGAAATATTCTTAAAAATATTGTTTAAGAACATTTATATGCTTTTTGGAAATATGAGGCATGATGCGATTTATTGCGTTTTTGGAATAAGTAAATAAGTTCTTATTCTTTTTGTAATTTATTCGTGCTGCCTAGACTGACGCCATTCGATTCAAGGAGGCGCCGTCATGGGCAGCGAAGCAATCCGTTACCTGATCCTGCCGGGCTGGCAGGGCTCACCCGAAGAACACTGGCAAAGCCATTGGCAGCGCAGCCTGCCGAATAGCGCGCGTGTGGAGCAGAAGGACTGGCTCAACCCGCAACGTGGCGACTGGGTCACCGCGTTGAACCAGGCAGTCGCCGACGATCCGCGTCCGCTCATCCTCATCGCCCATAGCCTGGGCTGCGTGACGGTGGCTCATTGGGCCGCGCAGGCACCGGTCGAACTGCTGCGCCGTGTGCGCGGCGCGCTGCTGGT
>JBLUOL010000253.1:0-5141 GCA_048065775.1 Pseudomonas sp. GW6
CCCCCAGCGGCAGCTGGAACCAGGGCTCCACCGCCGCCACCAGCGCATCGGCGAGTACTGTCAGCAGCGCGCCCCAGATCGCGCACAAGGGGATCAACCGCGAAGGTCGCACCACGGCGAAGGCAAAGCGCAGCAGGTTCGGCGTGATCAGCCCGATGAAGCCCAAGGGGCCTGCCAGATGAATGGCCAGCGCGGCCAGCAGGCTGCCCAGGACGATGCTCAGCCCTTTCAGCCAGGCCGGCGAAAGCCCCAGCGCGCGCATCTGCCCATCGCCCAGCACCGCCAGGTTCATCGGCCGCATCAGCACCAGCAGGACCAGGGCAATCAGCGGCAACAGGTACAGGGCCGGGTGCATCGCGCCCCAACCCAACTGCTGCAGCGAACCGGTATTCCACAGCGATACCACCATCGCGGCCTGGTCGTTGAGGCTGAGAAACAGCGCGATCAGTGCGGCGAAGGTCTGCGCCACAGCCACCCCGGCCAGAGTCAGGCGCAGCGGCGAGGTGTTCCAGCCGCCAGCCATGAGGAAGGTGAACAAGGCCGCCAGCAGGCCGCCGACGAAGATCAGCGGCAGCCCCAGCGCGCCGGGCAGGAGCATGCCGAAGATGACCCCCAGTTGCGCCCCGGCGGTGATACCGAGCAGATCCGGCGACACCAGCGGGTTGCGCGTAATCAGTTGCATGATCGCCCCGGAAACGCCCAGGCAGGCGCCCACCAGCACTCCGGCAAAGGCGCGTGGCAGTTGCGTCCACCACAGCAGCAGCCCCTCCAGCGATGGCGTCGACGACAGCGGCGCCAACCAGGCCTCGGCGGTTGGCCAGGGATAGCGCAACACGCCCTGCCACAGCAGCATGGCCAGCAACAGCACGAGCCCCAACAGCGCCAGGCCGGCGTGACCGAGCCCGCGTGCAGCGGCGGGCTGCCCGGGGCGACTCAAACTCGTCATCCGTTGTCCTTACCTATGCAAAAAGGCGAAGGGTTGCCCCCTCGCCTTGGTTTGCCCACTCGGTTGCCGCTTACCAGCGCAGCGATACGCTACCGAGGAAGGTGCGCTCGTCGCCCCAGTAGCAGCGCCCAGCGTTGTTGCAGCCTGCCACGTACTCCTGATCGAAGAGGTTCTTGGCGTTCAGATCGACCGACCAGTTCTCGTCGATGTCGTAGCCGATGGCGGCATCGACCAGGGTCACGTCGCCGGTGTCCAGCTTGCCGTAGAGACTCTCGGCGGTGTAGGCAAAGGTGCTGTCGAAGTGGCGCACGCCGCCGCCCAGACGCAAGCCACGCAACGCGCCATCGAGGAAGCGGTAGTTGGCCCAGATCGATGCCTGGTTACGCGGTACACCGGTCATCTGCTTATCCTCAAGCAAAGACCCAGGGAAATCCTTAGTAATTCGCACGTCGGTATAGGTATACGCCGCCGTAACATTCAGGTTGGCGCTGATATCGCTGTTGACTTCCAGCTCAATCCCTTTGGAACGACTTTCGCCAACCTGACGGGGAGTACCACTCTCAAAGTAGATATCATCCTCTTTGCGCAAGTCGAACACAGCGGCGGTGAACATCGTATTCCAGCCTTCCGGCTCGTACTTCAAGCCCAGCTCATACTGCTCGGCGGTGATCGGATCGAGCGGACCATCAGCGGTGGTAGTCTGCTGCACTGGAACGAACGCAGTGGAATAACTGACGTAGGGCGACAGACCGTTATCAAACTCGTACATCACGCCTGCCTGCCAAGTGAACTTCTCATCCTTGGCGCTCATGTCTGTGGCTGGCGCTAGCTTGTTGCGAAAATCACTGTCAACCCAGTCGTAGCGGCCACCCAGAAGGAATATCCAGTTTTCGTATTTGCTTTGGATTTGGCTATAGAGGCCCTGCATATCCTGGGTCAGCAAGGTATTTTGAACTGCAATCGGCGTAGTCGGTTTAGCAGTCCATATTGGATTATAGATATTGGTCGACCCTGGTACACCAAAGCCAACTGCGCCTGCATTCCAGTTCTGATTGAACGAGGTGCGGTCAAAGCTGGCGCCGAACAACACGGTGTTCTCCAGGCCTCCAGTGCTGAACTTGCCTTCCAACTGGTTATCCAGCGAGTAAGTGATCGACTTGTTGTAGCGATCATACGCTATCATGTTCATGGTATCGCCGAAGCCACCGTCGTTCAGGTTGCCCGGCCAGGTCTCATATCGCTGAATGCGCGACTGCATGTAGCGCGAGTTCTGGCGGAACTGCCAGTCGTCGTTGAAGCTGTGGGTGAACTCATAGCCGGCAGTCCAACCCTCGCGATCGAAGTCGTTCCAGTCCGGGTGGCCAAGGAAGGTGTCCTTGTCGAGCTTGCCATTGGGGTTGTTCAGCAGCGTGCCGGCAGCCGGCAGACCCAGTTCGAGGTTGGTGCGGTCCTTCTGGTAGGTGGCCAGCAGGGTCAGGGTGTTGTAGTCATCAAAGTTCAGGGTCAGGGACGGCGCGATATAGATGCGGTCATCCTGCACGTGATCAGTCTGGGTGTCGGACTTGCGACCGACCATGACCACGCGACCCAGCACATTGCCGCTGTCATTCAGCGGGCCAGAAACATCCACGTTAAGCTGGCGGCGGTTGTTGGAGCCGTAGTTGAGCTGCACTTCACCCTGCGGGGCAGCGGTCGGGCGCTTGCTCACCAGGTTGACCAGGCCACCCGGCGCGTTCTCGCCATAGAGAATCGAGGTCGGCCCACGGAACACTTCCACCCGCTCCAGGCCATAGGGCTCGCTGGTGGTGTCGTAGCGGTTGCCCTGCACGCGCAAACCGTCACGCAGCAGGCCGTAGCCGTAGTCGGTGGCGTTGAAACCACGAATGAAGAACAGATCACCCGCCAGACCATCACCGGCAGCGAATGGCGGCGCGAAGATACCCGGCACGTAGCCCAACACATCGGTGAGGCTCTGCGATTTCTGGTCTTCGATGCGCTTGCGCGTCACCACCGACACCGAACGCGGCGTCTCCGACAGCGGCGTGCTGGTCTTGCTGGCGGTCAGGCTTTTCTCGGCCTTGTAGCCGTAATCCGGGCCTTGTGGGCGGTCCAGTTCACCGGTGACCGTTTGCGCAGGCAATGTCACCTGATTGGCCTCATCGCTCTCCTGCGCCTGAACCACGCCATGGCATGTGGCTGCAATCACCACGGCCAGGCACTTCAGTTGAAAACGTCCAGCACCTTGCACTGCTTTCGACATCATCTTCTCCCCGATACCGCCAGCCAATCCGCTGGCCTGTCAAAAAAACGCTGGCTAGCCTAACCAATATCAATGCAAAACTAAATAGTAATTTTTATCATTTAGATGGCAATTTGATACAACCTTGCCATCACCCGTTAAAGGGGCACGCTCTGCTATCGATTGATTAGGTAGTCGATTAAATGGCTGGCATTCCCCGCTCAGGCGGGGAGCCCACATCGAATAGGCTCCCGCCTTCGCGGGAGTGACGGTGAAGCGTTCTTAATGGTTGACCGCAGCGTCGAGGGCGCTGGCGAAGATCTCTGCCACCTGATCCACCTGCGCCGCCGTGATGATCAGCGGCGGCAACAGACGCAGAACGCTGGAATGGCGCCCGCCCACCTCCAGAATCAGGCCACGGCGCAGGCACTGCTGCTGCACCGCCGAGGCCAGCGCGCGGTTGTGCGGCGCATGCCCCATGGCGTCCGCCCTGCCCTGTGGATCGACCATCTCCACCCCGAGCATCAGCCCCCTGCCGCGTACTTCACCGATCTGCGGGTAACGTGCCTGCAAGGCCTGCAGATGCGCACAGAGGCGTTCGCCCATGGCGGCGGCGTGCTGATCCAGACCCTCCTCGCGGATCAGGCGCAAGGTGGCTGCGCCTGCGGCCATGGCCATCTGGTTGCCACGGAAGGTGCCGGCATGCGCCCCTGGCTGCCAGCGGTCGAGATCCTTGTGGTAGACCACCACCGCCAGCGGCAGGCTGCCACCGATGGCCTTGGACAGCACCAGTACATCCGGTGTGATGCCGGCATGCTCGAAGGCGAACAGCTTGCCGGTGCGCCCGATGCCGCACTGCACCTCGTCGAGAATCAGCGGCACACCGGCCTCGCGGGTGATGCGCCGAATGCCGCGCAACCAGTCGGCGGACGGGGCGATCACCCCGCCCTCGCCCTGTACTGTCTCGAGAATCATGCCGGCGGCCGGCAACACGCCGCTTTCCGGATCGCACAGCTGGTTCTCGATGTAATGCAGGCCGACCCGTTCGCCCTCGGCACCGCCCAGGCCGAACGGGCAGCGGTAGCCATAGGGGTACGGCAGCATCTGCACGCCACTGATCATGCCGTCCAGATACTGCTTGGGCCCCAGGCTGCCCATCAGGCTCAGGGCGCCCTGGGTCATGCCGTGGTAGGCGCCGTGGAAGGCCAGCATCTGGCTACGCCCGGTAGCCGTGCGCACCAGCTTCAATGCCGCCTCTACCGCATCGGTGCCGGCCGGCCCACAGAACTGTATGCGCGCGTCGCGGGCGAACTCATCCGGCAGGCAGGCGAACAGTTCGTTGATGAACTCGTCCTTGGCTTCGGTCATCAGGTCCAGGGTGTGCAGCGGTCGCTTGCCATCGAGCAGGCCGCGAATGGCTTGCAGCACGACGGGATGGTTGTGCCCCAGCGCCAGGGTGCCGGCACCGGCCAGACAATCGATGAACCAGCGCCCCTCGCTATCCTGCACATGGATGCCCTCGGCGCGGCGTAGCTCCAGCGGGATGCGCCTCGGATAACTACGCGCGTTGGACTCCACCTCGCTCTGGTGCTGCAGCCTGGCCGTACTGGCGAAGCGGTAGTCGGCGCCACGCAGCGTCGCCTCCGGGCCAAGATCGAGCGCGACAGGCATGGGCAGCGGATCGTAGTGCGGTTCAATTTGCATAATCGTGACTCTCCAGGTCCAGCGGCCGTGACGATTGATCGAGCGCAGCCAGTTGCCGGCTCAGGTGTTCGATAAAGGACGGATCGCGGACGATGCCCAGGTGGTCGGCCTCAACCCAGCTCGACAGCTGCAGCTCTCGGCCCAGGGCGCTCTGCAGCAGCGCTTCGCCATTGCGGTTGTTCTCCGGCGAGTGCGCGGCCCACCAGGCCTGCACCGGGCTGCGCAACGGCTGGATGTGCCGGTGCCGTGCAG
>JBLUOL010000254.1:0-5082 GCA_048065775.1 Pseudomonas sp. GW6
CGTAGCCCGGATGAAATCCGGGGCCTGATATCAAGGCCTCGGATCGCATCCGCGCAACGCGATCACCCCACCGAAGGCAGCATGCCGGCCGGCAGCAGCGGCGTCAGCACGCGCTCGGCGAGCAGAGCATCGGCGGCGGCGATGTCCGGGGCGAAGAAGCGGTCCTCGACGTAATACGGCACCTTGGCGCGCAGCGCCTGACGCGCCTGTTCCAACGCTGGGGTGCTCTTCAGCCCTTCACGGAAGTCCAGGCCCTGGCAGGCGCCGAGCCATTCCACGGCCAGCACGCCACGGGTGTTGGCGGCCATGTCCCACAAGCGTTTGCCGGCAGCCGGTGCCATGGAAACGTGGTCTTCCTGGTTGGCCGACGTCGGCAGACTGTCGACGCTGTGCGGGTGGGACAGTGCCTTGTTCTCGCTGGCCAGGGCCGCAGCGGTGACCTGGGCGATCATGAAGCCGGAGTTGACCCCGCCGTTGGCCACCAGGAACGGCGGCAGTTGCGACATGTGCTTGTCCATCATCAGCGAGACGCGGCGCTCGGACAGCGAGCCGATCTCGGCGATGGCCAGGGCGATATTGTCGGCGGCCATGGCCACGGGTTCTGCGTGGAAGTTGCCACCGGAAATAACCTCGCCTTCGGCGGCGAACACCAGCGGGTTGTCGGATACCGCGTTGGCCTCGACGCCGAGCACCTCGGCGGCCTGACGCAGCTGGGTCAGGCAGGCGCCCATGACCTGCGGCTGGCAACGCAGCGAGTACGGGTCCTGCACCTTGTCGCAGGCGGCGTGGGAGCGGCCAATCTCGCTACTGTCGCCAAGCAGGTGACGGAAGGCAGCCGCCGCGTCGATCTGCCCGCGCTGGCCACGGGCGGCATGGATGCGTGCATCGAAGGGCGAGCGCGAACCCAGCAGCGCCTCGACGCTGAGCGCGCCGCAGACGCTGGCGGCGGCGTACAGGTCCTCGGCCTCGAACAGCCCGCGCAGGGCGTAGGCGGTAGACACCTGGGTGCCGTTGAGCAAGGCCAGGCCCTCCTTGGCGGCCAGGGTCATCGGCTCCAGGCCGGCGATGGCCAGCGCCTCGGTGGCCGGCAGCCATTCACCCTTGTATCGCGCCTGGCTTTCGCCGAGCAGCACCAGCGACATATGCGCCAGCGGCGCCAGGTCACCGGAAGCGCCGACCGAGCCTTTCAGCGGAATGTGCGGGTAGACCTCGGCGTTGACCAGGGCGATCAGCGCGTCGATCACCTGGCGGCGGATGCCGGAGAAACCGCGCGCCAGGCTGTTGATCTTCAGCAGCATGATCAGGCGCACCATGGCGTCATCCAGCGGCTGACCGATGCCGGCGGCGTGGGACAGCACCAGCGAACGCTGCAGCTTTTCCAGGTCGTCGTTGGCGATGCGGGTCGAGGCCAGCAGGCCGAAACCGGTGTTGATGCCGTAGGCGGTGCGGCCCTCGGCGATGATCTGGTTGACGCAGGCGACGCTGGCGTCGATGGCCTTATGGGCGCCGGCGTCCAGAGTCAGTTGCACAGGCGCCTGGTAGGCGGCGCGTAGGTCGGCCAGGGTCAGTTGGCCGGGTTTCAGGTTAAGCGTATTCATGGAATCTCTTTCCTCAGCCGATCATCGGCAGGTTCAGGCCCTGCTCGCGGGCGCAATCGATGGCGATCTGGTAACCGGCATCAGCGTGACGCATCACGCCGGTGCCCGGGTCGTTGGTCAGCACGCGGGCAATGCGCGCGGCAGCTTCGTCGGTGCCATCGCAGACGATGACCATACCCGAATGCTGGGAGAAGCCCATGCCGACGCCGCCGCCGTGGTGCAGCGACACCCAGGTGGCGCCGCTGGCGGTGTTGAGCAGGGCGTTGAGCAGCGGCCAGTCGGACACGGCATCGGAGCCGTCCTGCATCGCTTCGGTCTCGCGGTTGGGGCTGGACACCGAGCCGCTGTCCAGGTGGTCGCGGCCGATGACTATGGGCGCACTCAGCTCACCCGAACGCACCATCTCGTTGAAGGCCAGGCCGAGCTTGGCGCGCAGACCCAGGCCGACCCAGCAGATACGCGCCGGCAGGCCCTGGAAGCTGATGCGCTCGCGGGCCATGTCCAGCCAGCGGTGCAGGTGGGCGTCATCCGGGATCAGTTCCTTGACCTTGGCGTCGGTCTTGTAGATGTCCTCGGGGTTGCCGGACAGCGCCGCCCAGCGGAACGGGCCGATGCCTCGGCAGAACAGCGGGCGGATGTAGGCCGGGACGAAACCGGGGAAGTCGAAGGCGTTGCTCACGCCCTCTTCCTTGGCCATCTGGCGGATATTGTTGCCGTAGTCGAAGGTCGGCACGCCCATCTTCTGGAAGTCGAGCATGGCCTGCACGTGCACGGCCATGGACTGCTTGGCGGCCTTGACCACGCCAGCCGGGTCGGTGGCTGCACGATCCTTGTACTCGGCCCAGCTCCAGCCGATCGGCAGGTAGCCGTTGAGTGGATCGTGGGCGCTGGTCTGGTCGGTGACCATGTCCGGGCGCACGCCACGGCGTACCAGCTCCGGCAGTATCTCGGCGGCGTTGCCCAACAGGGCGATGGAGATGGCCTTGCCTTCAGCGGTGTACTTGGCGATGCGCGCCAGGGCGTCGTCCAGATCGGTGGCCTGCTCGTCGACATAACGGCTGCGCAGGCGAAAATCGATGCTGGTCTGCTGGCATTCGATGTTCAGCGAGCAGGCGCCGGCCAGGGTGGCGGCCAGCGGCTGGGCGCCGCCCATGCCGCCCAGGCCTGCGGTCAGCACCCAGCGACCTCTGAGGTTGCCGGCGTAGTGCTGACGACCGGCTTCGACGAAGGTTTCATAGGTGCCCTGGACGATGCCCTGGCTGCCGATGTAGATCCAGCTGCCGGCGGTCATCTGGCCGTACATGGCCAGGCCCTTGGCATCCAGCTCGTTGAAGTGCTCCCAACTGGCCCAGTGCGGCACCAGGTTGGAGTTGGCGATCAGCACGCGCGGTGCGTTGCTGTGGGTCTTGAACACGCCGACCGGCTTGCCGGATTGCACCAGCAGGGTCTCGTCGTCATTCAGGTTGGTCAGGCTCTCGACGATCTTGTCATAGCACTCCCAGTTGCGTGCGGCGCGGCCGATGCCGCCGTACACCACCAGCTCCTTGGGATTCTCGGCCACGTCCGGGTCGAGGTTGTTCATCAGCATGCGCAGCGGCGCTTCGGTCAGCCAGCTCTTGGCAGTGAGCGTGGTGCCACGCGGGGCGCGGATTTCGGTGTCGCGGAACTTGGTCATGTTGCGGGCTCCTGTGGGAACGGGTCAGTGGTGGGCGGTCAGAGCCAGCCCAGAAATTGGGCGAGGTAGGCCAGGGGGATGGCCAACAGCAGGCTGAGCAGGGTGCGCTGCAGCCAGATCAGCAGCAGATGGCCCAGGCTCAGGGGAATTCGCGTGGCCAGCACGCAGGGAATCGAGGCAGACAGAAACAGCACGCTGCTGACCGAAACGATGGCGGTGACGAACTTCACCAGCACGTCGGCATCCTTGAGCAGCATCGCCGGCAGGAACATTTCCGCCAGGCCGGCGGAGATGGCGCGGGCCACCTGCATCGGCTCGTCCAGGCCGAACAGCCAGGTCAGCGGGTAGAGCAGCACGCCGAGGGCATCGAACAGCGGCGTGTACTTGGCGGCGAGCAAGCCGAGCAGGCCGACGGCGAGAATGCTCGGCAGGATGGCGGCGGTCATGCGCAGGCCATCGACGAAGGTTTCGCGCAGCGCCGAGCCCAGCGATGGCGCATTGCTGGCCTGCTGCATGCCGGCGCGCCAGGCACTGCCCAGGCGGCTTTCACCGGGTTGCAGCTGCGCCTCGGGCGTAGATTCGGACGGCAGGCGCGACAGCGGGTAGATGCGCGCGCTGATCGCGGTGACGGCGAAGGTCACCGCCATGGCGCCCCAGAAATACAGGTTCCACTGACCCATCAGGCCCAGGGTCTTGGCGATGATAACCATGAACGGCGCCGAGACAGTGGAGAAGCCGGTGGCGATGATCGCCGCCTCGCGCACGCTGTAATGGCCCTGCTGGTACATGCGGTCGGTGATCAACAGGCCCACCGAGTAGCTGCCGACGAAGGATGCCACGGCGTCGATGGCCGACTTGCCCGGTGTGCGCCAGATCGGCCGCATCACCGGCTGCATCAGCACGCCGATCAGCTCCAGCAGGCCGAAGCCGATCAGGAACACCAGCGCCAGCGAACCCAGCGGCACGATTAGCGCCAGGCTTAGCACCAGCTTCTCGAACAGAAACGGCAGCATGTCCGGCTGGTACAGCGCCTGCGGGCCGAGCTGCAGCAGATAGGCGGCGCCGATCAGCAGGCCGAACACCTTGAGCACGCTGAACACCGTGTGGGTCAGGCTGCGCCGCCAACTGCCGTCGAGCCAGGGAGCGACCGCGCCGTAGAGCATGAACAGCAACGCCACGCCGACCACCAGCGGCCGCGCGTGCAGTTGCAGGGCGCTGGCGGCGTGGTCGAGGAGGATGGTCGAGCGCCCGGCGATCTCGAACGGCACGAAGAACAGCAACAGGCCGATCAGGCTGTAGCCCAGCAGGCGCGCCAATGCGCGCGAGCGCGACACGCCAGCGCTCAAAGGCAGGGACTCAGACATGACGCGGCTCCTGGCCGCAGCGGGCGGTAATGAACATCGGGGTTTCCTCGTAGTTGTTGTTGTGCGGGAAAGCGTCGAGCTCAGAGGCTGAGCAGATGAATCAGCCGCGCCGCCACCTTGGCGGTGCGGTTGTCGATGTCGTAGTCGGGGTTGATCTCGGCCAGGTCTGCCAGGCGCAGCTTGCCGCTGGCCTTGAGCCGTTCGAGCAGCGGCTCCAGCAGCTCAAGGCGCACGCCACGGGCTGCTGGCGCGCTGACGCCCGGCGCCTCGCAGGCCGGCAGCACGTCGATGTCGATGGTCAGATAGAGCGCGTCGCACTCGGCGGCGAAGGCGTCCAGCTCGGCGCCGATGCTCTCCAGGGTCGACTCGCGAATCTGGTGATCCTCGCGCACCAGCACGTTCAGCTCGGCCGCACGAGCGAACAGCGCGCGGGTGTTGCTGGCGC
>JBLUOL010000255.1:0-5077 GCA_048065775.1 Pseudomonas sp. GW6
CGCGCAGGCGCGCCAGCCCGGTACCCCGGCGGCGCTGCACCTCAGCAACATCCACAAGCACTACGGCGACCACCATGTGCTCAAGGGCATCGACCTGAGCGTGCAGCCCGGCGAGGTGATCTCCATCATCGGCCCGTCCGGCTCCGGCAAGACCTCGCTGATCCGCACCATCAACGGCCTGGAAAGCATCGACCAAGGCGAGATCGTGCTGTTCGGCGAGTCGTTCATCCAAGCCGGCGACCGCCCCGAGAACCGCCGCCAGCGCGAAGGCGTGCGGCGCATCGGCATGGTGTTCCAGAGCTTCAACCTGTTCCCGCACCGCACCATTCTCGACAATGTGCTGCTCGCGCCGCGCTACCACGGCCTGGGCGATACCGCCGACCTGCGCCGGCAGGCACTGGCGCTGCTGGACAAGGTCGGCCTGCTGGCCCACGCCAACAAGTACCCGCACCAGCTCTCCGGTGGCCAGCAGCAGCGCGTGGCCATCGCCCGAGCCCTGGCGATGAAGCCGGACATCATGCTGTTCGACGAGCCCACCTCGGCGCTCGACCCGGAACTGGTCGGCGACGTGCTCGCGGTGATCCGCGACCTGGCCCGCGAGGGCATGACCATGCTGATCGTCACCCACGAGATGGACTTCGCCCTGTCGATTTCCGACCGCGTGCTGTTCATGGAAAACGGCCACGTCCAGCTCGACGCCTCGCCCGACGCCATCCGCAGCGGCAACCACGAACGTGTACGCCGTTTCATCGGCCTGGAGAACGCATGAACGATATCGCCACCCTGCGCCGCGACCTGGCCGCGGCCTATCGCCTGGCTGCCCTGTTCGGCTGGGACGACACCCTCTACACGCACTTTTCCGTGCGCCTGCCAGGCGACGGCGAGCCGCGCTTTTTAATCAATCCCTTCGGCCTGTTCTTCGAGGAGATCCGCGCCAGCGACCTGATCGTGGTGGACATGCACGGCAAGGTGGTCGAGGGCAACGCCGACTACAACGTCGCCGGCTTCACCATCCACAGCGCCGTGCACATGGCCCGCGACGACGCCCACTGCGTGATCCACACCCATACCCTGGCCGGTATGGCGGTGGCCGCTCAGGACGCCGGCCTGCTGCAGCTCAACCAGATCAGCACCGAATTCCACGGGCGCCTGGGTTACCACGCCTATGAAGGCGTGGCGCTGGATCTGGACGAACGTACACGTATCCAGGCCTCGCTGGGCGACAACATCGCCCTGCTGCTGCGCCACCACGGCCTGCTCAGCGTCGGCGCCAGCGTCGCCGACGCCTTCTACGTCATGCATTACCTGAACCGCGCCTGCGAGATCCAGCTCGCTGCCACTGGCGGTGGCCAGCCCTGCAGCGAGATTCCCGCGCACCTGGCGCAGCACGCCTGCGAGCAGTTGCAGGGTGCCGAATGGCAGCGCCAGCTGATCTGGCAGGCCTGGCTGCGCAGGCTCGATCGCCTCGATCCCAGCTACCGCGACTGACGCGCACGCCACGCCGCACCTTATGAACCGGGGCTTACAGCCTTACTTCAAACAATCCTGAAGTAAGTTTTTGCCCCAGCCGATTTTTCCCAGCGCCTGGCCGGCCAAGAATCCGGCCACAACCAGAACGAGCCTGAGGCCCACCCATGGACAAGACCTTCCACCAGCCCCTGGGCGGCAATGAAATGCCCCGCTTCGGCGGCATCGCCACCATGATGCGCCTGCCCCACATCCAGAGCACCGAGGAAAAACGCCAGCTCGACGCCGCCTTCGTCGGCGTGCCGCTGGACATCGGCACCTCACTACGCTCCGGCACTCGCTTCGGCCCACGTGAGATCCGCGCCCAGTCGGTGATGATCCGCCCGTACAACATGGCCACCGGTGCCGCTCCTTTCGACTCGCTCAACGTGGCCGATATCGGCGACGTGGCGATCAACACCTTCAACCTGCTCGACGCCGTGCGCATCATCGAAGAGGCCTACGACGAGATCGTCGAACTCGGCATCAAACCGCTGACCCTGGGTGGCGACCACACCATCACCCTGCCGATCCTGCGTGCCCTGCACAAGAAGTACGGCAAGATCGGCCTGGTGCATATCGACGCCCACGCCGACGTCAACGACCATATGTTCGGTGAGAAGATCGCCCACGGCACCACCTTCCGCCGCGCCCAGGAAGAAGGCCTGCTCGACAGCCAGCGCGTGGTGCAGATCGGCCTGCGCGCCCAGGGTTATACCGCCGAGGACTTCAACTGGAGCCGCAAGCAGGGTTTCCGCGTGGTGCAGGCCGAGGAGTGCTGGCACAAGTCGCTGGAGCCGCTGATGGCCGAAGTGCGCGAGCAGGTCGGTGGCGGCCCGGTGTATCTGTCCTTCGACATCGACGGCATCGACCCGGCCTGGGCACCCGGCACCGGCACCCCGGAAATCGGCGGTCTGACCACCATCCAGGCCATCGAGATCATCCGTGGTTGCCAGGGCCTGGACCTGATCGGTGGCGATCTGGTCGAGGTCTCCCCGCCCTACGACACCACCGGCAACACCTCGTTGCTCGGCGCCAACCTGCTGTACGAAATGCTCTGCGTGCTTCCGGGGGTTCAGCGTCGCTGACCGTCGGCTTTTACTGCTCCGCCCGGGCGCCCCGCGAGGCGCCCGGTACATACAAAAACAATCAAGGTGCCCAGATGAATCGTGACGAAACCATACCGCTGCTGGACGACCAGCCACCGACCGATAACCCCTACAGCGTGCGTCAGTTACTGATCTTCCTTATCCCCTCGTTGCTCGGCGTACTGCTGTTTCTCACCCCCATCGTTTACGAAGAAAAGGTCACCATCGGCCTCGGCGTCATGGCTGACGCACTCAAGGCTGCCGTCAGCGATCAGCTGCCTGCCATCGCCACGGGGCTGCTAATCGTCTCGGCAGTCCTGGGCCTGTTTGGCAGCCTGCTCAAGCCACGCTGGCTTACCGAGCGTCGCGCGTTGAACGACCTGTTCGTGCTGCCACCGCTGTGGCTCGCCCTGCGCGTGCTCGGCGGGCTGTTCGCGGCCATGACGTTCTGGCAATTCGGCCCGGAATGGGTGTGGAACGCCAATACCGGCGGGGTGGTATTGAAAGACCTGGCGCCGGTGTTGATCACCTTCTTCCTGGTCGCCGGCCTGATCCTGCCGCTGCTTACCGACTACGGCCTGATGGAGTTCTGCGGCACCCTGGTGCGCAATGTGTTCCGCAAGATTTTCGGCCTGCCCGGACGCTCGGCCATCGACGCCATCGCCAGCTGGCTCGGCTCCGGCACCGTCGGCGTGCTGATCACCGCCCAGCAGTACCAGAAGGGCTTCTACAGCGCCCGCGAAGCGGCAGTGATCGCCACCAACTTCTCCATCGCCTCGATCGCCTTCAGCCTGCTGATCACCAGCTTCATGAAGCTCGACCATCTGTTCGTGCCCTTCTACCTGACCGTGGTGGTCGCCGGTCTGGCCGCCGCCATCATCACCCCGCGTATTCCACCGTTGTCGTGGAAGAAGGACGAGTACGTCGTCGGGGTCGGCAAGCAGATCAATGAAGACGTGCCGGCCGGCACCTCGCTGCTGCGCTGGGGCCTGCTGCAGGCGGTCAGGCGCGCCAACGCCAATCCCTCGCCGGGGCAGATGGTCAAGGTCGGCGTGCACAACGTGGTCGATATCTGGCTGGGTCTGCTGCCACTGGTAATGGCCATCGGCACCGTTTCCCTGGCCATCGCCGAGTTCACCCCGATCTTCAACTGGCTGTCCGCGCCCATCGTACCGTTGCTGGAATTGCTGCAACTGCCGGAAGCCACCAAGGCAGCGCCAGCGATGCTGGTGGGCTTCGCCGACATGTTCCTGCCAGCGGTGCTGGGCAAGGGCATCGAGAGCGAACTGACCCGCTTCGTGGTGGCCTGCGTGTCGCTGACCCAGCTGATCTACATGTCCGAGGTCGGCGTGCTGATCATCAAGGCCAAGCTGCCGCTGAATCTGCTGGAGCTGTTCGTCATCTTCATCATCCGCACCCTGATCACCCTGCCGATCATCGCGCTGATGGCGCACTGGATCGTCGGCTGACGTCGACACAAGGACCTGACCATGACCACCTGCGGCGAATTTCTCGTCAAGCAACTGGAAGCCTGGGGCGTCGACACCGTGTTCGGCATCCCCGGCGTGCACACCGTCGAGCTCTATCGCGGCCTGCCCTCGAGCAGCATCCGCCACGTCACCCCGCGTCACGAACAGGGCGCCGGCTTCATGGCCGACGGTTATGCGCGCGTCTCGGGCAAACCGGGTGTGTGCTTCATCATCACCGGCCCAGGGATGACCAACATCCTCACCGCCATGGGCCAGGCTTACGCCGACTCGATCCCGATGCTGGTGATTTCCAGCGTCAACGAGCGCGCGCGCCTGGGCCTGGGCAAGGGCTATCTGCACGAGCTGCCCAACCAGCGGGCGATGACCGCCGGCGTCACCGCCTTCAGCCACACGCTGATGAGCGTCGAGGAACTGCCCGGCGTGCTGGCTCGCGCCTTCGCCGTATTCGAAGGCGAGCGCCCGCGCCCGGTGCATATCGAACTGCCATTGGACATCATCACCGCAGACGCCACGCATATGACCCCGGCGCCACGGCCAACGGTGCACCGCCCGGCGCCCAACCGCACGCTGATCCGTGAGGCCGCTGGCCTGCTCAAGCAGGCCAAGCGCCCTCTCCTGCTGCTGGGCGGCGGTTGCGTATCCGCCGAGGCTGAAGCCCGTGCTCTGGCCGCTGCACTGGATGTGCCGACCGCGCTGACCATCAATGCCAAGGGCCTGCTGCCGCCGGGCCATCCGCTGCTGCTGGGCAGCAACCAATCGCTGCGACCGGTGCGAGACCTGGCATTGGAGGCCGACGTGGTACTGGCCATCGGCACCGAGCTGGGCGAGACTGACTACGACGTGGTGTTCGACGGCGACTTCCGCCTACCCGGCCGACTGATCCGCATCGACATCGACGCTCAGCAATTGCAGCGCAACTTCACCCCGCATCTGGCGATCCAGGGCGATGCCCGCGTGGCCATGCGCATGCTGCTGGCCGAGTTCGACCCGCGC
>JBLUOL010000256.1:0-5074 GCA_048065775.1 Pseudomonas sp. GW6
TGGCGGCCTTGCTGATGCTGCTGGCCGGCGTGGCCTGGGGCGCGTACTCGCTGCTCGGGCGCGGCCAGGGTGATCCGCTGGCCGTGACCACCGGTAACTTTCTGCGTGCGGCACCGCTGGCCGTGCTGCTGGCGCTGGTGCTGTTGTCGCAACTGAACTGGGATGGGCCTGGCCTGTTCTACGCGGTGTTGTCCGGCGCCCTGACCTCGGGTGTCGGTTACGCCATCTGGTACAGCGCGCTGCCCGGCCTGCGCGCCAGTCAGGCCGCCACGGTGCAGTTGAGCGTGCCGATTCTCGCCGCGCTCGGCGGCAGCCTGCTGCTGAGCGAAGCGCTGTCTCTGCGCCTGACCTTGAGCGCCGTTGCCGTGCTCGGCGGTATCGCGCTGGTACTGGGCAGTCGGCAACGTGCCGGGAGCTAATGGCGCGTGCAGTGGTCTTCTATCCTGAACTCATAACGTCCAGGGAAGATCACCATGCACCGTCTGCTTCGTCTTTGCCTCGTTGCCCTACTTGCAGCAGGCCTGAGCGCCTGCGCCAGCCTGAGCAATCGTGATCCGCTACGGGTCGACCTGGTCGGCCTGGAACCGTTGCCCGGTCAGGGCCTGGAGGTACGCTTCGCGGTCAAGCTACGGGTGCAGAACCCCAATGACAGCGCGGTGAGTTTCAACGGCATGGCACTGGATCTGGATGTGAACGGCCAGCCGCTGGCCAGTGGCGTCAGCGACCAGAGCGGCAGCGTGCCACGTTTCGGCGAGACGGTATTGAGCGTACCGGTGAGCATTTCAGCGTTTTCAGTGATGCGTCAGGCGTGGGGCGTGGCCGGTTATCAACCTGGCCAGGAGGTGCCCTACATGCTGCGTGGCAAACTCGCCGACGGCCTGTTCGGCACCCGCCGCTTCAGTGACAGCGGTATCCTGAACTGGCCGCAACCGCCAAGCCCCTACTGAAGCAGGAGCCGGCGGTTACACGGCGATCAGGCCGCCTGACGACTGCTGCGCGAAGCTACTCGGCGGTGACAGGCGTCACCGAAGGCCTGGAAGATCTTCACCGAATCCGGGTTCTTCGCCGCCTGCCATTCCGGGTGCCACTGCACCGCGAACAGGAAGGGGGACAGGCTCGGCGCGTGGATCGCCTCGATCAGGCCATCCTCGGCGGTGGCCAGCACTTCCAGTCCCTTGCCCAGGTTGCGAATCGCCTGGCCGTGCAGGGAGTTGACCTGAATCTCGTCCTTGCCCATCAACTCGGCGAACCAGCTGCCAGCCACCGGACGCACGCTGTGGCTGGCTGCGTACTGCACCTCGACCGGATCATCGGGGTTTTCGCGATGGTCGTTGAAACCAGGCTCGGCGTAGACCTTCTGGTAGATGTCGCCGCCCAGCGCCACGTTGATTTCCTGCATGCCACGGCAGATGCCGAAGATCGGCAGACCGCGAGCGATGGCGGCACGAATCAGCGGTAGATCGAACAGGTCGCGGTCGCGATCCTGGCCCTTGTTCGGTGTTTCGTTCTCCTGACCATAGAGCGCCGGGTCGATGTTGCTGCCGGCACCGGTGAGGTAAACACCATCGGCCATATCCAGATACTGCTCGAGATCCTCGATGCCGCAGCAGGTGGGCACCAATACCGGCACGCAACCGGAGAACTCGACCAGAGGCTGGATGTATTTGTGAGTCATTACTTGATAGTCGTGGCCCTTGCGCTCTTGAGCGCCCATGGACATCAACACGACGGGCTTGCGGAGATTGTTCTTGCTAGGAGTGCTGCGGATCTTGTTGTCGGACATACGTCACCTTGGGACAGGCCGGGCCTATCGTTGCTGTGCAGACCGGTAGCCAGCAGAACACTCTGCTGTAGCACCTCCGGCCTGTTTGGCTAACCCCGTGCACCGAGACTCATCCTGAGCCTGAGTGCCGCCTTCCGACGGCGGCTCGAACCGGGTCAACTCCATCCAGAGAGGGGGCTGCAGCGACGCTGCCCGCTACCCGGTTCGGCAACGGAATCTGCAGCCAGTCTGCCCGAGCCGTAAAATATGTCAAACAAATCTGCTCAAGATTTTCTGGTAAGCCATTTATCGCACAACAAGTGAACGCCCATTAAAAGGCGCTCTAAGGGCAATCCAGGCAAACTACCGCCTGGCAAGAAGTCCAATATTTAAAACACCCGTATCTCAAGGGCTGCAGGTCCTAGAGCGACGCCAGCGAACAAAACCCTATATAATCTGCGGTTTCTCACTGCACCGAGGACACCCCTTGACCGCTCTGCCGCCCTGCCCCAAATGCAACTCCGAATACACCTACGAAGACGGCGATCAACTGGTCTGCCCCGAGTGCGCCCATGAGTGGAAAGCTGGCGAGAATACCGACGGCGGTGATGACGCGCGGGTGATCAAGGATTCGGTTGGCAACCTGCTGCAGGACGGCGACACCATCACCGTGATCAAGGACCTCAAGGTCAAGGGCTCGTCACTGGTGGTCAAGGTCGGCACCAAGGTGAAGAACATTCGCCTGGTCGACGGCGATCACGACATCGACTGCAAGATCGATGGCATCGGCGCGATGAAGCTCAAGTCCGAGTTCGTACGCAAGGTGTGACGCTCCGCCGCCGCTCGCAACGGGTGGCGGCCCGCTCACTGCACCGGCAGGAAATTCAGCAGGAACAGACTCTGCGCATAGTTGGCGCCCATGCGCCGGTAGCGCTCTTCCAGCACATGGGTGAGCAGATCGAGACGCGCCACCATCTTGCCGAACTCCACTGCGTAGCTGAGGTTGTTGCCCTGTTCGGAGAACTCGTTGGATAGCAGCAGCGGCCGGCCCGTGGCGTCACGGCGCTGCGAGAGCATCCAGCCGGCCTTCTCCAGATTGCGCGCGGCGTTGTGGATGAATTGCGCATTGAAGCTGTCGGTCAGGTAGAACTCGGTACGGCCGCCGTGAGCCGTCACCAGCATGCTGCCGATGGCATAGGTGAAGGCCGCCACGCGGTCGCCCTGAAAGGCCGGGCTCAGCGAGTAATCCAGCGCCGCAACATCACGCCGGCCGCCCAAGGTCGGCCAGTCCTGATTGTGTTCGATGGCGTACTGGATGGCGCGCTCGGCAGCGGCGGCATCAGGCAGGGAGTTCTTGCGCCACTCGCGCGGGTTACGTTGGTACAACTTGTTCATCAGCCGATACAGGCTGTTGAGGTTGTTGCGCATGGCCAGGGTCGCCATACGGTCGACGTCGGTCTGCAGCACCTCGGCGGGCTTGAGCGGGCTGCGCGTATGCACGATGGAGTCGTTGTCCAGGCGCCCCGTGCAACCACCCAACAACAACAGCGCAGCCAACCCCGGCAGCACCAGCCGTTGCCAAAATACCGAGCTGTTGATTGGTCTGCCCTGTGCAGCAGACGCTGGCCTCGCTCCCATGCAGAGGTTCCCTGGCTGGCACGCGCCCCAGTGGCGCGCGCAACACTCAGAACCTCAGTAAAGCGCAAAAATTCCACGCTGCCTGTGCCCTGGCGCATAAACCGTTCCGATCAATGCGCGGCACGGCAGAAAAATGCGCCTGCTCAGGCTGGATTGGCGGCCCATTGCTCCAGCCGCGTCACGCTTTCGCGGTAGGGCTTGAGACTCTTGGCCAGCAGGATGATCGACATCAACACCGCCAGGGTGGTGACGATCAGCAGCGAGTAGCGCAGCGCGTTGTCGTCGGCGAAGACGAAATCGGTCACCAGTGCCACGGCGGTCGGACCAACGCCCAGGCCGATCAGGGTGATGACGAACAGATAGATGGCCGACGCCTGGCCACGCATCGAGTTGGGCATGATTTCCTGGATCGCTGCCGGCGCCACGCCGAACGGCATGCTCAGGCAGAACACTGCAGGCGCCAGCAGCATGCTGGCCCAGAAGGCGGTGTCCATCAGCGGGAACAGCACCACCATCGGCAAGGCGCCCAGCGCAGCGTACAGGCCGACACGCATGTTGGCGTCGCTACGCCCACGCTTGGCCATCAGGTCCGCCAGGCGTCCGCCGAAGACGATGCCCAGGCAGCCGAAGACTGCGACGATGCAGCCGTAGACGATGCCGACCTGGCCGGCGTCCCAGCCATAAGTACGGATGTAGAAAGTCGGTATCCAGGCTGCACTGCCGTAACCGGCAAAAGCCAGCCCGGCGAAACCGAAGTTGTGCAGCAGCACGGTACGGCGATTGGCGCGAATGTAGCGCCCCACTTCGCTCAGCGGCACCGCCACGCCCGCACCGGCACCGCGCCGGACAGGTTCCTTGATGGCCAGCATCAACAGGGTGAAAAACACACCCGCCACACCGAGAATCAGGAAAATCAACTGCCAGGGACGCACCTCGCCCAGCACCGGCAGGGTCACATCGCCCTGTGCCGAGGCGAACTGAATGACCAGGCCACCGACCAGAAAGGCCAGGCCCGAGCCGAGGTAGACGCCCATGGAATAGACGCTGATGGCCGTGGCCCGGCGCTCGGCGGTAAAGCTGTCGGCAATCAGCGAATAGGCTGCCGGCGACAGCGCCGCCTCGCCCACACCCACGCCGATGCGGCACAGCAGAAACTGCCAGTACATCTTGGCCATGCCGCAGGCGGCGGTAGCAGCGCTCCAGAACAGAATGCCGACGGCGATCAACCCGCGCCGACTACGAGTATCGGCCACCCGCCCCAGCGGAATGCCGCATACGGTGTAGAACAGGGCGAACGACAGGCCCATCAGCAGGCTCATCTGCGTATCGTTGATCGCCAGATCGCGGCGGATAGGCTCGACCAGCAGATTGAGGATCTGCCGATCGACGAAGGACAGGACATACGCCACCATCAGGATGGCAACAGTGGCCCAGGCTCGGGCACTGGAGGGATAGCCGTTATTGTTGTTATGCACGGACGCTCTCCTCGGCACCGCAGAACGCGACGCGCGACGGTTGAAAGAAGCGCCAGCTTAGGACGATATAAACGGCGGTGAGTATCGCTCGAAGGTGTTATCAGGTCGGCGAATGCTTCATACCCGCCGAGGCGAATGGCTCGGTAGCAAAACTCAATAGTCGCTCAGAGCGTACTTCCCGTCAGTTAAGCGAATCTGT
>JBLUOL010000257.1:0-5059 GCA_048065775.1 Pseudomonas sp. GW6
TGCACCCGCCCTACGGGAGGCGCTTCAGCGGCGACTGATTTCGAGTCGTCGCGGCTAAAGCCCCTCCCACAGAATCAGCCTTCGTCACTTCACCCGCAGTTCGCACTCGAAGGTTTCTGCCGGTGGCACGTTCTGCTCCCACGGTTGCTGGTAGGTCAGCAGCAGGCGACCTTCGCCTGGCTCGCGCGCGGTGAAGCGCCAGGTGGAAATACCGCCAGCGCCCACCAGTCCGGCGTCTTCGGGATTGCTGTATACCTCGGGGCCGAGGCTTTGCAGCACGTTCGCCGCGCCATCACGGACTTCCCAGCGAAAGCCGGTGGTGGGGTTGCTGGGCAGGCTGAGAATCAGTTGCTGGCCCTTGTTCAGCGTCAGCGGGCACTGCCGGTCCTTCTTCAATTCCAGCGTGCCGGATTGATGGGCGCAGGCCGTAAGCAGGGCCAGGGCGGGCAGGGTGAGCAGGCGCAAGGTGGCATGCATGACGAACTCCAGTCGACGAAACCTGGCCCAGCATAGCGGCATAGACCTGTCGGTGGCGACCGTAGAGGTGCGCGGTTTGCTGTAGGAGCGAGCTCTGCTCGCGAATGTCGGCGGGCCTGAAAAGCTTCGCCAGCAGAGCTTGCTCCTACATACGCCTCTTTAGTCGAACAGCACTTTCGCCACATCGCCGTAGCGCTTGGCGAAGTGCACGGTCAGGCCTTCCTTGAGGTAGTCCGGCAACTCCTCGTAACTGCCGCGGTTGGCCTCCGGCAGGATCAGTTCGAAGATCTTCTGCCGCCGCGCCGCGATCACCTTCTCGCGTACGCCGCCGATGGGCAGCACCTGGCCGGTCAGGGTCAGCTCGCCGGTCATGGCCACGCCCTTCTTCGGCGCCTGGTTGCGCGCCAGGGAGAGCAGGGCGCTGGCCATGGTGATGCCGGCGCTGGGGCCGTCCTTGGGCGTGGCGCCTTCCGGTACGTGCAGGTGGACGAAGGCCTGGTCGAAGAAGGTCGGGTCACCACCGAACTGTTTCAGATGCGAGCTGACGTAGCTGTAGGCGATCTCCGCCGACTCCTTCATGACGTCACCGAGCTGGCCGGTAAGCTTGAAGCCGCGATTGAGCGTATGGATGCGCGTCGCCTCGATCGGCAGGGTAGCGCCGCCCATGCTGGTCCAGGCCAGGCCGGTGATCACCCCGGTGCCGGCCAGCACCCGCTCGTTGCGGAATACCGGCATGCCGAGGGCTTCCTCGAGATCCTTGGCGCCGATGCGGATCTTCGCCTCGGGATCGTCCAGCAGTTTCACCACCGACTTGCGCACCAGCTTGCCCAGCTGTTTCTCCAACTGGCGTACGCCGGCCTCGCGGGCATAGCCCTCGATCACCGTGCGCAGCGCCGCATCGCTGATGGACAGGCGCGCTTTCGGCACGCCAGCTTTCTCCAACTGCTTGGGCCACAGGTGGCGCTTGGCGATGGCCAGTTTTTCCTCGGTGATGTAGCCGGACAGGCGGATCACCTCCATGCGGTCGAGCAGCGGCCCGGGGATGGAATCGAGGGTATTGGCGGTGCAGACGAACAGCACCTTGGACAGGTCCAGGCGCAGGTCCAGGTAGTGGTCGAGGAATTCGACGTTCTGCTCCGGGTCCAGCGTTTCCAGCAGCGCCGAGGCGGGGTCGCCCTGGTAGCTGGTGCCCATCTTGTCGATCTCGTCGAGCATGATCACCGGGTTCATCACCTCGGCTTCCTTCAGTGCCTGCACCAGCTTGCCGGGCATGGCGCCGATGTAGGTGCGGCGATGGCCCTTGATCTCCGCTTCGTCACGCATGCCGCCTACCGAGAAGCGATAGAACGGCCGGCCGAGGGATTCGGCGATGGACTTGCCGATGCTGGTCTTGCCCACGCCGGGCGGGCCGACCAGCAGCACGATGGAGCCGGCGATCTCACCCTTGAAGGCGCCGACGGCCAGGAACTCAGTGATGCGCTGCTTGATGTCGTCCATGCCGGCGTGGTGCTTGTCCAGCACCTTGCGCGCGCGGCCCAGATCGAGCTTGTCCTCGCCGTGGATGCCCCAGGGCAGGGCGGTGGCCCAGTCCAGGTAGTTGCGCGTGACAGCGTATTCTGGCGAACCGGTTTCCAGGATCGACAGCTTGTTCAGCTCCTCGTCGATGCGCTTCTGCGCCGGTGCGGGCAGGGTCTTGCCTTCGAGGCGGGCGAGAAATTCCTCACGGTCGGCACTCTTGTCATCCTTGCTGATGCCCAGTTCCTGCTGGATCAGCTTGAGCTGCTCCTTGAGGAAGAATTCACGCTGGCGTTCGCCGATCTGCTTGTTGACCTCCGCCGACAGCTCTTTCTGCAGGCGGCCGACCTCTACTTCCTTGCGCAGCAGCGGCAGCACCTTTTCCATGCGCTTGAGCATGGGCACGGTATCCAGCACTTCCTGCAGCTCCTGGCCGGAGGCGGTGGTCAGAGCGGCGGCGAAATCGGTGAGTGGCGACGGGTCGTTGGGGCTGAAGCGATTGAGGTAATTCTTCAGCTCCTCGCTGTATAGCGGGTTGAGCGGCAGCAGCTCCTTGATCGCATTGATAAGCGCCATGCCGTAGGCCTTGACCTCGTCACGCGGATCGTTCGGTGGCTGTGGATATTCCACTTCGGCCAGGTACGGACCGCGGCGGCTGAGCCAGCCGCGAATACGCACGCGGGTCAGTCCCTGGGCGACGAACTGCAGTTTGCCGCCTTCCTCGCTGACGTGATGTACACGCACCAGTGTGCCGTGCTCTGGCAGGGTATCGAGGTCGAACTCGCCATGTTCGTCCGGCGGGGTGTCGACGAAGAATACCGCCAGGCATTTATGCTCGGTATTGCCGACGCGCGTCAGCGTGCGGCCCCAGGGCTGCTGGTTGACCATGACCGGCAGCACCTGCGCCGGAAAGAACGGGCGGTTGTGGATGGGGATGATGTAGAGCTTGTCCGGCAACAGCTGTGCGGGCAGTACCAGGCCGGTGCTATCGGCCTTGACGTGAACTTCGACAGCTTCGGGGGTGTTGTCCTGATCGTTCATGGAGCACCTTTGCGTGTACGTTGGTTGCTACATGGGGCGAGTGCAGGATTTTTTCAACGTTTCAGTCGAGGCTCAGGCGAATGCCTTGCAGGCGCTGCTCAATCAGTGGGGTGAGCAGGGCGAAGCACTCACCGGGCGCCAGGCGAATCTGTGCCGACTCGATCAGGTCACTCTGCAGGCGCTCGATCAGCGCGAGCAGATGCGAGTCCTGTTCCTGATCGAGCATGCGGTTGCAGAGAAAGCGCAGTTGCATCTGCAGCCCAGGCGGGCAGCGCTCGTAATTGGCCGCGCGTACCGCCAGGCCGCGCAGCCTGGCGAGGTCTTCGAGCGAGCGGCAGGCCTCGCCGAGCCCGCGAATTCTGGGGTGATGTTGACGGTAGAGGCGATCTTCGAGTTGTTCGATCACCGTCAGCAGTGTTTCGATCAGTCGGCAGTGGGCATCGAAGTCAGCGGGTTTGCGGCGCAACTGCGGCCAGTGTTGCTGCAGGGGAGGTAGTTGCATGCTGGCGCCGGGCCAGTTCAGCCAGAGCTGATCCAGCTGCTGCGCCTGCGCATTGCGCTGCGTGACGCTCGCGGCATCCTGCTGTGCGCCCAGTCCACGATGTTTCTGCAGGGCCTGAAGCAGGTCGAGGCAGCGCTGCACGATCTCGGTGTCCGCCTGTTTGCTGGCTTTCAACTGGCGATTTTCCGCGCGGTGGGTGAGCCAGTAGCTCAGTGTGAGCAGCACGACCAGCAGGGTCAGAAAAATGAGGGCGGCATCGCTCATCGGGGTTCGCTTGTCAGGGACGGTCGAAAGGAGCGAAGCAACTCTCCTGCCATTTGCCGGAGGCTGTGTAATGCGGTTCAGCGGGATTGATCGGGTGCACGGTAATAGGGCCTGAGGCTGTCCGGAGCTGTGATTTGGTGCGCTGGTTGCTATAGGTGCAACCATTTCGCTGATGGATGGTTGCGGCGTTTTCCCTGGGAAAGGAGTAAAGTGCAACCCTTGTTTCGTGCCGCCAGTCTTTTGCGATGCTGCAAGCCCGTGTGATCCGCCTGGATGAACAGGCCCATGAACATGCCCATGATCATCACCAATTGGTGATGTCCCTGGTCGGCCGCGCCGAATTCGAAGTCGGCGGCCGCGGTGGGGAAGTCTGCCGTATGCGCGCCTGCCTGGTGCCGGGCGATGCCGCCCACCAGTTCGCCGGCATGGGCGACAACCGCATGCTGATTCTCGACCTGGACGAACAGGATACCCCCAGCGAAGACCTGGAGCTGCTCCACCGTCTGTTCGAAACACCGCGTTATCCCGCCCTCGATGTCGATTTCCAGCACCTGCTGAGCTATGCCGGCGCAGAGCTGGAGCGCTATGGCAGCGACTCGATTCTGGCACGCTCTCTTGGCGGCGTATTGCTCCGAGCCCTGCATCTGCGCCTGTTTGGCGAACAACGCCGGCAGCCGCAAGGGGCGCTGGATCTGCAGCGCCTGGACGATTACATCGGTGAGCACCTGGCGCGGCGTATCAGCGTCGCCGAGCTGGCGCACGAAATGTGCCTGAGCCCCAGCCACTTCCATGCTCAGTTCAAGGACAGCGTCGGACTCACGCCACACCAGTACCTGCTTCAGACTCGCCTCGACCGCGCCGCGCGCATGCTGCGCGAGAGCAATCTGCCGCTGGTGCGTATCGCCGAGGAATGCGGTTTCTCCAGCCAGAGTGCGCTGACCACTGCCATGCGCCGCTATATGGGCCTGACCCCGAAACGTCTGCGCCGAGAATAGCGCCGCTGCTGGCCAATTGCCGCTGGCCGGTTTGCCGCCGGCCAGCTAGGCTATCACCTCAGTACGCCAAACTCGGTTGCCAGGACGGCATGTAATCCTATGAACGTCCGGCCTTCGGCTCGGGCCAAGGTACGCGCATGACTGGTTGCAATTCCCGCCTGCTCCCCCTCGTTCTGTTCGCCGCCCTGGTCCTGCCCGGCCTGGCGCATGCCGCGGCACTGCAGGCCGAGCTGGTGGATGCCGCCGGCCAGCCGCTGGCCGATGC
>JBLUOL010000258.1:0-5024 GCA_048065775.1 Pseudomonas sp. GW6
GCGCGGCCATGCGCGGTGCCATCAGTGCCAGGCGCCCTGGCAGCTCGGCCTCGGCGGCCAGCACCCGGTACACCTCGCGGGTGAAATGGTCCAGCGGCTGCGCCGCATACTCGGCCCAATCGCGGGCCAGGCAATGGTCGAAGAACAGGTCCAGCAGCATGCCGGCCGTGCGTCGCCGCGCGGCGGGAAAGCGGGCACGCGCGCAGGCTTGCAGTGGGTGGCTGTCGGTGAAGGCATCGATGCGCCGGTGCAGACGAATGGCCGCCTCGATTTGTGCCGGCCAGCGCCCGCTCAACGGGCCTTTGACGAAATCGCCGTAGAGGCTGCCAAGCAACTGCGGTGGTGCGTCGCCACCAAGATGGAGATGGGCCAGATAGTTCATCCCGCGAGCTTACCGCCGTGAGCAGAACAATCGAAGCCGTTGATGGAGACTATTGGAACAATCAATCTGTATATCGCTCGGAGACGATATAAGGTTCGCCCCATGACGATACACACCGACACCGCCATGGACATCGACACCATCATCAAGGCCCTCGCCCACCCAGTGCGCCGCGACATCCTCGACTGGCTGAAGGAGCCCGAGCTCAACTTCGCCGAACAGGATCATCCGCTGGAGATCGGCGTGTGCGCCGGCAAGATCTTCCTGCGCACCGGGCTGTCGCAATCCACCGTTTCCGCCCATCTGACCACCCTGCAACGCGCCGGTCTGGTGACCAGTCGCAAGGTCGGCCAGTGGCACTTCTTCAAGCGCAACGACGAGCTGATCCAGGCTTTCGTCGAGCGCCTCGGCCAGCAACTCTGATTTGACCTTTCCCTCGGAGAAACCACCATGCCCACACTGTTCGACCCCATCCAGATCGGTGATCTGCAACTGAACAACCGCATCATCATGGCGCCGCTGACCCGCTGCCGCGCCGACGAAGGCCGCGTGCCCAACGCGCTGATGGCCGAGTACTACGTGCAGCGCGCCTCGGCCGGCCTGATCATCAGCGAAGCCACTGCCGTCACGCCGATGGGCGTGGGCTACCCGAACACCCCCGGCATCTGGTCGGATGCGCAGATTCGCGGCTGGAGCAACATCACCCAGGCGGTACACGCCAACGGCGGCAAGATCGTCCTGCAGCTGTGGCACGTCGGCCGCATCTCCGACCCCATCTACCTGAACGGCGAACTGCCGGTCGCTCCCAGCGCGATCCAGCCGGCCGGCCACGTCAGCCTGGTACGCCCGATCAAGGACTTCGTTACCCCGCGCGCGCTGGAAACCGAAGAGATCGCCGATATCGTCGAGGCTTATCGTCAGGGCGCCGAAAACGCCATGGCTGCCGGTTTCGATGGCGTGGAAATCCACGGCGCCAACGGTTACCTGCTCGACCAGTTCCTGCAGAGCAGCACCAACCAGCGCACCGACCGCTACGGCGGCAGCATCGAGAACCGCGCGCGTCTGCTGCTGGAAGTGACCGATGCAGCCATCTCGGTATGGGGCGCCGGCCGCGTCGGCGTACACCTGGCACCGCGTGCCGATTCGCACGACATGGGTGACGCCAACCGAGGCGAAACCTTCGGCTACGTCGCTCGCGAGCTGGGCAAACGCGGCATCGCCTTCATCTGCGCTCGCGAAAAAGCCGACGACGACAGCCTGACGCCGCAACTGAAGAAGGAGTTCGGCGGCGTATTCATCGCCAACGAACGTTTCACCAAGGATCAGGCCAACGCCTGGCTGGCCGAAGGCAAGGCTGATGCCGTGGCCTTCGGCATCCCCTTCATCGCCAACCCGGACCTGCCGCAGCGCCTGGAACAGGACGCCGCGCTGAACGAGCCGCACCCGGAAACCTTCTACGGCTCCGGCCCGGTCGGCTATATCGACTATCCGCGTCTGTAAGATCGCAGCTAATGCACCTCCCGCAAGCGATATCCTGCGGGAGGGGCTTTAGCCGCGACCAATAAACGAACGCCCCGCATTGCGGGGCGTTCGTTTATCGAGATGGTGGCACTCAGCGCTGATTGATCTGCTGCTGCAGATTCACCACCTGGCTCTGCAGGGTATTGATGTTGCGCGTCATCTGCGCGCGGAAGGCATCGAACTCGGCGGTATTCGGCCCGGCACTGGCGGCCGGGCGGTTGTCCAGCTCGCTGCGCAGCACCAGCAGATCCTGCTCCAGGCTACGGATCGATTGCGCCGGATTGCCCTGCTTCTTCAGCGCATCAATATCGCCACCGAGGGTCTTGATGCGGGTATCGAGCTTGGCCAGTTCGGCCTGGGTCGCCTTGACGTCCGCCTGGGCAGATTTCAGCGCTGCCTGCTCGGTGGAGAGCGCCTGCAGACGCTTGTCGAAGTCGGCGCTGGCGCCGATGCCACTCTTGAGCTCCGCACCCAACTGCTCGATACGCTTGTCCAGCGCTGCTTGCGCCGTGGCGCTCTGCTGTTGCTGCTTGCCCAGCTCGGCCAGGCGATTTTCCAGCTGCTTGACCTGCAGCTTGAGTGCCTCGCTGCCGCTGGTGACGTTGGACTCGGTGGCCACCACCTTGCCGGAAATATCCTGAATTCGTCCGGCCGCCTCCTCGCTGATGCGCGCGAAGCTTTCCTGGGTCGCCACCAGGCGCTGCTCCATCAGGCCGATCTGCTGCAGGCTCCACCAGCCGAGGCCGGCCAGGGCGAAACTCAGCGCGCCAACCAGCGCCCACAGCGGACCGGTACTGGCGCCCTTGGCCACTGCAGCCTTGCTGCTGGTGACACGGCTGCTGCGCGCAGCGGGCTCCTCACGCGGCTCGGCGAAATCCTCACGGCGCTCCGGAGTCAGGCTGGGCAGATTGTCGAGTTCGTCGTTGGCGTCGTTACGCATGGTCGGACCTATGGTTGGAACGAATGAACGGAAATGCCGCGCAGTATACCGATTCGCCATTACACCATCAGCGTCGCGCCAAGCAGGTGCGCGGCGCACCGACGAAGGGCGCGACAGGGCCATCGACTCGCCTGCAGCCCAGCAGTTCCGCAAAACATGAACTGGTACGCACTTTGCTTTTTTCTCCCGTCGTGAACGAGCCGATAGCGCGTCGCTCACAAGCCAGCAGGCGGCCTGAAAGTTCTGCAAAGCACGAAGATGTGTCCCAGCCGAAGGATTACGGCTGGCGCGGTTACGGATGGTGAGGAAGGCCTGAACCCGTGACCCTTCAACCAATCGGGGGAAGTGGCAATGGAACTGAACAAAGAAGTACTGGACTGCATGAAAGCGCTGCGTCGCCGTCTACGCGAAGAGCAGGACGTGGACATTCGCCTGAGCCAGCCCAACGCGGTCGGCGCCATGCTCGATGGCAGCCTGAAATCCGACGATGAAGAAACCCGCCGCCTCGGCCAGCGCCTGGCCGAACTGTCCGATCAACCGCAGCGCGCATCGGCCACCCCACTGGCCGCCGTCGAGATACCGGTCGGCGCGCCAAGCGGCTCGGTACGTATCTATCGCGGCCAACGCATCTACGCCTGAGGTCCCATCTGCGCCTGCCACCAGGTGCAGAATTCATCCAGTGCATCCCACAGACTGGCCCGGGGTTCGTAACCAAGGTACTCGCGGGCACGGTCGATGTTCAGAGAGAAATCCCTGGCCATCACCGCCACGCCAAGACGAAACAGACTCGGCTCGGGCCGCCCCGGCAGCACCCGACACACGCCTTCGTTGAGCGTCGCCGCGGCGTAAGCCAGCGGGAACGGCACATGCCGCGTCACCGGGGGCAGCTCGAGGCGACGCAAGACGTAATTGACCACGTCCCACAGCGGCACCGGCGCGCCGTTGCTGATGTTGTACACCTGGCCGAGCGCCGCCCCGTCCACCTGCAGCGAGCTGAGCAAGGCGTCATTGAGATTGTGCACGTTGGTGAAGTCGACCTTGTTCAGACCATTGCCGATGATCGCCAGGCGACCCTTGCGCTGCATGCCGATCAAGCGCGGGAAGATGCTGGTATCACCCGCGCCGGTGACGAAGCGCGGACGCAGAGCGATTACCTCCAGGCCGAACTCCTGCGCGGCGAACACCTGCTGCTCGGCCAGGTACTTGGTCTTGCCGTAGTGATCGGAGAAGCGCCTGGGCACCTGCTCCTCGCGAATATCGACATGGGACTTGCCATCGAAATAGATCGACGGTGAGGACAGATGCACCAGGCGCCGCACCTTCTGTTTGAGACAGGCATCGACGACATTCTCGGTGACCGTGACGTTGGCCTGATGAAAATGCGCATAGTCGCCCCACACGCCCACCGCACCTGCGCAGTGCACCACGGCCTCGACATCCCGGCACAGCGCCTGGGCCAGCTCGGCATCCCCCAGATCGCCCTGGACGAACTCGGCGCCGCGCTTGATCAGATGCTGCACGCCCTCGGCACGACGGCCGTTGACCCGCACGTCCAGGCCCTGTTCGAGCGCGAAACGAGCGAAGCGCCCCCCGATGAAGCCACTCGCGCCGGTGACCAGAATCTTCATCGCCATCCCCTACCATTGATTCTTGTAGTTGCCGCACTCTAGCAGCGCTCGTCCCCCGCTGCCCTGTCGGTAACGGCCAGAATACCGACCCGCCAGGCCGTACTCGCCTGGCAGGGCGCACCCTACGGACCGGGTTGCACCTGCACCAGCGCGCCGCCGGCTGCGCGACGCAGGCATTCGGTCAGCTCGCTGAGCAATTCGCCGCCATTGCGCCAATGGTGCCAGTACAACGGCACATCGATGAAACGCTCGGGCAGCAGATCCACCAGCCTGCCGCTGGCCAGTTCCTCGCGCACCTGCAGTTCCGGCACCAGGCCCCAGCCCAAACCGCCTTCAGCGAGACGCACGAAGCCTTCGGACGAGGGGCACAGGTGATAGGCAAAAGCACCAGTGACACCGAAGCCCGCCAGGTAACGATGCTGCAACTGATCATCCGGGCCATAAACGATGGCCGGCGCACGCACCAGCGCGTCAGCGCTGACGCCAGCGGCAAAATGCCGGGCGATGAAGGCCGGGCTGGCCAGCGCGCGATAGCGCATCGCCCCCAGCGCCA
>JBLUOL010000259.1:0-5006 GCA_048065775.1 Pseudomonas sp. GW6
AGCGAACGGCGCAGCGCAGCGCGATCACGCGCGCCCAGCGCGTGGCCGCAAAGGGCCTCGACGGCATGTGCCAGTCCGTCGAGGGCGTAGGCGGTCAGCGTCAGGCCATTGAGCAGCAGCGCGTTGGCCGCCACCGTGGCATCGCCGAGGCGCGTGCCTTTCACGGTGATCAGGAAGAACACCAACTGTAGCGCCAGGGTGCGGATGAAGATATCGCGGTTGACCGCCAGCAACGGACGCCAGTTGCTCCAGCGTCTCAGCGCGCTACTGTCGAGGCGGCCAGGATAGTGTGCGAGTGCACCGCGGGCCAGCCACAGGCCGAGCAGGGCGCCACTCCATTCGGCGATCACCGAGGCCCAGGCCGCGCCGGCTACACCCCATTCGAGACCGAGCACGAACAGCAGGTCGAGCGCCACGTTGATCAGGTTGGCCGTCAGTAGGATGGCCAGCGGACCACGGGCGCTCTGCGTGCCCAGCAGCCAGCCGATCAGGGCATAGGTCGCCAGGCTGGCGGGCAGGCCGAGCAGACGGATCTGGAAATACTGGCGCGCCAGTTGATCCAGTTCGGCCGAGGGTTGCATCAGACTCAGTGCGGCATTACTGAAGGGCAAAGCCAGCAGGCCCAGGAGCAAGGCCAGGAGTACACCCAGGCCGAGCCCCTGCACGAGTACCTGACGCAAGGCGCTGCCATCCCCGCGGCCTGCAGCCTGGGCGGCGAAACCGGTGCTGCCCATGCGCAGAAAGCCCATGGCCCAGGTCAGCAGGGTGTAGAGGCTGCCGCCCACCGCCACGGCAGCCAACTGGTGGGCATGCGGCAAGTGGCCGACCACGGCGGTGTCGACCAGCGCCACCAGCGGCACCGAGAGGTTGGAGAGAATCATCGGCGCCGCCAGTGCCCAGACCTTGCGCTGGGTCGGGGTGTGGCGCCAGGCATCGAGCAGGGCGGACATGGGCGGCTCCGGCAAAGCGCCGATTATAGGCACAGCACCGGGGTGGTCGCACATCGCCTCAGGACTGTGAGTGGCTTGGCGAATTCGTCTGCACGGCTCGTCGTTGGCAGGGCGCCTCGGCTATAGTTGATGGTCTCTGCGCCCCCTGATTCCGGAGCCCGCAATGCCGAACAAAGGACTGCTTCTGGCCTTGGTGCTGACCCTGCTCAGCGCCTGTGATTCTTCTGAACCCCCAGCCACGGTGACCCCCGCTGCCCCTGCTGCGCAACAGCCACAGGCGCCCAAGCCAGCGGTCGACCGCGACGCGCTGGCCAAGCGCTACGCCGGGCGCGAGCTGGAGGTGGTCGACGTCTCCGAGGTGCAGCTCGACGGCGCCAGTGCGCTGTCGGTGACCTTCTCCATCCCGCTGGACCCCGACCAGCCCTTCGCCGAGCGCCTGCACCTGGTCGACAGTACTGCCGGCAAGGTCGACGGCGCCTGGGAACTGACCGACAACCTCAGCGAGTTGCGCCTGCGCCACCTGGAGCCGCAGCGCAAACTGGTGCTGACCATCGATGCTGGCCTGACGTCGATCAATGGCGGCAAGCTCGCCAAAGAGCATGTCAGCCGTTTCGAAACCCGCGACCTGCAGGCCAGCGTCGGTTTCGCCAGCCGCGGTTCGCTGCTGCCGACCCGCCTGGCCGAAGGCCTGCCGGTCATCGCGCTGAACGTCGACAAGGTCAACGTCGAGTTCTTCCGTATCAAGCCCGAGGCGCTGCCGCGTTTCCTGTCCCGCTGGGGCCGGGCCAGCAACCTGGATACCTGGGAGGCGCGCGAACTGCTGCCGATGGCCGATCTGGTCTATGGCGGGCGCTTCGACCTGAACCCTGCGCGCAATACCCGTGAAACCCTGCTGCTGCCCATCGCCGGCCTGGAACCGTTCAAGCAGCCGGGCGTGTACCTGGCGGTGATGCGTGAGGCCGGCAGCTACAGCTACTCGCAGCCGGCGACGCTGTTCTCCCTAAGTGATATCGGCCTGTCCGCGCATCGTTATCGCGACCGTCTCGACGTGTTCACCCAGGCGCTGGAAGGTGGCAAGGCGCAGTCCGGCGTGCAGCTTGAGCTGCTCGATGGTGAAGGCGCGCTGCTGGCTGAAGGCAAGACCGATTCGGCTGGCCATGCACAGCTGCCGTTGCCTGCCAAGGCCCAGGTGCTGCTGGCCAAACAGGACGAGCAGACCAGCCTGCTGCGCCTGAACACGCCGGCGCTGGACCTGGCCGAGTTCGATATCACCGGCCCGAAAGCGCACGCCCTGCAGTTCTTTGTGTTCGGCCCGCGCGATCTGTATCGCCCCGGCGAGACGGTGCTGCTAAACGGCCTGTTGCGTGATGCCGACGGCAGCCCGGTCAAGGCCCAGCCGGTCAGCGTCGAGGTGCGCCGCCCGGATGAGCAGATCAGCCGCAAGTTCGTCTGGAATGCTGGCGATGACGGCCTCTATCAATACCAGCTGCCGCTCGCCGAAGAGGCCCCGACCGGCCGCTGGCAGCTGTTGCTCGACCTGGGCGACGGCAACCCGCAGCTGTACGAATTTCTCGTCGAGGATTTCCTGCCCGAGCGCATGGCCCTGGAGCTCAAGGGCCAGGACCAGCCCTACGCGCCGGGCGACAGCGCCGAGTTCGCGGTGACCGGACGCTACCTCTATGGTGCGCCGGCCGCTGGCAATCGTCTGACCGGGCAGCTCTACGTGCGCCCGTTGCGTGAGGCGGTGGCGAGCCTGCCGGGCTATCAGTTCGGCGACATCACCGAGGCCGATCTGAGTCAGGACCAGGAGCTCGACGAAATCAATCTCGACGACCAGGGTCGTGCCGTGCTGCGCCCGGAAAACCGCTGGGGCGACGCCAAGTCGCCGCTGCGTTTGATCCTCCAGGCCAGCCTGCAGGAGTCCGGCGGCCGTCCGATTACCCGCCGCATCATTCAGCCGGTATGGCCCGCCGAGCGTCTGCCGGGTGTGCGCGGGCTGTTCGACGGCGAGGAGGTCGATGCCGACAGCCTGGCCGAATTCGAGATACTGGTGGCCGACGCCGCCGGCAACAAGCTGGCGGCCGACAGCCTCAACGTGCGCCTGGTGCGTGAGCGTCGCGACTACTTCTGGAGCTTCTCTGACGGTGAAGGCTGGCGTCACAACTACAACGAGAAATTCCTCACCTTGAGCGACGAGCCGCTGAAGGTTGCCGCGGGCGGCACCACCAAGGTCAGCTTCCCGGTGGAGTGGGGCCCGTACCGGGTCGAGGTGGTGGACAACCAGACCGGTCTGGTCAGCAGCCTGCGCTTTTGGGCCGGCTACCGCTGGCAGGACAACGCCGACGGCGGCGCGGTGCGCCCGGACCAGGTCAAACTGGCCTTGGACAAACCGGCCTATGCGGCGGGCGACGTGGCCAAGATCACCGTCACCCCGCCGGCTGCCGGCAACGGCTACCTGCTGGTCGAGTCCAGCGAGGGGCCGCTGTGGTGGCAGGAAATCAGCGTGCCGGCCGAGGGTCAGACCTTCGAGCTGCCCATCGACAAGAAATGGGCGCGTCATGACCTCTATCTCAGTGCTCTGGTGGTTCGCCCCGGCGAGCGCAAGGCGCAGGTCACGCCCAAGCGCGCCGTCGGCCTACTGCACCTGCCACTGGAACGCGCCCCGCGCAAGCTGGCGGTGAGCCTGGAAGCGCCCGAGAAGATGCGGCCCAAGCAACCGCTGAAGGTCAAGGTCAGCGCGCGCAACGCCGACGGCAGTATTCCTGACAAAGTGCATGTGCTGGTTGCTGCGGTCGACGTGGGCATCCTCAATATCACCAGTTACGCCACCCCCGATCCTTTCGCCAATTTCTTCGGGCGCAAGGCCTATGGCGCTGACCAGCTGGATATATATGGACAGCTGATCGAAGCGCAGGGGCGTGTCGCCAGCCTGGCCTTCGGTGGTGACGCTGGCCTCGCCGCTGGTGGCAAGCGCCCGGATACCAGTGTGCTGATCGTAGCCCTGCAGAGCGATGCGCTGCAGCTGAACGACAAGGGCGAAGGCGAAGTCAGCCTGGATATCCCCGACTTCAACGGTGAGCTGCGACTGATGGCGCAGGCCTGGACCGACGAGCGTTTCGGCATGGCCGAGGCCAAGACGGTGGTGGCCGCGCCACTGATCGCCGAACTGTCGATGCCGCGCTTCCTTGCCGGTGGTGATGAAACCACCCTGGCGCTGGACCTGACCAACCTCTCCGGCGCCGAGCAGCAGCTCGATGTGCAACTGGGCGTTGAAGGCCAACTGCGTCTGCTCGGCAAGGGTGAATCACCGATCAGCCTGAAAGATGGCGAGCGCACCACCTTGCGCATTCCGGTGCGCGCCGAGGGCGGTCTGGGCCAGGGCCGCATCCATGTCGAGGTGCAGGGCCTGGCGCTGCCGAACGAGACGCTGGGCGACTTCAGCCGCGAGTGGACGCTGGGTATTCGCCCGGCGTATCCGGCGCAGCTGCAGCACTTCCGCGCGGTACTGGGGGAGGGCGAGCCGTGGAGCATGCCGGCGGGCACCCTCAATCAGTTCGAACCTGCCGGGCTGGAGGCCGTGCTGGCCCTGTCGAGCCGACCGCCGCTTAACCTCGGCGAGCAGATTCGTGCGCTCAAGGCCTACCCCTACGGCTGTCTGGAACAGACCACCAGCGGCCTCTATCCGTCGCTCTACGCCGACACCGCGAGTCTCAAGCGCCTTGGCCTTGAGGGTGAACCTGACGAGCAGCGGCGCAAGAGCATCGAGCTGGGTATCGAGCGTCTGCTTGGTATGCAGCGGCATAGCGGCGGCTTCGGCCTGTGGAGTGCCGAGAGCGAAGAGGAATACTGGCTCACCGCCTATGTCACCGATTTCCTTCTGCGTGCTCGCGAGCAGGGCTTCGGCGTACCGCCGGAAGCACTGAAGAAGGCCAGTGATCGCCTGCTGCGCTACCTGCAGCAGAGCAGCCTGATCGAGGCCAGCTACAGCCAGGACTTCGCCCATACCCGCTTCGCCGTGCAGGCCTACGCCGGCTACGTGCTGGCGCGCAGCCAACA
>JBLUOL010000260.1:0-4987 GCA_048065775.1 Pseudomonas sp. GW6
TGCAGGCCGACGCCCAGGCGCGCGGCCAGCTCCAGGTCATCGTTGATGATCAGCGTGGCGCCATGGCGTTGACACAGTTCGGCCAGTGCCTGGGCTTCATCGAAGCGGCGCACGGTATCGGCGGACTTGTCGCGGTACTGCAGCAGCCGTGCACCGCCAATCAGCGCGGCTTCGGCGTAGGGCAGCAGCTTGCCGCCGGCCAGCAGCGGCGTATCGGTGATGGCGTAGAGGCCGCGCAGGCTCATTGGCCGTAATCCAGCGGCAGGCGGCGTGGCACGTACTGGCCGTGGCCGGGTTGCTCGGCATCACGCAGGGTGCGCCAGGTGTAATCGAGGGCGCTGCGTACTGCGCTGAGCAGCTCCTCACCCAGGGCCAGGCGCCCGGCCAGGGTGCTGGCCAGGGTGCAGCCGGAGCCATGGTAGCTGCCGGGCAGGCGCGCGCAGGTAAAAGTATGGCGGCCGCCATCGCGGCTGTACAGGCGGTTGTGCACTTCGGCTTCATCGCCATGGCCGCCAGTGATCAGCAGGTGCTCGATGAAGGGCAGCAGCTTGTCCGCGCACTCGTCGGCCGTACCTTCCGGCAATTCGGCGAGAATGCGTGCTTCCGGCAGGTTCGGCGTGGCGATGGTGGACACGGCGAACAGCCGCTCGCGCATGGCATAACCGACGTCGTCCTTGCCCAGCAAGCCGCCACCGCCGGCACGCAGCACCGGATCACAGACCAGTGGCACGCCAGGCAACTGGCTCATCACCTCGAGCACGGTGTCGACCATGTCCACCGAGCCGAGCATGCCCAGTTTGACGGCGGCCACCGGCATGTCGGCGATCACCGCGCGGGCCTGGGCCAGCACCCAGTCGCGGTCGAGCACGCGGAAGTCGGAAACGTTGACGGTATCCTGCACGGTCAGGGCGGTCACCGTCGGTGCGGCGTGGCAGCCTTGGGCCAGCAGGGCTTCGATATCGGCCTGCAGACCAGCACCACCACTGGGGTCGTGACCGGACATGCAGAGCACTACGGGGCGGAAGTTTGGCGTTTTCATGGTGCGCGAGCTTATCACTAACAGGCCTAAATTCGCTGCACGCCATGCCGGTCGTTAGCCTTTCTGATTCTCGTGCGTATTGGCGTTAGCCAGTCTGGAAATGGCATCATGCGCGGCCCTGCCGCCTTGCCCGACTGCCTCCGATGACGCTGCGTACCTGCCTGATCATGATGACCGCCCTGGCGGTGATCACCGATAACCTGATCATTCCTTTTTATCCGCAGTATTTCGCCGAGCGTTTCGACAATCCGCCGGAGCAGCATGTCGGTCTCTATCTGGCGGTGGTCAGCCTGGTGGTGATGGCGGTGTTTCCGCTCTGGGCGCGTCTGGCCAAGCGCGTGCACCCGGTGCGCATCCTGATCAGCGCGCAACTGATGGCCGGCAGCCTGACCGCCGCCTGCTATTTCATCGACTCGCTGCCGCTGTTCTGGGTGGTGTCGTTGCTGATGGTGGTGTTCAAGGGCAGCTACCTGCTGATGTACCCCTACGTGATGAGCCTGCAGCAGCAGGACAACCACACCCAGACCATCGGCACCCTGTCGGTGGTGGTGCACTTCGGTGCCATTCTCGGCGCTGCGCTGGGTGGCCTTATTCTGCAGATCATGAACATTGGCGATGTGTTTCTGGTGATGGCTGCCGGCGACTTCATCCAGATGGCCATCTGCATGCATCTGGTGCGTGGCTACCTGCCGGCTCCGGGCGAGCAGCCGGCGAGCGACGAGGCACCGGTGAAGAACGAGGCGCGCAGTCTGCCGGCGATCTACCGCCTGTGCCTGGTGATGCTGCTGTTCTACTTCGTCGGTTACGTCACCCGGCCGTTCTTTGCCGTCTACTGGCAGCAGGTGGCGCACTGGAACAGCGAGATGGCCGCCGGCTTCGTCTATGCGTTGCCTGGCGCCGTAGCCGTGTTGGCGCTGTGGTGGGGGCGCCGCGCGACCAAGCAGGGCAACACCCGTGACGGCATTCTCGCCGGTCTGCTGCTGGGCGCGGCGGCCACCTTCATCCAGGGCTTCGGCGATCAGTGGCTGATCCTGCTCGGCCGCGTGCTGTTTGGCTGGGCGCTGTATCAGGTCACCGTGCGCCTCGATGCCTTGCTGTTCGAGCTCAGCTCGCCGGAGCACTACGCGGTGGACTTCAGCAAGATCAATATCTTCCAGTGCCTGGGCAACATGGGCTCGGCCTACGGCGCGGGCTTGCTGGTCAGCCACTACGGTCAGGCGATGCCGTTCTGGGTCGGTGCTGCCGGGCTGCTGCTGACCGCCGCGTTGTTCCCGATGCTGGTGCGCAAGCCCAAGGTGGCCTGAGTCTTGAGTGGCGAATGATAATTTGATGCAGATGCGTATCAATGATTAAATTCGCTCTTCGCATTGCTTCCATCATCCGGATTCGCCGCGATGCACGATATTCACCACCTGCTCGACGTGATTGCCCGCAGCCTGCCTGGGCTGCAGGGGCGTATCGGTGTGCCCGGTGCCGATCTGCTGGTGTGCGGGAGCGAGGGCAACGACCGGCGTATCGCCGCGCTCTATCAGTACTGGCAGCAGGCTCATCCCGAGGCCGGGCCGCATTACTGGACGGTGCGCAGCTGGACCTACCTGGTCTGGCAACCCATCTACCTGACCTTGCTCGGCGTACACCTGGCGCAGCGCGTGCCCTGTCTGGCGAGCCTGGGGCAGGCGGTGCAGGGCGGCGTGGTGTCGGGTTTCTGTCTGCCCGAGCACTGCCCGCAGCAGGCTACGGAAGATCAGCTGATCGGCCTGGCTGCCAGCCAGCTCGAGCAACTGCTGCGCCGCCAGCACGCCGAGTTCTGCCAGGTACAAAGCATCCACGGCAAGCTGGCCCAGCGCCTGGCGGCCGATTACGTGCTGGCCGCCTTGTTGCTGGTGCAGCGCCAGCTGACTCTGGACAACCAGCAACTGCGCGCGCTGGCGGCACGCTGGCTGGAGGCATTGGACTTGCGTGGTGGCAGCGACCTGCTGGAGGTGCGGCTGGACGATGGCCGCGACTGCCTGACCCTGGAGCGCAAGGCCTGCTGTCAGCATTTTCGGCGTTGCGATGGCGAGCTGTGCAGCACCTGCCCGAAGCTACGGCGTGACGAGCGCCTGCTGCGCCTGCGCGAGGAGCTGGCCCTGGCATGTTGATGTTGCGTGATATCGAAGTACGCCGCGGCGAGCGGGTGACGCTGGCGCTGGACGAACTGCACCTCGAAGGTGATCGCTTCACCGTGATCCTCGGCCACAACGGCTCGGGCAAGTCGACCCTGATGAACCTGCTGGCGCGGCAGCTGCAGCCGACCCGAGGTTCGCTGCAGCTGGACGGGCGTACCCTGGCCGGTTTTTCTGCCCGTGACTTTGCCCAGCGCGTGGCCTTCCTGCCACAGCACCTGCCCGATGTCGCTGGCCTGACCGTGCGCGAACTGGTGCATCTGGGGCGCTTTCCCTGGCGCGGCCTGCTGGGTCGCTGGCGCGCCGAGGATCACGCGGCCGTCGATGAGGCGCTGGCGCAGACCGATGTCGCCCACTACGCCGAGCACCTGGCCGACAGTCTCTCCGGCGGTGAGCGCCAGCGCGCCTGGATCGCCATGCTGCTGGCTCAGCAATCACCGCTGCTGCTGCTCGACGAGCCAACCTCGGCGCTGGACCTGGCCCATCAGTACGAGCTGATGGGCCTGCTGCGTCAGCTCAACCGCGACAGCGGGCGCGGCATCGTTGCCATCCTCCACGACATCAACCTCACCGCGCGGCATGCCGACCGGGTGATCGCGCTCAAGCAGGGGCGGATCTTTTTCGATGGCAGCCCGGACGAGCTGCTCAGCGGGCCGTTGCTCAGCCAGCTCTACGACATCGATATCGAACTGATCGAACAGCCCGGCAGCGCCCGCAAGATTGCCGTGGTGGCCTGAGCATGGCGGCAGTTTCGGCGCCCTCACGCCACCTTCTGACGCTGCTCGCGCTGCTGCCCCTGGCACTCCTGCACCTGTGGCTGGCGGCCGATCTTGATCCGTTCGAGCTGTGGGCGATGCTGGCTTCTGCCGAACACAGCTTCGAGTTTCTGCAGCTGCAACTGTCGGCTCTACCCAGGCTGAGCATGGCGCTGCTGACCGGCGCTGCGCTGGGACTGTCCGGCAGTCTGTTGCAGCAGATCACGCAGAACCGCCTGGTTTCCCCCATGACCATCGGTGCCTCGTCCGGGGCCTGGCTCGGGCTGGTGCTGGCCACGTTGCTGGTGCCGACCTTCGCGGCCGATCACGGGCAGTGGGCGGCACTGCTCGGCGCACTGCTGGCGGTCGGTCTGGTGCTGCTGATTGCCGGGCGCAGTGGCATCGGCGGGCTGCCGCTGGTGCTGGGCGGCATGGCCATGAACCTGTTGCTCGGCGCGCTGGCTGCCGGGCTCGTGCTGATCAACAACCAGTACACCCAGGGGTTGTTCGTCTGGGGCGCGGGTGATCTGGCGCAGATCGACTGGCACTGGGTGCAGTGGCTGTGGCCCAAGCTGTTGCTGGCAGTGCCGCTGCTGATCCTCGCACCGCGGCCGTTGAGCTTGCTGCAGCTTGGCGGCGATGCTGCTCAGGGCCGTGGCCTGGCGCTGTGGCCGGTGATGCTGGTGCTGTTCCTGGCGGCGCTGTGGCTATGTTCGGTGTCGATCACGGCGGTCGGCCTGATCGGTTTCATCGGCCTGCTCACGCCGAATTTGGCGAAGATGCTTGGCGCCCGTACGGCGCGTGATGAGCTGTGCTACAGCGCGTTGCTCGGTGCCTTGCTGCTGCTCGGTACCGACGCCCTGGCGCTGTTGGCCAATCGTGTCAGCGGTCAACTGGTGCCCAGTGGCGCGGCGGCGGCGTTGATCGGTGCGCCAGTGTTGTTGTGGCTGGCGCGCCGACATCTGGCTGCGGAGGACCCGCGCGGCCTTCAGTTGCCGCGCGGCGCCGAGCGTTTCGGCTGGCGCAGT
>JBLUOL010000261.1:0-4847 GCA_048065775.1 Pseudomonas sp. GW6
CATTTATGTGTAATAGAAAGTCAATAAGAACCGGGCCATGCTCGCCCTTGGAGCTTCTCATACCCAACCGGTATGGCTGTAGCTTCTGAGGAGATCGCCGTCGCTCACCGGATCATCCGGTCATCCTGTTAGTAACCGGTCAAAGCTGATCTGTTACATCGAAGGCGGACACCTGTCCATCGACAACACCCCTGCCGAGCGGTGAACCGCCCTCCCATGTACATATGACCAAAACGTCGCCGTTATCCTACCGTTCTGTCATGCCTACCCACGACGGAGTATTGACGGTCTCCGTCCTATAACATAGCTTTTCCGAAAGGCGCTCAAGTACATATCGTCATGTGCATACGAGCCTCGTGTCGTTAAAAGAAATGGTTGGTGCCGCATGAAAGTGCTCTTCATGATGCCGTTCGGCGTGTCGAGCTTCTCCGCCCCCATCAAGATCAAGGCTTCGTCTTGGTGTTAGTGCCAGATGCACGTCACCTTGCGGTGCAGGAATGGAGTGTGAACATGAAAGCAGAAACGGAATCGCGGATTTTTTCGGTGGACGAATATGTCCGTCCGTCTAACGGCGAACCGATCCGTTCAGTTGTTCTGGAGACCAACGATTCTGTCGTTGTAGTTTGGCACGCCTACCCTAGGCAGGAAATAGCTGCCCATGTCCATCCTCACGGCCAAGATACTTGGACGGTTATCTCAGGTGAGGCCAAGTATTATCAAGGCAACGGCGTAGAAATTCATCTTAAAGCTGGAGATATTGCCATTGCAAAACCTGGGCAAGTACATGGTGCCGTGAACTCTGGTCCAGGACCTTTCATATTTGTCTCCGTGGTTGCGCCGGGCAGTGCAGGTTTTGCGTTATCTGAGAAATAGGCGAAAGGCCTGAGAGGAACCTGATGAATACACGAGTATTTACGTTCGCTGGTGGAGAAACGGGGGTTTGGCGCGTTGTTGCGATGAATGCCGTGGCAGGAGCCCCTCTCCCTGGAATCCCACGGCTCAACGTAGCCGCTGGCTCTGTTTCGCCGCAGCCTCCGGGCACCAAATGGCTCCTTCGCGGGATAACGAGTAACGAGCGCTATGTCGTGCGTGAAGAGAAGGATCGTCTCGTGGCGAAGCAGCCAAGCTTGGGTCGAGCAGAGGCTACCTGCGCCGCCCTGATCCCTATCCGGAAAAACCCCTCATGGTGGGGACTGTCTCAAGACGAACGCCGGAAGATTTTTGAGGAACAGTCCCGTCACATTCACATCGGGCTCCAATATCTCCCTGCTGTGGCCCGCCGCCTCCACCATTGTCGGGACCTGGGCGAGAACGAACCCTTCGACTTCTTGACTTGGTTCGAATATTCCCCGTCTGATGAGACGGCCTTTAACAGGCTTCTGGCCGAACTCCGAGCCTCGGTGGAGTGGCAGTATGTCGACAGAGAAATCGACATCCGGCTAGTGCATGAGCCGGCCTAGCATCAGGTTTAACTTCGATCTACGTGCGGCACACTCCTGCGACACCCGCAGCCCAGCAAAACCCCGAAAAATCTAGTGTGTCGCATAACTTAGGAGTAACGCGACAGGTATGTCTAGCGAGCCACTAGTCGCTTAAGAACTTTTCTACTTATAGCCTCCTCTTTCTCTCATCGATCTCCTCGGCATCCTGCCGTCTAGAGCCGGCACATTGTCCAGCTTTCGAATGAGGCTCTCCAGCTTTTCCAAGTCGCCCTCGGCAATGGCTCGCTCGTCGGGAGTTAAAGGCACGGCCTCCAAGTACCGTCCGATAGACGATTTGCTTTCCAATGCTTGGGCCCTTGCGCTGGCTTTCGGCAAGTTGAAGTCACACCCCGCACAGGCCATGCGATGTGGGCAGCTGCTCCAGAAGGGATTTGAACAATACGAGTCGCCCAAGTCATAGAAGGTGTAGGGGGCATCTGAATGGCGAACAATTACGTCATGATCGATCAAAACGGAGACCATATGGGCCATTTGATCGGCTTTAACGAAGGATGCTGCCAGCTTGGTAGGCCGAATTCGAATGTAATGCAAAGTCGAATTCGGCGAGCTATGTCCCGACCACTGCATTAGCTCGATCAGCGACATGCCCTGAGGGACGCTGGCGAGCGCCGTCACTGCGGAGGCACGTCCCCGGTGGCTGGTGATTCGCCCGCGACTGTCCTCCAGTGGCACACCCGCCTTGGCGCATAGCATTGGAATGATGGTGCCATTAATGACACTGGAGCCTATGCGCTTGCCTCGAAACTGAAATAGGTAGCTAACTTTTTCCCCGGTTCGCTCATCCAGCAAAGCGGCCTGGTTAGCAGGCCTGTCCTCCAGCCAGGCGTCAATGCGCTCCTTCACGACCACCGCTACAGGTTTGACGAAAGCTTTGAACGTCTTGCTGGCAGGAATATCGAGATAGCATAAAGTTTTTGCTGGAACGATGGTCCCATCCTCGTGTACCACATCATTGGTCTGAGGATGCGCGCATCTTTTATCCAAGCGCATGATTTCATTGCTGCGCAAACCAGCGTGCGTCCACACTACAGCAATGGCTTGAACCATCGACAGCGGATAGTGAATCTCCGAAAGCAGATCACTACGCTCAAGATTTAGACTCGCCCAAATCAGCTTGAGCCAGGTCGAGTCATCAATTACCCGCGGGTTGATACCCGAGTTGAATGTCACGGATCGCGGGGTGGCGAGGTGATGCCGGGGGCTGAACTTCAAACGACCCCATCCCCAGAGTTCAAAGTCTGTAAAAAATCGTCGCAAGGCATGTAGAAAGCCGCGCTTCGAGTTGGCAGCGATAGGCTGACCAAGCCCCTTTAGCTGTGTTCCCTTCGCTGACTCCAAAGCCCACTCACCGACCGTCATCCGGTCGACGGCAGCAATAAATGCAGCGCAAGTGGACATGCTCCAATCGGTAGGCGCCGCCATTCCTGATTGCTCGCGCGCTAGCCAGACACCGGTCCTCAAGATAAAACTGTAATTGCTTTCACGTGTGCGTGGACGCAAGGTGGAAGTGTCTCGCCATCGACGGCACCACATTGCCCAAGTCGGATCGATGCCTTCGATGCTTTTCGCCCGCCAACAGGTATAGCCTCGCATGCGTAAAGGTTTCGCCAAAATCCCCATGGCAGCGAGGCCGTGAGATACCTTTCCGACCGATCTCGCGACACCTTCGCTTCGATGCTGTTGGCCCTTCAGTAGCAGTTCCTCGGTGAATGTCTCCAACCGCGGATCGCCGTTTTCCAGCATCAAGGCACCCAGCACGTTGGAAAGGAACTGCTCAAGATGGCGAGCAGCGTAGCCCAGCGATCTCAACGCTTGGCTCAAGCGAACGTGCTCATGTCTGAACACGGCATGGCCGAAGATAAAAGAAGCATATATCGCCGGCTGCCGGAATTTGGCGATACGCTGCGGGGTTCGAAAATCGCCGAGATGGTAAGCAACGGAAGCGAGATATGGTCGTGATCCTGCTCGATTACTGAGCAAGGTCAACCACTGCGACTCAGACCAACACCAGTAGGGTTTACCGGTTTTGCTGACATTCCAGAGAATGACTGCCACTGATGAAATGGCTAATCGCTGAGAAACGCCGCTGTGCGCCGCTATATCAGCTAGCGGCCTCATGAGCTCAGGTATCTCTGATTGGAGGTAGCCCCAGTCTGAACGGTGAGAGCGATTCGAAAGTATGCTCAGCTCGATTTTCGATAGATCGCTCTGACGTACGTACTTGCTCGCGTCGAACGGAACATAAGGGGTGACTGAGGGGGTGCTCATAGCAATGCCTCAGACCCAAAGAGTTCACAGAACATCCGAGCATCGAGACTGCCGACGGAGTGCGCCATCTTTGCGGTTAAATCCGCGCCAGATAGGTGCAGGTAAATCAAAGTGGTTTTGGGGTCTCGATGTCCAGCATACGTGGTCAGTTCATGGAGCTTCCAGCCCGCACGGGCCAGATGGGTAAGCCGAAGGTGGCGAAAGGTATGAGTGCTCAGGTGCGATAGTTTCGCTTCCTTGGCCCACCCTTCAACCGTTTTACTCCACGCCCAACGGGACAGTGGCGAGCCTCGATTACGATCTGATGCTGATCGAAACAACGAACCTCGCATCCAGCCAGCGCCGCGAAGAGCATGTAGATGCTCTATCAAGACAGGTGCAATGTCTGGGCTGTAGCACACGACGCGGCTGCGTTTGCCTTTGGTCGTTTCCGCTCGCACCGAGATCAGTCGGTGTGCAACGTCTAAATCCTCAATACGCAAGGCCACCAACTCGGCACGGCGAAGAGCCCCGAAATACGCCAACGACAGCATTAGTCGATCACGGATAGACGACCTGGCCGCAATACTGAGAAAGTGTCGCCACTGCTCATCGGTGGGAATGTCTGGCAACTTAATCAGCCGTGGGAGCAAGCCCCTGACAAACCCTCCATGTCCAGGCACTTGGGCCAGCCGACCATGCTGTCCGCGGGGCACGGGGTTGTGCTCGCAAAGACCCTGAAAAACGAGGTGGTCGTACCACAACCGGATAGCAGTAAGCCGCTGGTGCAAGGTTGAATTCGCCACCGCGCTCTTTGCGCCAGGTAGCAGCTCACGGATGTAGAGCGTGACTTGTTCGAATGTCGCGGATTCGGGTTTCAGCCCACTCCCTTCGCAATGCAATAAGTAATGCGCAAGGGCACGGCCATAGGCGTCAAGGGTGGCCGGCGCACGCCCCAGATTACCCAAGAGCTCCAGCCAAGCTTGTACACTGGAATAACGACTTAACACTTGCTTGTGCAATGGGGTGGTGGTCATGGGCGCCCCCTGAGCGTCAACGGATTCAGCCTAGCTCAAAAGCATTCCACCTAACTTAATA
>JBLUOL010000262.1:0-4800 GCA_048065775.1 Pseudomonas sp. GW6
GCTTCGGTGTGCCGCTGGGCTTCGGTGGCCCGCACGCTGCCTATTTCGCCACCCGCGACGCATTCAAGCGCGACATGCCGGGCCGCCTGGTCGGCATGTCGGTCGACCGCTTCGGCAAGCCGGCCCTGCGCCTGGCCATGCAGACCCGCGAGCAGCACATCCGCCGCGAGAAGGCCACCAGTAACATCTGTACCGCCCAGGTGCTGCTGGCCAACATCGCCAGCATGTACGCCGTGTACCACGGCCCACAGGGCCTGACCGAGATCGCTCAGCGTGTGCACAGCTTCACCGCCATCCTCGCCCTGGGCCTGACCAAGCTGGGCCACAGCGTCGAGCAGCAGCACTTCTTCGACACCCTGAGCATCAAAACCGGCGCCAAGACCGCCGAGCTGCATGCCAAGGCCCGTGCTGCCGGTATCAACCTGCGCGAGATCGACGCCGAGCGCCTGGGTCTGTCGCTGGACGAAACCACTGACCAGGCCGCCGTCGAGGCGCTGCTGAACCTGTTCGCTGCTGACCAGGCCGCCCCTGCCGTCAGCGATCTGGCCGCCCAAGTCGCCAGCCGCCTGCCGCAAGGCCTGCTGCGCCAATCGGCGATCCTGCAGCATGAAGTGTTCAACCGCTACCACAGTGAAACCGAGCTGATGCGCTACCTGCGCAAGCTGGCCGACAAGGATCTGGCTCTGGATCGCAGCATGATCCCGCTGGGCTCCTGCACCATGAAGCTCAACGCCGCCAGCGAGATGATCCCGGTGACCTGGCCGGAGTTCGGCAATCTGCACCCCTTCGCTCCGGTCGAACAGGCTGCCGGTTACACCCAGCTGACCACTGAGCTGGAAGCCATGCTCTGCGCCGCCACCGGCTACGACGCCGTGTCGCTGCAGCCTAACGCCGGTTCCCAGGGCGAGTACGCCGGCCTGCTGGCCATCCGCGCCTATCACCTGAGCCGTGGCGACGATCAGCGCGACATCTGCCTGATCCCGCAATCGGCCCACGGCACCAACCCGGCAACCGCCTCCATGGCCGGTATGCGCGTGGTGGTGACCGCCTGTGATGCACGCGGCAACGTCGACATCGCCGACCTGAAGGCCAAGGCCGAAGAGCACAAGGATCGCCTGGCTGCGATCATGATCACCTACCCGTCCACCCACGGTGTGTTCGAGGAAGGCATCCGCGAGATCTGCCAGATCATCCACGACAACGGCGGTCAGGTTTACATCGACGGCGCGAACATGAACGCCATGGTCGGCCTCTGCGCCCCAGGCCAGTTCGGCGGCGACGTCTCGCACCTGAACCTGCACAAGACCTTCTGCATCCCGCACGGCGGCGGCGGCCCGGGCGTCGGCCCGATTGGCGTCAAGTCGCACCTGGCACCGTTCCTGCCGGGCCATGCGCACATGGCACGCAAGGAAGGTGCAGTCAGCGCCGCGCCGTTCGGCAGCGCCAGCATCCTGCCGATCACCTGGATGTACATCACCATGATGGGCGGCAACGGCCTCAAGCGTGCGTCGCAGATGGCGATCCTCAACGCCAACTACATCGCCCGTCGTCTGGAAGAGCACTACCCGGTGCTGTACTCCGGTGAAGGCGGCCTGGTGGCGCACGAGTGCATCCTCGACATCCGTCCGCTCAAGGACAGCAGCGGCATCAGCGTCGACGACGTGGCCAAGCGCCTGATCGACTTCGGCTTCCACGCCCCGACCATGTCCTTCCCGGTAGCCGGCACGCTGATGATCGAGCCGACCGAGAGCGAGTCCAAGGAAGAACTGGATCGCTTCTGCGACGCCATGATCGCCATCCGCGAGGAAATTCGCGCGGTCGAGCAGGGCCGTCTGGACAAGGACGACAACCCACTGAAGAACGCCCCGCACACTGCCCTGGAGCTGGTTGGCGAATGGCACCACGCCTATAGCCGCGAGCAGGCCGTGTACCCGCTGGCGACCCTGATCGAGGCCAAGTACTGGCCGCCGGTCGGCCGCGTGGACAACGTCTACGGCGACCGCAACCTGGTCTGCGCCTGCCCGTCCATCGAGGCGTATCAGGACGCGTAAGCGCCAACCCGTAGCCCGGATGCAATCCGGGAGCTTTCAACAGCTTCCCCGGATTGCATCCGGGCTACATCCACCCCGATTCCTTTCGGCTCCCCTTACCGGGGCGGGCTGACTTCATCCCGAGAAAAACGATAAAGAGGGCCTCACCATGTTCAGCAAGCACGACCAACTGCAAGGCTATGACGACGCCCTGCTCGCGGCGATCCAGGCCGAAGAACAGCGCCAGGAAGACCATATCGAGCTGATCGCCTCGGAGAACTACTGCAGCCAGCGCGTCATGCAGGCGCAAGGTAGCGGCCTGACCAACAAGTACGCCGAAGGCTATCCGGGCAAGCGCTACTACGGTGGTTGCGAGCATGTGGACAAGGTCGAGGCGCTGGCCATCGAGCGCGCCAAGCAGCTGTTCGGCGCCGACTACGCCAACGTCCAGCCGCACTCCGGCTCTTCGGCCAACAGCGCCGTGTACCTCGCGCTGCTCAATGCTGGCGACACCATTCTCGGCATGAGCCTGGCCCACGGCGGCCACCTGACTCACGGCGCCAAGGTGTCGTCCTCGGGCAAGCTGTACAACGCCGTGCAGTACGGCATCGACGAGAACGGCCTGATCGACTACGACGAGGTCGAGCGTCTGGCAGTCGAGCACAAGCCGAAGATGATCGTCGCCGGCTTCTCAGCCTACTCGCGCGTGCTGGACTTCCCGCGTTTCCGCGCCATCGCTGACAAAATCGGCGCACTGCTGTTCGTCGATATGGCTCACGTTGCGGGCCTGGTCGCCGCCGGTCTGTACCCCAACCCGGTACCGTTCGCCGACGTGGTCACCACTACCACGCACAAGACCCTGCGTGGCCCACGTGGCGGCCTGATCCTGGCGCGCAAGAACGAGGAGATCGAGAAGAAGCTCAACTCCGCCGTCTTCCCCGGTGCCCAGGGCGGCCCGCTGATGCACGTGATTGCGGCCAAGGCGGTGTGCTTCAAGGAAGCACTGGAGCCGGGCTTCAAGACCTACCAGCAGCAAGTGATCGACAACGCCCGCGCCATGGCGGCGGTGTTCGTCGAGCGCGGCTATGACGTGGTCTCCGGTGGTACCGACAACCACCTGATGCTGATCAGCCTGGTCAAGCAGGGCCTGACTGGCAAAGCGGCCGACACGGCGCTGGGCGATGCCCACATCACCGTGAACAAGAACGCCGTGCCGAACGACCCACAGTCGCCGTTCGTCACCTCCGGCATCCGTATCGGTACCCCGGCGGTGACCACTCGCGGTTTCAAGGAAGGCGAATGCCGCACCCTCGCCGGCTGGATCTGCGACATCCTCGACGACCTGGAAAACCCGGCCGTGATCGAGCGCGTGCGCGGCCAGGTCGCCGACCTGTGCGCCACCTACCCGGTCTACGCTGACTGATACCCGACTGACCACGGGCCGCGCGGCGGCCCCAACCGGTGCGCGCGACGCACTCAACAGGAAATCGACATGACCACTGAAACTCTCGCCAAGACTCCGCTGCACGCCCTGCACCTCGAACTCGGCGCGCGCATGGTGCCCTTCGCCGGCTATGACATGCCCGTGCAGTACCCGCTGGGCGTGATGAAGGAGCACCTGCACACCCGCGATGCCGCCGGCCTGTTCGACGTCTCGCACATGGGCCAGATCCTGCTGCGTGGCGAGAACGCCGCGCGCGCTCTGGAAACCCTGGTGCCGGTGGACATCATCGACCTGCCGGTGGGCATGCAGCGCTACGCCATGTTCACCGATGCTCAGGGCGGCATCCTCGACGACCTGATGGTCGCCAACCTGGGTGACGACACGCTGTACGTGGTGGTCAACGCCGCCTGCAAGGATCAGGATCTGGCGCACCTGAAGAAGCACATCGGCGAACAGTGCCAGATCGAGTGCCTGTTCGAAGAGCGCGCCCTGCTCGCCCTGCAAGGCCCGAAAGCGGTCGACGTGCTGGCCCGCCTGGCCCCTGAAGTGAGCAAGATGACTTTCATGCAGGTCGCCCGTGTGCGCCTGCTGGGTAGCGAATGCATCGTCAGCCGCAGCGGCTACACCGGTGAAGACGGCTTCGAAATTTCCGTCGCCGTCGATCAGGCCGAAGCCCTGGCGCGCAGCCTGCTGGCCGAAGTGGAAGTCGAGGCTATCGGCCTGGGGGCGCGTGACTCGCTGCGCCTGGAAGCCGGCCTGTGCCTGTACGGCCACGACATGAGCAGCGCCACCACGCCGATCGAAGCCAGCCTGCTGTGGGCGATCTCCAAAGTGCGCCGCGCTGACGGCGAGCGTGCCGGCAACTTCCCGGGCGCCGAGCGCGTGTTCGAGCAGCAGCAAAAAGGCGTGGCGCGCAAGCGCGTCGGCCTGCTGCCGCAGGAGCGTGTACCGGTACGTGAAGGCGCGGAAATCGTCGATGCCGACGGTAGCGTGATCGGCCAGGTGTGCAGCGGCGGCTTCGGCCCGACCCTCGGCGCGCCAGTGGCCATGGGTTACGTCAACGCCAGCCATGTCGCCATCGATAGCGACGTCTGGGCCGTGGTGCGCGGCAAGCGCGTGGCGATGAAAGTGGCCAAGACCCCGTTCGTGCCGCAGCGCTACTACCGCGGCTGATCAGCAACGTAGCCCTGCTCTGTAGGAGCCGCGCCTCGCGGCGAATGCGCCGAAAGACGCAAAAGCTTCGCCTCGGGGCGAGGCTCCTACACTGTTCGTAGGGCGGGTGAAACCCGCCACATAGCCCTGGCGGGTTTCACCCGCCCTACAGAT
>JBLUOL010000263.1:0-4732 GCA_048065775.1 Pseudomonas sp. GW6
ATCGTCACTCCCGCGAAGGCGGGAGCCCAGGTGTTGCGTAACGCCTGGTTTCTCGCCTTCGCGGGAATGACGGCTACTCCAGTGCTTGGTCGTGTACCGATGCGCACCCTGCGATTTGCATGGCGCCGCGGTAACAGCGCGCACCCGATTGGGCGGTTAGGGAACGTCGCTGCCCTGATAAGGTGCCGTCAGTGGCGCCATGGAAAACCACGAAGTGGCTCCAACGCCCATGTTTCGGGCGTTATATGGTTTATGGCCTGAGTATTGCTGTAGATATCTGTTTGGCCTCTTCTGCTTGATCACTCCTTTTGCGGGCTGTCAATATCTGCCGCCGTCACTTCCTGTGCTTCTGTAATTAGTTGTCGCATTGAGGAAATATCGCCTCATTGCCTGCCGCTAGAATGCCGCACACCCAGCCAAGGCCCCTTTGTCGCTCGTCCACCACGACAGCGCAGCACCGCCTTCTACAATCCATAAAAGGCCCGGGCCCCTCACTGCCATCGATGTCATACCCAATTCGAAGGAGCAAAGAATGAAGAAGATCGCACTGCTTGGCGCCCTGGCGCTATCCCTGATGTCGCCCCTGGCCATGGCCGAGAAGCCGCTGCGCATTGGCATCGAGGCGGCCTACCCGCCCTTCGCATTCAAGACTCCCGATGGCCAGATTGCCGGCTTCGACTACGACATCGGCAACGCCCTGTGCGAAGAGATGAAGGTCGAGTGCAAGTGGATCGAACAGGAGTTCGATGGCCTGATCCCGGCCCTGAAAGTGCGCAAGTTCGACGCCGTGCTGTCTTCCATGTCGATCACCGAAGACCGCAAGAAGTCCGTGGACTTCACTGGCAAGTACTACGCCACCCCGGCCAAGCTGGCGATGAAGGCTGGTACCGAGATCAAGGACCCGCTGGTCGACCTGAAAGGCAAGAAGATCGGCGTGCAGCGCTCGTCCGTGTATGACCGCTACGCCACCGACATCTTCGCCCCGGCTGGCGCTGAAGTCGTGCGCTACAGCTCGCAGAACGAAGTGTTCCTGGACATGCAGTCCGGCCGCCTGGACGCCACCCTGGCCGATTCGGTGAACATCGATGACGGTTTCCTCAAGACCGACGCAGGCAAGGGCTTCGCGTTCGCCGGCCCGGACTTCACTGACGTGAAGTACTTCGGCGAAGGTCAGGGCATCGCCGTGCGCAAGGGTGACAAGGCGCTGGCCGACAAGATCAGCGCCGCTATCCTGGCCATCCGCGCCAACGGCAAATACAAGGAAGTGCAGGACAAGTACTTCGACTTCGACGTTTACGGCGAGTAAGCGTCCCAGATAGATGAAGTGGCACTAACCTTTTTGAGGTTGTGCCACTTTTTTCTTGGTTCTGCGGGGTCGTTAAATACCAATCCGGGTATTCAACCTGCGGCCCGTCGCGTGAGCGACATGAATTTTCTTTGTGCTAGGCGGCGCCTGGGGTGCCTGAGAGGTATTAGCGCATGCTTCAAGGCTACGGCTCGACCATTCTCGATGGTGCCTGGCTCACCCTGCTTCTGGCGCTGACGTCGATGGCAGTGGCGATCTTCCTCGGCCTGCTGGGTGCGGCCTTTCGTCTGTCGCCGATCCGCTGGCTGGCGGCGTTGGGTGATACCTACGCCACGGTGATTCGCGGGATTCCCGACCTGGTGCTGATCCTGCTGATCTTTTACGGCGGCCAGGACATGGTGAACCGTATCGCGCCGATGCTCGGCTATGACGATTACATCGACATCAACCCCTTCGTCGCTGGCGTGTTCACCATGGGCTTCATCTTCGGGGCCTACCTGTCGGAAACCTTCCGCGGTGCCTTCATGGCGATCCCCAAGGGGCAGGCGGAAGCCGGTGCGGCCTATGGCATGAGCGGGATGCAGGTATTCTTCCGCATTCTCGTGCCGCAGATGATCCGTTTCGCCATTCCCGGTTTCACCAATAACTGGCTGGTGCTGACCAAGGCCACCGCGCTGATTTCCGTGGTCGGCCTGCAGGACATGATGTTCAAGGCCAAGAGCGCGGCCGACGCGACGCGTGAGCCGTTCACCTTCTACCTGGCGGTGGCGGGGCTGTATCTGGTGCTGACCAGCGTTTCCTTGCTGGCGCTGCGTTTCCTCGAGAAGCGCTACTCGGTGGGTACCAAGGTGGCTGACCTATGATCTTCGACTATCAAATGATCTGGGAGAACCTGCCGCTGTACTGGGGCGGCGTGCTGGTCACCCTGAAAATCCTGCTGATCTCCCTGGCGTTCGGCCTCAGCCTGGCGCTGCCACTGGCACTGATGCGGGTATCGAAATCGCCCTGGGTCAACTTACCGGCCTGGCTCTACACCTACGTGATTCGCGGCACACCGATGCTGGTGCAGCTGTTTTTGATCTATTACGGGCTGGCCCAGTTCGAGTTCATTCGTGACAGCTTCATGTGGCCGTATTTCTCCAGCGCGACCTTCTGCGCCTGCCTGGCGTTTGCCATCAACACCAGCGCCTACACTGCGGAAATCCTCGCTGGCAGCCTCAAGGCCACGCCGCCCGGCGAGATCGAGGCGGCCAAGGCCATGGGCATGTCGCGCAGCAAGCTGTATCGGCGCATCCTCCTGCCGTCGGCACTGCGCCGTGCGCTGCCGCAGTACAGCAATGAAGTGATCATGATGCTGCACACCACCTCGCTGGCGTCGATCGTGACCCTGATCGACATCACCGGCGCCGCGCGCACCGTCAGTTCGCAGTACTACATGCCTTTCGAGGCCTTCATCACCGCCGGCCTGTTCTACCTGGCGCTGACCTTCATCCTGGTACGCCTGTTCAAGCTGGCCGAGCGCCGCTGGCTGGCCTACATGGCCCCGCGCAAGGGCTGATGCCATGACGATTCAAGAGAACCCGAACATGTACAAACTCGAAGTTCAGGACCTGCACAAGCGCTACGGCAGCCATGAAGTGATCAAGGGTGTGTCGATGGCGGCCAAGGCGGGCGATGTGATCAGCATCATCGGCTCCAGCGGCTCGGGCAAGAGCACCTTCCTGCGCTGCCTGAACCTGCTCGAGCAGCCGCATGCCGGCAAGATTCTGCTCAACAACGAAGAGCTGAAGCTGGTGCTGGCCAAGGACGGTTCGCTGCGCGCCGCCGATGCCAAACAGCTGCAGCGCATGCGCTCGCGTCTGGCCATGGTGTTCCAGCACTTCAATCTGTGGTCGCACATGAGCGCCCTGGAGAACGTGATGGAAGCGCCGGTACACGTACTCGGCATGAGCAAGGCTGAAGCCCGCGACAAGGCTGAACATTACCTGGCCAAGGTCGGCGTCGCGCACCGCAAGGACGCCTACCCCGCGCACATGAGTGGTGGTGAGCAGCAGCGCGTGGCCATCGCCCGTGCCCTGGCCATGGAGCCGGAGGTGATGCTGTTCGATGAGCCCACTTCGGCGCTCGACCCCGAACTGGTCGGCGAAGTGCTCAAGGTGATGCAGGACCTGGCCACCGAAGGTCGCACCATGGTGGTGGTGACCCACGAAATGGGTTTTGCCCGCGAGGTGTCGAATCAGCTGGTGTTCCTGCACAAGGGATTGGTCGAAGAGCGCGGTTGCCCGAAGGAAGTGCTGGCCAATCCGCAATCCGAGCGGCTGCAGCAGTTCCTTTCCGGCAGTCTCAAATAATAAGAAGCTAGACTTCGCACTTAACTGGTGCGTTGAACCCATTGAATAGACACTAATGACTCCCCATCGAATCGGCTTTTTGTACTGGCCCGGCACCAAGGCCCTGACCCTGTCCCTGGCGGAGGAGGCCCTGCGTGTCGCCCAGCGCGTGCATCCGGAAGTGGTGTACGAGCTGGTGTTTCTCCAGGCCGAGCCGCTGGCTGCGGGTGACTGGCGTCTGCCGGGCGAGCCCTGGGCCGGGCATCTGGAAGGGTTGGACAAGCTGTTCCTGCTCGCCGATGCGCCGCCGGCGCAGGTTTCTGCGGGGCTGGCGGCGGCGCTCAAGCAGCAGGTGCGCAGTGGTTGTGTGATTGGCGGGCTGTCTGCCGGGGTCTATCCGCTGGCTCAGCTCGGTTTGCTCGATGGTTATCGCGCGGCAGTGCACTGGCGCTGGCAGGATGATTTCGCCGAGCGCTTCCCTAAGGTCATCGCCACCAGCCATCTGTTCGACTGGGATCGTGACCGGCTGACCGCCTGTGGCGGCATGGCCGTGCTCGATCTGCTGCTGGCGGTACTGGCGCGCGACCACGGCGCCGAGCTGGCCGGTGCGGTGAGCGAGGAGTTGGTGGTCGAGCGCATTCGTGAGGGCGGTGAGCGTCAGCGCATTCCGCTGCAGAATCGCCTCGGCTCCAGCCATCCGAAGCTGACCCAGGCCGTGCTGCTGATGGAAGCCAACATCGAGGAGCCGCTGACCACCGACGAGATCGCCCAGCACGTGTGCGTATCGCGTCGTCAGCTGGAACGTATCTTCAAGCAGTACCTCAACCGCGTGCCCAGCCAGTATTACCTGGAGCTGCGCCTGAACAAGGCACGCCAGCTGCTGATGCAGACCAGCAAGTCGATCATCCAGATCGGCCTGTCCTGCGGCTTCTCCTCGGGGCCGCACTTCTCCAGCGCCTACCGCAACTTCTTCGGCGCCACGCCGCGCGACGATCGCAACCAGCGCCGCAGCAACAGCCCCTTCGAGTTGACCTCGACGCCGGTCGAGCGCGGTTGATCCGTCTTGTAGGAGCGAGCTCTGCTCGCGAGCCGGGGG
>JBLUOL010000264.1:0-4580 GCA_048065775.1 Pseudomonas sp. GW6
CGCCGCTGGCCAAAGGCACGCCGGCATTCGCCTCCGCGGAGGAGTTTGTCGAGACCATGCTGCCCTTGGCCCGCGAGGCCGCCGAGCGCATTGGTGTCGAGCCGCGTTACCTGGTGGCCCAGGCGGCCCTGGAAACCGGCTGGGGCAAGTCGATCCTGCGCCGTGGCGATGGTGGCAGCAGCCACAACCTGTTTGGCATCAAGACCCACGGGCAGTGGCAAGGGGACTCGGCGCGCGCGATCACCAGCGAATACCGCGGGGGCGAAATGGTCCGTGAGCCGGCCAACTTCCGGGCCTACGACTCGTACAAACAGAGCTTCCATGATCTGGTGGATTTTCTGCAGGGCAACGCCCGTTACAAGGAAGCCCTGGCATCCAGTGGCAACGCTGAGCAGTTCGTCAACAACCTGCAATCTGCCGGCTATGCCACCGACCCGCAGTACGCGCGCAAAATCAACCAGATCGCTCGCAAAATTGATGCGACCTACCAAACCATTGCCCGGTCGGATAGCACCGGCACAAGGACGCTTTGAGGTGATGCATGCCTGACCTTCTTGCCATTGGGGTTTCCGGGCTACGTGTGAGCCAGACGGCACTGGCTGTCACCGGTAACAACATCAGCAACACTGACACCGCCGGGTATACCCGCCAGCAGACCGTGCAGCAGTCCAATGCCTCGCAGAGGCTGGGCGCGAGCTACCTCGGCACGGGCGCGTCGATTATCGATGTGCGGCGTATCTACAGTGATTTTTTGACCACGCAGGTGCGCACGGCTACGGCGCTGGACAATGAAGCGCAAACCTATCTAACCGAAATCAACCAGGTCAACTCGCTGCTGGCCGACAGCACCACCGGCATCACCGCGGTGATGGAGGACTTCTTCGCCGCCCTGCAAACCGCGGCCGCCAGCCCTACCGATACGGCGTCGCGGCAGTTGCTGCTGACCCAGGCCGAGACCCTGAGTGAGCGCTTCAACTCGATTTACAACCAGTTGACGGAGCAGAACAGCTACATCAACCAGCAGTTGTCGAGCATGGTTCAGCAGGTCAACAGCCTGGCGGCCAGTGTCGCCCAGTACAACCAGGCCATCGTCAATGCCTCCGCTTCCGGCGCCTCGCCCAACGACCTGCTGGACCAGCGCGACGAGGCGGTGCGAGAGCTTTCCGAGCTGATCGGGGTCACCGTGGTCGAGCAGGATGGCAGCTACAACCTGTTCATCGGCAATGGCCAGCCGCTGGTGGTGGGCGGCAGCGCGGCGCAACTCAGCGCGGTGCCGAGCGCCGACGACCCGTCGCGCTATGCCCTGCTCCTGACGCAGAACGGCCATTTCACGATAGACGTCACCTCGTCGATCACGGGAGGACAGATCGGTGGCCTGCTGCGCTACCGCGAAGAAGTGCTCGACACCACCCTCAACGACCTCGGACGCCTGGCGCTGGTGCTCGCCGACCAGGTCAACAGCCAGCTCGGCCAGGGGCTCGACCTCAATGGCCAATTGGGCGCCATGCTGTTCAGCGACATCAATGAGCTGACCCTGCAGCAGCAGAGAAGCCTGGGGCAAGCCGGCAACAGCGATACCTCCGCCAACCTGCGCGTGTACATCGACGACACCAGCGCGCTCAGTACCAGCGACTACGAAGTGACCTTCACCAGCGCTACCGGCTACAGCGTCAGGCGCCTGTCCGACGGCAAGGACATGGGCAGCTACGACCTGACCGATTCGCCGCCGCCGGTGATCGATGGCTTCACCCTGGCACTCGACAGCGGCAGCGTGGCGGCCGGAGACCGGTTCACCATCCTGCCGACCCGCCATGCGGCGGGCGACATCAAAGTGAGCATGACCGACTCCAACCAACTGGCCTTCGCCGCCCCCCTGGCGGCGACCCTGACCACCGGCAACGTCGGCAGCGGCAGCGTCAGCCAGCCGAGCCTGATCACCCTGATCGACATCTACGACGCCGCCGCCGTTGCCGACATGCAGAGCAGCCTGGAAAACGGCATGCCGATCAAACTGGTCTACGACGCGCCCAGCGGCGGCGCCCAGGGCTACACCCTGTACGACGTTGCTGGCAACAGCATCGGCAGCGGCAGCATCGTGCCGGGGCAGAGCAACGTCGTGACGGTCAGCGTTCCCGCCAACCCGCCCAGCGTGCCCAGCGAATACGCCTTCGAGATGACCCTGGCCGGTTCCCCGGCGGCGGGCGACAGCCTGACCATCGCCTTCAACGGCGACGGCACCGGTGACAACCGCAACGCCCTGGCGGTGCTGGAACTGCAGACGGCCAAGACCGTCGCGGTCAATGGCAACAACGGCATGAGCCTGACCACCTCCTATAGTGCGCTGATCGAAACGGTCGGCGCCAAGACCAACCAGGCTCAGCTCGACGCTTCCGCCACCGAGGCCATCCTCAACCAGGCCACCACCAGCCAGCAGTCGCTGTCGGGGGTTAACCTGGATGAAGAGGCCGCCAACCTCATCAAGTTCGAGCAGTACTACACGGCGGCCTCGCAAATCATTCAAGTTGCGCGTACTACGTTCGATACCCTGATCAACAGTTTCTGAGGCATGACGCTATGAGTACGCGCATCTCCACTCCGCAGGTCTTCAACGCCTACGTCTCCAGTTATCAAAAGGGTTACGCCGATATTGCCAAGACCCAGCAGCAGATCTCCAGTGGCGTGCGCATCCAGACCCCGGCGGACGATCCTGTCGGTGCCGCGCGCCTGTTGCAACTGGAGCAGCAGCAGGCCCAGCTCGATCAGTACAGCGGTAACATGACCACCGTCACCAACTCGCTGACGCAGGAGGAGGCCCTGCTCAATACGGCGAATAACTTGCTGCAGAACGCCCGCGAGTTAGCGGTCTACTCTGGTAGCGGTTCGCTTTCTGACGAGGACCGTAGCTCGATTGCCAGTGAGCTGGATCAGATCACTGCTCAGCTTTTGGAAGTGATGAATAGCAAGGATGCCAGCGGCAATTATATTTTTGCCGGCTCCAAAACTGATGTGCAGCCGTTTGTGCTCAACCCCGATGGCTCGGTGACCTACCAGGGCGATCAGACCAGCCAGGAGCTGCAGGTGTCCAGCTCGGGTACGATGGCGATCAACGACAGTGGCTGGAGCGTGTTCGAGAACGTGATCAACGCCAGCCGCACCGAGTCGGACTTGAGCAACGACCCCAATACCGACGGTCAGCGCGTCTACCTGTCCCAAGGGCTGGTGGACAACGGCACCCAGTACGACAAGACCTTCCGCGCGGGCGAGCCCTATACCCTGGAACTGGTCAGCAGCACCCAGTTTCGCATCCTCGATAACCTCGGCAATGATGTGACCAGCGAGGCATCGTCCAACAGCGGGGTGTTCGACCCGACGGCGATTGACGGCACCACAATCAACTTTCGCGGCGCCAGTTTCGAGCTGGATGTGGCCCTGCAGGAGGCCGATGGCCAGGGTGACCTGGACAGCCTGCTGACCGGCTACAGCTTCACCTTCGGCGTGGCGGACACCGAGATCGTCACCACGCGCAGCGCCAGCAACACCTCCACCGCGCAACTGACTTCCGGCAGCGTGGTCGACCCGACCGCCTACACCACCCAGTTTCCCAGCAGCGGCGTGCAGCTTCGCTTTACCAGCGCCAGTGATTACGAGGTCTATGCCCAGCCGGTGCTGACGGGCAGCACGCCGATTGCCAGCGGCTCATTGTCGGGTACCTATCCCGAGACCATCGGCTTCGCCGGCGTGGAGCTGCAGATCAGCGCGGCACCGGCGGCGGGCGATACCTTCGTGGTGCAGGGCAAGTCGGCGGAAACCCAGAGCGTGTTCGAGACCATCGGCAACCTCAGTGCCGCGCTGAAGACCCCGGTATCCGGCGACCCTGCCGCGCAACTGGCGCTGACCGAGGCCGTGGCCTCGGCCATCAGCAACCTGGACAACGGCATGAACCAGGTGCTGGCCACCCAGGCGTCCATCGGTGCGCGGCTGAACGTCATCGACACCCTCAGCACCGAGAACGAAAGCCTGCAGATCGCCAATGCCAGCAGCCAGTCCACGATCCGCGACACCGACATGTCCGAGGCCATCTCGCGGCTCACCCTGCAAGAGACCAAGCTGGAGGCCGCCCAGGCATCGTTCGTGCGGATTTCGCAGTTGAGCCTGTTCAACAAGATGTGAATGTCCGTACGGTCGTATCGTGGGAAGCGAAGGGCGGGGGCGACCTGCAGGTGTTTGGGTCAACCGCAGGCGTAATCCGGGGCACGGCATTATCCCCCCGGACTATTGTTTCACTGATCCAGGGTTAGACTGGCGATACTTTTGGCGAAGTTGTCGAAGTCATCGAGGTGCCGGTTGGTGATGCTATGGACGATAGCCCAGTTGATCAGCCGATCCATGCCCGCCTCCGTATTGCGGCTGTGGCGACCTGATTGTAGGAGCGAGCTCTGCTCGCGAAAAAGCTGCGCTCGCGACGCTCGCTCCTACAGGGAGGCTCTATTCGTTCAGGCATAAAGAAACCTGATTAGCAACGATGCTCAGCCAAGCGGGTAGCCCGGATGAAATCCGGGAAAGGTCGGGCGGCATGCCAG
>JBLUOL010000265.1:0-4567 GCA_048065775.1 Pseudomonas sp. GW6
GTGTTCCTCGCTGGGCCACAGCGCCTTGGGCGCGGCGATGCGCACATCCATGCCGAGCTTGGCGCCGATCAGCAGCAGCGAGTTGCCCATGTTGTTGCGCGCGTCGCCCAGGTAGGCGTAGGCGATGTCGTGCAGCGGCTTGTCGCTGTGCTCGCGCATGGTCAGCACGTCGGCGAGCATCTGCGTGGGGTGGTACTCGTCGGTCAGACCGTTGAACACCGGTACGCCGGCGTAGGTGGCCAGTTCCTCGACAATCTCCTGCTTGAAGCCGCGATACTCGATGGCGTCGTACATGCGTCCGAGCACGCGAGCGGTATCCTTCATCGACTCCTTGTGGCCGATCTGCGAGGAGCCGGGCTCGATGTAGGTGACGTTGGCGCCCTGGTCGTAGGCGGCCACTTCGAAGGCGCAGCGGGTACGGGTCGAGGTCTTCTCGAAGATCAGCGCGATATTCTTGCGGCTCAGGTGCTGCTGCTCGGTACCGGTGTACTTGGCACGTTTGAGATCACGCGATAGGTCGATCAGGTAGCGCAGCTCGCGGGTGCTGTGGTGCATCAGGCTGAGCAGGTTGCGGTTGTGCATGTTGAAAGCCATGGTTCTTTCTCCAGGTCGGTGTGGGAATCCATCCGGCGACTTCTGGCCGCCGGAGTGGCTTTGTCAGTAATCGATCGGGTCGCGGATGATCGGGCAGGTCATGCAGTGGCCGCCGCCACGGCCGCGGCCCAGCTCGCTGGCGCTGATGGTGACGACTTCGACGCCAGCCTTGCGCAGCAGGGTGTTGGTGTAGGTGTTGCGGTCGTAGCCGATCACCACGCCGGGCTCCAGGCAGACCACGTTGTTGCCGTCGTCCCACTGCTCGCGTTCGGCCTCGTAGGCGTCGCCGCCGGTTTCCACCACGCGCAGTTTCTTCAGGTTGAGCGACTCGGCGACCACGTCGAGGAAGCTGCGCTCGTCGCGGCGCAGGTCGATACCGCCAGGCTTGCTTTCATCCGGGCGCAGCACGAAGGGCACGATGGAGTTGGCCACTTCCGGGAAGATGGTCACTAGGTCGCGGTCGCAGAAGCTGAACACGGTGTCCAGGTGCATGGCCGAGCGCGATTTGCCCAGGCCGGCGACTATCACCTTGTCGGCGGCGCCTTTGGCGAACAGGGTACGCGCCACCTGGCCGATGGCCTGGTGCGAGCTGCGCTCACCCATGCCGATCAGCACGGTACCGTTGCCGATTGGCATCACGTCGCCGCCTTCGAGGGTGGCCGAGCCGTGATCCTGATCCGGGTCGCCATACCAGACCTCGAACTCTTCATTGATGAAGTCCGGGTGGAATTTGTAGATGGCACTGGCGAGCAGGGTTTCCTGGCGGCGCGCCGGCCAGTACATCGGGTTGAGGGTTACGCCGCCGTAGATCCAGCAGGTGGTGTCGCGGGTGAACTGGGTGTTGGGCAGCGGCGGGAAGATGAAGCTGGACTCGCCCAGATAGGCGTTGAACATCTTCGCTGCTTCCGAATCTTTGTATTTCTGCAGGTCTGCGCCGGACACGCCGCCGATCAGGAATTCGGCGATGCGCCGTGGCTCCAGGCTTTCGATAAACGAACGAACTTCGTTCTGCAGACCGAGGCCGACGCTGTTGGGGGTGATCTTGCGCTCGAGAATCCACTGCAGCGCTTGCGGGTTGCGCACGGTCTCTTCGAGCAGGTTGTGCATCTCCACGACCTCTATACCGCGTTCACGCATCTTGGTCATGAAATCGAAATGGTCGCGCTTGGCCTGCGATACCCAGATCACGTCGTCGAACAGCAGTTCGTCGCAGTTGGCGGGGGTCAGGCGCAGGTGCGCAAGGCCGGGCGAGCAGACCATCACCTTGTGCAGCTTGCCGGCTTCGGAATGAACGCCTAGGGCTTTCTTGGACATGTCAAACTCCTTCTCGTGGAACGTGGCCCCGGAAGGTCCGGGGCGGCACTTTTACAAACTCAGGAAACCGTCATACAGGCCGAATGCGGCAATGCCGGCGCCGATCAGTACGGCGATGAAGATCAGCTTCTCGACGCCCGTGAACACCGGTTGGCCCAGCTCGCGCTTGGCCTTGGCGAACAGGATTGCGCCAGGGGCATAGAGCAGCGCGGAGAGCAGCAGGTACTGCACGCCGGCGGCGTACACCAGCCACACCGCATACAGCGTGGAGATCAGCGCGATCAGCAGATCCTTGTTGCGTTCGCCGGCGGCGTTTTCGTAGGTCTCGCCGCGCAAGGCCAGCAGCACGGCGTAGGCACTCGACCAGAAGTACGGCACCAGAATCATCGAGGTGGCCAGATACAGCAGGCTGAGGTAGGTGGACTCGCTGAACAGGGTGATGATCAGAAACAGCTGGATCAGCCCGTTGGACAGCCACAGCGCGTTAGCCGGGACCTGGTTGGCGTTCTCCTTGCGCAGGAACTCGGGCATGGTGTGGTCGCGGGCGCTGGCGAAGAGAATCTCGGCGCACAGCAGCGTCCATGACAGCAAGGCACCGGCGAGTGAGACGATCAGGCCGATGGAGATCAGTTGCGCGCCCCAGGGGCCGACCACCTGCTCCAGTACGCCGGCCATGGACGGGTTTTTCAGTCCGGCCAGTTCGGCCTGGGCGAGGATGCCCTGACTGAGGATGTTGACCAGCACTAATAGCAGGAGCACGCCGATGAAGCCGATGACGGTGGCCTTGCCGACATCGCTGCGTTTCTCGGCGCGGGCGGAGAAGATGCTCGCACCCTCGATACCGATGAACACCCAGACGGTGACCAGCATCATGTTGCGCACCTGATCCATCACGCTGCCGAGCTCGGTGTTGCCGCTGCCCCAGAAGTCCGAGGTGAACACGTCCATCTTGAAGGCGACGGCGGCGATGACGATGAACAGCGCCAGCGGCAGCATCTTGGCGATGGTGGTGATGGTATTAATGAAGGCCGCTTCCCTGATCCCGCGCAGCACCAGAAAGTGCAGCAGCCAGAGCACGATAGAGGCGCAGATGATCGCCGGCAGGGTGTTGCCCTCGCCGAATACCGGAAAGAAGTAGCCGAGGGTGGAGAACAGCAACACCATGTAGCTGACGTTGCCGATCCAGGCGCTGATCCAGTAACCCCAAGCCGAGGAGAAACCCATGTAGTCGCCGAAGCCGGCCTTAGCGTAGGCATACACCCCGCCATTGAGGTCGGGTTTGCGGTTTGCCAGGGTCTGGAAGACGAAGGCCAGGGTGAGCATGCCGACACCGGTGATCAGCCAGCCAATCAGGGTGGCGCCGGCACTGGCGCTTGCAGCGATATTCTGTGGCAGGGAGAAGATCCCGCCGCCAACCATTGAACCAACAACCAGAGCGATCAACGCGCCGAGGCGCAGTTTTTGAGTCGAGTCAGACATAGCGAGACCTCCTTGGTCTAGTAATAACTACCGGGCAGACTCTTTCGGAGTTTTCCTAATGTTTAACAAGTTCAATGCAGTCGTGATAAATGGGGTTAGAAAGTTTGAAGGTGGTATCACGAAACCGCTGTCATTGCTGAATCAGAGCGTCCTGATGGTATTCACCTGATCTTTATTTATACGTTGGGGTTTCCCGTCAGGTTGCTTAAATTCGTAGAAACCACTTTTTGCATCGTATTTGGGTTCGTCTAGTGTCTGGATTTCCTGACCGCTGTTGAGCACGATCAGCGAGGGGGTAGAACAGCCAGCAAGCAGGCTGAGAGTCAGAGCCGGCGATTTTCAAGGTAGTTGTCGCGTGAGCGTGTCACGCTGCCTTTGATGTTTGCTGCAGTACCGCTTCCCGCTCCGGGTTCAGGCACACGATTGGTGCCAGCACCCAGTTCCTGATGTTGCCGCTCCAGCGCTCCGGGTGCCGTGCACGCGCCGCCTCGTACAGCTCGATACGCTTGCGCAGCAACTCTTCCGCCTGGCCAGTATGTCGCTGCGCCGGGGTCACGAACTTCAGGGCGCTGTGGCGATGTTCATGGTTGTACCAGGCCACGAAGCTGTTCACCCAGTTCCTGGCCTGCTCCAGCGTGTCGAAGGGCCGCTCCGGCCACAGCGGGCAGTACTTCGCCGTGCGGAACAAGGCCTCGGCATAGGCGTTGTCATTGCTCACCCGCGGGCGGCTGAACGAGGGCATCACACCCAGGTTCTGCATGGCCGCCAGCATGGTCGAGCCCTTCATCGCGCTGCCATTGTCCGAGTGCAGTACCAGCGGCTGGCCTGCTCGCTGTTCACGTAAGCAGGCCTGGCGTAGCAGCTGGGCGGCCTGCTCGGCGCTTTCACTTTCATGCACCTCGTTGGCCACCAGCTTCCGGCTGTAGACGTCCTTGATCATGTACCAGTAGAAGTAACGGCCCTTGACCGTGGTCGGCAGCCAGGTGATTTCCCAGCACCACAGCTGGTTCGGGCCGTCGGCCACATGGGTCGTCAGCGCTCGTTTCACCGGTGGGCGGCTACGGCCGCGCGGATGCTGCTGTTCGGCGTCCTTCAGCAACCGGTAAAAGGTCGACTCCGAGGCCAGCCAGGTGCCCTGATCGGCCAGCCGCGCCACGATCTGCTGCGGCGGCAGGCTGGC
>JBLUOL010000266.1:0-4498 GCA_048065775.1 Pseudomonas sp. GW6
GCGGGGGGGGCTTCGACGAGGTGGTGGTGATTCGCCAGGGGCTGCGCCAGGGCCAGGCGCTGCTTGGCTACGAGACGCGCCTGCGCAGGCGCGATGGCAGCACCATCGACGTGCTGATGAACCTGCTGCTCAAGCCTGACGGCGAGGGCATCTTCGAAGGCTTCGTCGCCGATATCACCGAGCGCAAGCAGGCGCAGCAGCGCCTGCAACAACTCAATGACGAACTGGAGCGCCGCGTCGCGGCGCGCACCTTCGAGTTGCTCGAATCCAACCGCAACCTGCAGCGGCAGATCGAGGAGCGCGAGCGCATCGAACTGGCCCTGCGCGAGGCGCGCGACGCAGCCGAAGCGGCCAACCGCAGCAAGGACAAGTACCTGGCCGCGGCCAGTCATGACTTGCTGCAGCCACTTAACGCGGCGCGCTTGTTGATCTCCACGCTACGCGAGCGTGAGCTGCCACCTGCCGAACAGAACCTAGTGGAGCGCAGCCACCTGGCCCTGGAAGGCGCCGAGGATCTGCTGGCGGATCTGCTGGATATTTCCAGGCTGGATCAGGCGGCGATCAAGCCGGATCTCGATGTCTATCGCCTTGAAGAGTTGCTCGCTCCGCTGGCGTCCGAGTTCGAAAGCGTGGCCTCGGCCAGTGGTTTGCGCCTGCGCGCGCGAATTGCCAGTTATGCGGTGCATACCGATTTCCGCTTGCTGACGCGCATCCTGCGCAACTTCCTCAGCAACGCCTGCCGTTACACCGAGCGTGGCGGCGTGCTGCTTGGTGCGCGGCGCCGTGGCGAGTTTGTCGAGTTGCAGGTGTGGGATAGCGGGCGCGGCATCGCGGCCGATCAACTGGACAACATCTTTCTCGAGTTCAGCCAGCTTGAGGTCGGGCGTGCGGCCGAGCGCAAGGGTGTCGGCCTGGGCCTGGCCATTGTCGAGCGCATCGCGCGTATGCTGGGCTACCCGGTGCAGGTGCGCTCGCAACCGGGGCGTGGTTCGGTCTTCAGCATCCGCGTGCCGCTGGCGCATGCCAAGCCGCAGCGCCAGGTGCTGTCCGTGGCGCAGCCGGTCCTCGGCAACCCCCTGCCGGGGAGGCGCCTGTTGGTGATCGATAACGAAGTCGACATCCTGCACAGCATGCAGGCGCTGCTCGGGCAGTGGGGCTGCGAGGTGGTGACGGCTGTCGATTTGAACGAGGCCCTGCAGCGTCTGCAGGGCAGGGCGCCAGAGGTGATTCTGGCGGATTTTCACCTTGATCACGGCGTGCTCGGTTGTCAGGTGATTCAGCAGCTACGTGACGAATTTTCCAGGCAGATTCCGGCGCTGATCATCAGCGCCGATCGAAGCGATCACTGTCGTCGCGAATTGCAGGCGCTGGGTGCGCCTTTGCTGAACAAACCGGTCAAGCCAGGCAAGCTGCGTGCGGTGCTCAGCCAGCTTTTGACGGAAACGTGAACGCGCGCAGACTGGTGGAGTGAACCTGAGCGATTTGGATGCTGTCTATCGGCTACCTCGTCCCTCAGGAGATAACCACAATGACAACTTCCATGAACCCCGTTATGCGCCGTCTGGCAGCTATTACTGCGTTGTTTCACCTGCTGCTGGTGGTGCAGATTCCTGCCGCGAATGCGGCGATGGTCGGCACTCACGAGGTGATCGCCGAGCAGCAGTACAAGGTGGATCAGGAGCAGTTGATGGCCATGCTCGATGACGAGCAGGTGAAGGAGAAACTTGTATCGATGGGCGTCGACCGTGATCAGGTCGAATCGCGTATCGCCAGCCTGACCCCTGCCGAACTGGCGCAGTTCAACCAGCAGTTGGATCAAGCACCAGCCGGTGCGGGTGTGGTTGGCATCATCGTGTTGTTTCTGGTGATCTTCATCATCACTGATATGCTGTGCGCCACCAACATCTTCAATTTCGTCAAATGCATAAATCGCTGATTCGCCTCTGCTGTATCGCATCGATCGTTCTACTCACAGCCTGCGCTCGCTCCCCGGTGTTATCACCGGTGGGCGAGCGTTTGGCTGAGCGGGTGGAACTCACCGACGTTCCCTTCTTCCCACAGGACGCCTATCAGTGCGGCCCGGCCGCCTTGGCCACCATGCTCAACCAGCGTGGCGTGCTGACCACGCCCGGTGCGCTCAAGGACAAGGTCTACATCCCCAGCCGTGAAGGCAGCCTGCAGGTGGAGATGGTCGCCGCCGCACGCAATCACGAAATGCTGGTGTATCCGCTGCAGCCACGTCTGGAGGCGGTGCTCGCCGAGGTGGCCGCCGGCAACCCGGTGCTGGTGCTGCAGAACCTGGCATTCGACTGGTATCCGCAATGGCACTTCGCGGTGGTGGTGGGTTACGACCGCCGCGAGCGCACGCTGATTTTGCGCTCGGCCACTACGCGCAGGCTCGAAGACAGCTTCAACAGCTTCGACAGAACCTGGGCGCGCGGTGGGCGCTGGGCGGTAGTGACCCTACCTCCGGAACGCTTGCCGGCACAGGCCGATATGCATGTCTGGATGAAGGCTGCCAACGACCTTGAGCAAACCGGCAATGCTCAGCCGGCTCGGCGCGCCTATCGCCGCGCTGCCGAAGCCTGGCCGGAGCAGTCATTGCCCTGGTTCGCCCTGAGCAACAGCCGCTATGCCGATGGCGACCGTAAGGGCACCGAGCAGGCATTGCGTGAAAGTCTCAAGCGCGAGCCGGGTTTTGCTGCGGGTTGGTTCAATCTGTCCCAAGTACTGGGTGAGCAGGGGTGTGCTGCTGAGGCGCAGCAGGCCCAGGCCTGCGCACAGCGTCTGGCGCCGGAGGATGGGCGCTTCGCCGCACCGCCCAAAGCCAGTGGTTCTGGTGGGCAGTGTCAGGCCTTGCCGGCCTGTCCGTGATGCAAAAGAAAACGGCGCCCGAGGGCGCCGTTTTCGTTGATGGGCAGGATTACACGCCGAGCTTGTCACGCAGTGTGTAGTACCAGGCGCCGAGGGCGCTGAAGGGTACCTGGAACATCCGCCCGCCAGGGAAGGGGTAGTGCGGCAATCCGGCGAAGGCATCGAAACGTTCGGCCTGGCCGCGCAGTGCTTCGGCCAGAACCTTGCCCGCCAGGTGCGTGTAGGTCACGCCATGGCCGCTGCAGCCTTGCGAGTAGTAGATGTTGTCGCCGATGCGACCGACCTGCGGCAGGCGCGACAGCGTCAGCAGGAAGTTGCCGGTCCAGGCGAAGTCGATCTTCACGTCCTTCAATTGCGGGAAAGTCTTGAGCATCTTCGGGCGGATGATCGCCTCGATATTGGCTGGATCGCGTGCGCCGTAGACCACGCCACCGCCGTAGATCAGGCGCTTGTCGCCGGTGAGGCGGTAGTAGTCGAGCAGGTAGTTGCAGTCTTCTACACAGTAATCCTGCGGCAACAGGCTGGCAGCGACTTCATCGGACAGTGGCTCGGTAGTGATCACCTGAGTGCCGCACGGCATCGACTTGGACGCCAGCTCCGGCACCAGATTGCCCAGGTAGGCGTTGCCGGCGACCACGACGAATTTGGCTTTGATACGGCCTTCCGGAGTGTGCACCACCGGGTTGGCGCCGCGCTCGATGCGCGTAGCTGGGGACTGTTCATAGATCACCCCGCCCAGCGATTCCACTGCAGCGGCTTCACCAAGGGCCAGGTTTAGCGGATGGATATGCCCACCGCTCATGTCCAGCATGCCGCCGACATAATTCTCGGTAGCAACCACTTCGCGAATACGCTTGGCGTCCATCAGCTCCAGCTGGGTATGGCCGTAGCGCTCCCACAGCTTCTTCTGCGATTCCAGGTGGCCCATCTGCTTGCTGGTCAGCGCGGCGAATACGCCGCCATCCATCAGGTCGCACTTGATGTCGTACTTGGCGATGCGTTCACGAATGATGCGGCCGCCCTCGAACGCCATCTGCCCGAGCAGTTGCGCCTGCTTGGGGCCGACCGTGCGTTCGATCACGTCGATGTCGCGGCTGTAGCTGTTGACGATCTGTCCGCCGTTACGACCGGAAGCGCCAAAGCCAACCTTAGCCGCCTCGACAATGCTCACCTTGAAACCGTTCTCCAGCAGAAACAGTGCAGTGGACAGGCCGGTGTAACCCGCGCCGATGATGCATACATCGGTTTCCACCTCGCCTTGCAGGGCAGGGCGTTGCGGGACGGGGTTGGCTGAAGCGGCGTAATAGGATTGTGGATATGCCGTGTGCGCCATCTTGAACCTCTGTTCTTTATTTTTTACGAATAATCCGATGCTACCTGAGTTGAAAATAGCCGGCTAGTGCCCGTGCAAAATATTCAACGATCCGATTTTGATAAAAAATTGGCCTATTTCAGTGAGTTAGCGAAAAAACCTGTTGACGGCCAAAAAGATCTGCGTAGAATGTGCACCCATCGAAGGCACATAGCTCAGTTGGTTAGAGCACCACCTTGACATGGTGGGGGTCGTTGGTTCGAGTCCAATTGTGCCTACCAAATCGAACCCGTCTAGTACGGGGCTTAGAGG
>JBLUOL010000267.1:0-4460 GCA_048065775.1 Pseudomonas sp. GW6
ACGCTGGTTGCTCATGGCACCTCCTGATGGGCCTCATTATGAGGCTTGGAGGTGTCTACGAAACTAGGGGCGATTCAGATCTCGCAGCTCGCGACGTCAAGAAAGTGTTGAGCCTGACAGAGCGCTCAGCGACGAACTGAAATGACCAAGCGGCGTAAATCATAAGATTTCGCCGCTTTACCATTCACTGGCCTGGCCCAACCTCTCCGACCAGCCAGCCCCAGCGAGCACCTCGCGATGACCTGAGCCAGTCTCTGCTCAGCATTCGATCTCCAATCGTTCCAACAGGTACTTCAAAGCTGTCTTTTCTCCTTTGGACAGGTTCAGACGGCCGGAAGCAATCTTGGTCAAGGCACTAATGTTCTTGGGTGATGCAATCCCATTCTTCTGCGCCTGGGTGATGATGTCGTTCGCGCGGGGCACCAAGCCAAACAGGGCAACATCGAAGTCAACCTCGAGATTCATGGCTCCTTCGCGGCTTCCCTGTCGTGCTTCGTCACAGTATTCCTCGATCGAAACACCAAACTGGGCGGCGGTTTCGCTTGGTACGCCAACCTTGCCCCTCACATACTGCTCCCAGCAGAAATCCCGCTTGGCGAACTCTGAGATGTTCCTGACATTGTCCGGCGGGGATCTCAGAATGTCTGCCACCAGACGGGCCTGCTCTAGCATCCATCCAAGCAGTGCTGAGGGAACACTCTGCTCTCGCCATATCCTATCCAGATCCAACTGCTGGGCCTTTGCTCGGAACCCGTCAGCGCAGGCTGCAATCGTGTACGTGACAATTTGAGCTTTATAGCCTCGGTCTGCTTGGTACCACGACGAGTTCTGCACGGCTTCATCAAGGTCAATGAAGAGCAATGCTTTAGCCATGGCCCGACGGAACCAGGTTTCACTGAGCGAGGATCCATCTCCGAGCTTCGCGAGCACCGATGTCGTGTAGCGGTTGAAGCATTTCTGGGCGCCCTCACTGACATGTTGGGGGCGCCCATCGAAGGAAAGCTCGTACTTCGCAAGGTCGGTCTTTGTCACGAGACGTGTCTTGGGATACATCAACTCAAGCTTCTTGCGCTCAGACGGCGTCTTGTACGAGAAGAGATTCTTGTACTGGCCTCTAGCACGTTCATAGAACCATTTGCTGCTGTGAAGCTCGCCCGCTTTCTGGGGAACGGACACCTCTTTGGAGAAGCGTTCAATTCGGATCTGTACCGGACTGTTAGAGGCAAGATCAGCCAGCGAAACCTTGTTTTGTGTGTTGGCGTATTCGGAGATTCGGGGAACCACATCGGCTAACCGATCCTCCTCCACTACGGACAGCTTGACCTGAACGTAAACATGATCAAGGTTCCTGCCCAAACCATCGCGAGCATAGAGCAGAGACGCAGTGGTTTGCCCTCCGTTTACAACTTGGAAATCCTTGATGTGGGAAATAGCCAATGCACCGCTGGGGAGCCTTCGCGTCTGTACGGAGGACGCCGTAGCCGTTACGCCATTGTTGTACGCAAAGAACATCCCGGGCTCTTCCGCGATGGTGCGCAGAATGCCTTTGTTGACACCGGTCTTTGCCTGCAGGTACGTCCTGACGTTCTGCTCGAGTAGGCGATTACCAAATGCGGCGAAGACCTTGGCCAGTACCGAGCAGTCCCCAGCCAAATCTTCCAAGATCGTCGGGCTCCCGCTCATCCTGTGGATTGGCACTGGCGGGGCGCATGGCGATCTTTAGCGTCTCCAAGTCCATGCCAGTCCCGTCGTCACGGATCCTTACGACAACATCACTCTCCTCGGGCTCGAACGAGATATCCACCCGAGAGGCCTTGGCCTTGATGCTATTGTCGATTAAGTCCGCGAGAGCTGCCGCTAGGTCGTAGTTACCAAAACTTCGTGCGGTCGCCATCAGGTCCCTTGCCTGGGGCGGATTCGTTATCCTCAATTCCCTCTCCTCAGCCCATACCACCGGGCAATATGGCAACAAGCCACTACAACATTATCCTTAGCCATAGTACGGGTACGAGACTATCCAGATTCATGGCAAATGGCCACTTCCTAGCCGCGCCCTTTTCTGCACCGGGTTGCATCGGAGATAGAGCCAATGCCCGCTACTGGATGCTTTGAGCCTGCCGCATCAGACTGGATGCCGGCCATAGTCGACTACCACAGCTTATGATCTCAGCTCGTAGCTGACCTTGCCTGTAGGTCGGCCACACCGACTACGATCATGAAGCTGGAGAAATTAAATGTGTAGACAGTAGGACTGAAAATCCTACGCACCAGTGAGACAGATTACGCTGGCAATACCGCCCTCCCCCACGCCACCAGCCTGGAATCAGGGGAGGGAGGCGGCTCGGGCTAATGATTGATCAACGACCCCTGATCGCCCGCAGCAGCGAGGCTGCTCAGGACATAGCTTTATTCCCCCTCATCATCTGGTGCAGAGGCCTCCATGCGCCGCCCGTAGAACCCTACCCAATCCACGTCACCAAACTCCTTCTGCAGCAACCCCTTCAGATAGTCATGCCACCCCTGGAGAGCCTCAGCCTTTTCTTCAAAGTATGAGTACCGGTCATAGATCGCATCCACCGACAGGTCCTTATGGTTGAGGATGCGACTGCGCACGTCCTTGCCCAAGCCATGCTTGGACATGTGCGTGGTTGCCGTGCGGCGCAAGTCATGCACGGTTGGACGCGGATAGCCATCGGCAACGCGCAGCAGACTCTCCTCTTCGACCCGACCTGAATCCTTCACGTAGTCATCGTAGAAGCGGCGCATGGCGCGGTTGAGCGAGGGCTGCGTCTGCGGTTTAGCAGGCCAACGCCCTGGAAACACATACTGCCCAGGCTTAGGTTGAGTTTTACTATTAGCCCAGTGTTCAAGGTCATTCGAAATCACTTTCTGAATCTGCCGCTCACGCAGGTAATTCAGAATGCTCAGCACATCGTCCGAAAGCGGAATGGCAATCGGGTTGTTGTTCTTCTCGAACTTGCCACTGCGATCCCAGATCTGCTCGTCCAAGTCGATATCGACCCATCGCATAGCTGCGATACGCCCCGAGCGCTGCGCCAGCATCAGACTCAGCAACAGGGAAAACCGCGTATTGGTCGTCAGCGAGGCACCGGCCAACTGGTGCAGAAACCACACCAATTCGTGACGATTGAGGCTGCGCTCCCGTGGCGTTTCCTTGGCCACCCTATTGATCTGCACCAAGGGTGTCGCAGCAAGGATCTCGCGCTCGACGCAGAAGTTGAACATCTTTCGGATCACGGCCAGCAGACGGTTGGCCTGCACCGGCGCGGTCTTGGCCTTATGATCAAGCAGCGCCACGACCTGCTTGCGCGTGACATCACCGATCTTGGTGCGCCCGAGGTGCGGAACAAACTCAGTGCGCAGCATGCGCTCATCTTCACGCCACGATTTCTTGTTCTTCTCGGCCCACTCTAGGTAGCTGACAACCGCCTCTTCGAACGTCGGACTGGTGCGGTACTCGACCAACTCGACGATTTTCTTCTGCCCGGGATCGATACCCTGCTTCAGCAGCTCACCGGCCTGCGCGGCCTTGGCACGCGCCTCAGCAAGCGATAGCTCAGGGTATTTGCCCAGTGTCAGGCGCCGGGGATGGCCATGAAAGCTGTAGAGCAAGATGAAACTTATGCATGTTTTGTTGACCCGCACCCCGAACGTACCCTGCCCCGGCATGGGCGGATCGAGGTAATCCTGACGTCCTTTCTGGGGGTCGTACTTGAGCCGCTGGAGGATGTGTTCCTTCATCGCGCCGCGCTGTTTCATCTGCCCGCTCCTGACTAATACCGGGGTAGGTTTGGGGTAGGACTATAGCGCCTGGGGTAGGTTTGGGGTAGGGATTTGACCAAAGATTAAACAGCGGTTAGATTTTTCTACGCAGCCCAGTAAAATCGATACATACCTTTATATTCATGCACTTAGATAGCTTTAAGGCTTGTCAATTTTGCTGATACGGCCTGTGGAAAACCTAGCTTTGACACTGACTTGTAATCAGTAGGTCCCGGGTTCGACTCCTGGTGCCGGCACCATTTACATCAAGCCTACGGGCTTTGGAATTTCCTAACCCCGTAATCATATGTTCTGAGGTAGAGTTTCGGTACAGCCCCGTACCGAGTACACCTCGGAGAACATATGGCGACCCTCGTAAATCCCTTCTGACACCTGGAAAGCAGTCATCCGCAAGACTGGCTGGCCAACCTGCTCCAATTCCTTCCGAACCAAGCGTGATGCCGAAGACTGGGCACGCCGCACCGAAGACAAGAGGGGCGTGGCATCTATATCGAGCGCAGCAGCTCGGAGTGCATGGCGAGCGCCCCCATCGCTACCTCACCGACGCCTTTTGGGTCCCAGAATCCCCTATGCCTTGACCTAGGGCCTGTTGCCGTTTTACATGGGCAACCATAGGAAGGCGCAGGCCATGGCCACCACGCTCTCGTAATTTCTCT
>JBLUOL010000268.1:0-4439 GCA_048065775.1 Pseudomonas sp. GW6
TCGAATCGAGAGGCCACCGCCCGGTAGTGCTTCAGCCGGGCGAAAGCGTTTTCCACCAGGTGGCGATTGCGGTACAGACCTCTGTCCAGATTCGCGTTGCCTTTCACAGAGTTACGCTTCCTCGGGATCACGGCCTTGGCCCCTTGTCGCTCAACTTGCTCTCGGATTCTCTCGCTGTCATAGCCCTTATCCGCAACGATGGTTTCTGCCGCTGGGAGCTTGGAAATCAATGCGGGTGCCTGAGTGCAGTCATTGATTTGGCCTCCCGTGATTTCAAACTCGATGGGCAAGCCATGGGCGTCCACCGCCAGATGAATCTCGCTGGTATTGCCGGCTCGGCTTTTCCCTATAGCTTCATCGTTTGCGCTGGCAGCACCGGTCGCGGTAGGGATGGCAGTTACCTGCCACCCCCCGCACAGATCCGTACGTGCGGAACTACCGCATACGGCTCCTGCCTCAGGTTCGTGACGCGAAGCGTTCCTCCGGATAGGGATGTGCAGTTCTGGGCTTCGGTATGTAGATGTCTGCGAGACGACCAAAGCGTGACCACTGGAGTCGGTTACGCTGGCTGCGCCGCTTGAGAGCTTGCCGCCATAGGCGGCAGACAGCTGCCCGAAAACCGTCAAGGCGGAGCAGGTTGCCCGGCACCGCGTGGTAGTTGAAATAGCCGCCAACCACCCGTTTGAGCCATTGCCCTTGAGCCTGGATGGGCTCATGACGTCGGCGCTTCAGCTCATCCCGAATAGCCAGCAGCGTCGCACGCATTCGCTTCTTGACCGTCAGTCGCAGTATTTGAAAACCACCGCTTCTGTTGGTACTGCAACAGTGCGTAAAGCCTAGGAAGTCAAACGTCTCCGGTTTACCTAACCCTCGCTTCCTACGATTTCTCGCAGCAAAACGACCAAACTCAATCAGCCGTGTCTTCGAGGCGTTGAGGGATAAACCGAACTTGGCCAAACGCTCCTGCAACTGCACCAGAAACTGCTGAGCCTGCAATTGCGTCCTGAAACCCACCACGCTGTCGTCCGCGTATCGCACAACAATCACATCGCCACGGGCATGCCGCTGGCGCCACTGCCTTGCCCACAGATCCAGCACGTAGTGAAGATAGATGTTCGCCAACAGTGGCGATATTACTGCGCCTTGGGGAGTCCCCTTGGTCGCAGCCACCCTACGGCCATCCTCCATCACACCCGCTTGGAGCCATTTGCAGATAAGCCCGAGCAGGCGCCGGTCTGCAATCCGGTGTCCCAGAAACATGAGCATCCATTCATGGTCGATCTCATCAAAGAACGACGCGATATCCGCATCCAATATCCAGTTCACCTTCTGGCCCTTCAGCGCGACCGTCAACGCATCCAGCGCATCATGCTGGCTGCGCCCAGGCCGAAACCCGTACGAGAATCCCAAAAAGTCCTCTTCATAGATCGCATTCAGAACAGTAACGACTGCCTGCTGTACGATTTTGTCCTCCAGAGAGGCAATGCCCAGTGGGCGCTGCCTGCCATCGGCTTTGGGAATGTAGACCCGCCGCGATGGTTTTGCCCGATAAGCTCCGCTGTGGAGCTTTGCGTGCAAATCGGTTACCCGCTGGAGAAGACCTTCCTCATATTCTCGCCACGACATACCGTCCACACCCACCGCTGCATCGCGGCGCAGAGCATAAAAGCTCTGCGCCAATAACTGCGGTGTGATGTGGTGCAGCAATGCCGTGAACTGCGTACCCTTGTTCCTTCGGGCTGCTTCACGTACACCTTCAAGTCCCATCGACGCGCAACTGGTCCGGCTCTGTGTCCGGGACGCGGGAGGCTTGTTGGTGTTTCCCTTGGCTACGCCCCTTTCCTCCACTATCTCCGCTAGGCTAGACCCTTTGTTCGATGGCTTCTCAGGTACTACGGACGTATCCGACTTCTCAGCGCCGTTGACAGCAGGGTTACGGCTTTTGGCCTTTCCTGCTCCGCCCGGTGCTTGCGCACCGGGCACCGCTGAGATCTCCCAGTTTCTGTGCGAAGGACTTCCCGACGTGCACAGGGTCTCCGACCGCGCGGGATCAGTGCATGACTGGCGTATAACGCCATGCTCCGTATTGCCTTCTGCTTCGCTTAACAGCATCGGCATCCCGAATTTCTGATTTCGCGGCTCAATGGCTGGCCCATCGGTTTCCCCTGTCAACGCTTCACCCTGTACCTCGCGGTGCAGCGTGCATGACTCGGGGTCTGGTTGATTCGCCATTTCTTACCAGTATCGAACTTTCATCGACTATCCTCCGCCAGCTTTAACTGGCGCACTAAGCGCTCCATAAACCCCGCCCGCCAGGACGGGATTTATTTTCAGGAAGCAGGAGCAGAAGCCGGCGAGCAGTTCCAAGGCAGCAGCGCTTCGTAGTCCTCAACGTTCTGTGCTGTTGGCAGGCGTTCGAGGATGTGGCGCAGCCAGGCGTAAGGCTCCTGGCCATTGGCCTTGGCGGTTTCGATCAGGCTGTAGATCTGCGCGCTGGCCGTGGCACCCTTGGGCGTGTCGCTGAACAGCCAGTTCTTGCGCCCGATAACGAACGGGCGGATGGCGTTCTCCGCGCGGTTGTTGTCGATCGGCAGATGTCCACCTTCGACGTAGCGCACCAGCTTTCTCCAGTTGCTGGCCAGGTAGTTCACCGCCCTGCCCAGCGCCGTCTGCCCGACGACCTGCGGCTGGGTCTTGTCCAGCCAGGTCTTGAGTTGGTCGATCAGGGGCTGGCTGCGTTGCTGGCGGACGTCGAGGCGTTCGCTATGGTCAGTGTCCTTCAGGTCACGCTCGATGCCGTAGAGCTTGTTGATCAGGCTCAGCGCCACGTCGGCACGCCCAGTCTTGCCCTTGGGCTGCACCTTTTGGGCTTCGACGAACTTGCGTCGCGCATGCGCCCAGCAGCCCAGGCGTTCGATGCCGTCGCGTGCAGCCACGGCGTTGTAGCCGGCGTAGTCGTCGGTCATCAGGTAGCCGCGGTAGCCATCGAGCAGGCGTAGCGGCACCTCCTGCGCGCGGCTGGCTGTGTAGTCGAAAAGGATCACCGGCTTGTCCGGCGGCCCACCGCTTTGCACCCACATCCAGGATTGTGCCGAGGGGTCGCGCCCCGGTTCATGCAGCACCTGCAAGCGCGTTTCGTCGCAGTGCAGCACGGGGTATTCGAACAGTTTGTCGCGCATCAGGTTGAGCAGCGGTTGCAGTTGCTCGCCACTTTGGATCACCCAACGCGCCAACGTCTGGCGTGGGATCTCGACGCCGTGGCGACTGAGCATCCTCTCGAAGCGGTACAGCGGAATGCCGTCGGCGTACTTGGTGGTCAGCAGCATCGCCAGCACGCTGGGGCTGGCCAGGCTCTTCTCGATCAGTTGTGCCGGTTTATCGGCGGTGACCGGCGCGGTTTCACAGACCTTGCAGGCATAGGTCTTGCGGATATGGCGGATGACCCGCACCTGCATCGGGATGATCTCCAGCTGCTCGCTGGTCTCCTCGCCGATGACTTGTTTGCAGGCGCCACAGGCGCAAGTCAGCTCGTGCTCGGGCAGGTCGTGGATGACCTCGACACGCGGCAGGTTGGCCGGCAACGGCTTGCGCTTGCCACGGCGCTTGACCGGCGCAACGATTTCTTCGGCTTCGGCTTCGGCTTCGGCTTCGGCTTCGCTTGGCGCAGCGGCCGCTTCGATCAGCTCTTCGACCTCGTTGAACATGGCCAACTGCGGTGAGTCGGCGTCTTCAGGGCTGCGCTCGGACTTGGGCGAGAACAACTTGTGGCGCAGCAGGGCGACCTGTTCCTGAAGTTGTTCTATGCGAGCATCTTTCGCAGCCGCCTGTTCACTGGCCAGCAGCAGTAAATGCTTGAGCAGGATTGGGTCGTCAGGAAGGGGGGCGGGCACGGCGATCATGGCCGTGGATTATACCGGCTCAGGTCACGAAACGCGGCGTCAGTATCTGGTGCGGACGGTTGCGCCACAGGTCGATGCCGTCGAGCAGCCAGTTCAACTCATCGACCGTCAGCTCGATGGCCTCGTCGCCGGCATCGGGCTTGGTCTTGAAGCGTTCGGCTTCCAAACGCTTGAGCCACAGGCAGAAGCCATTGCGCTCCCAGTAGAGGATCTTGACCTGACTGCGGGTGCGGTTGAGGAACACGAACAGCACGGGGTTGAACACTTCCACCTTGATGTCCAGCTCGACCAGAGCGGCCAGGCCGTTGATGGATTTGCGGAAATCGACGGGCTTTGGGTAGAGGTAGACTTTTTGCACCTTGGCGTCGGGACGCATCATGACGGAGCTCCACGGGAAAAAATGGGGAGCCCAGCATCCGGGAACGGACAGGTCAGTTGAAGGTGGGGTTTATGGAGCGGTTACGCAGCACCTGCGCTGTGCTGGTGAGCCTTGGCATAGCTGCCATCAATGAACACCCACTCCATGTCGGGCTCCGCCAC
>JBLUOL010000269.1:0-4371 GCA_048065775.1 Pseudomonas sp. GW6
GATCTCCTCGGCAACCGCCTCGGCGTCGTTCTCGCTCATGGCTTCGAGCACTTCATCCAGCTCTTCGCGCACCTTGTCCACCACCGGCAGTGCCTCGGGCCAGTCGAAACCGACCTGCGCCGCACGCTTCTGCAGCTTGGCCGCACGCGAGAGTGCCGGCAGCGCAGCCGGCACGTCATCGAGCAAAGAAAGCTGCTCGGGGGCAGCAGCCTTCTCCGCGCGCTCCTGCGCCTTGAGTTCTTCCCAGCGTTGCTTGACCGCAGCCTCCTCCAGCTTCGCCGCATCCGGCGCACCGTACAGGTCACCATCGGGAAACACGTGCGGGTGGCGACGAATCAGCTTGCTGGTGATGCCATCGACCACCCGGGCAAAGTCGAAACGCCCCTCCTCCTGCGCCAGCTGGCTGTAATAGACCACCTGAAACAGCAGATCACCGAGCTCACCCGGCAGATGCTCGAAGTCGCCACGCTCGATGGCGTCGGCGACCTCGTAAGCCTCCTCCAGGGTGTAGGGCACGATGGTCGCGTAGCTTTGCTTCAGATCCCACGGGCAGCCGTGTTGCGGGTCACGCAGACGCGCCATCAGGTGCAGCAGGTCGTCGAGTTGATACATGAAAGCTCTCGCTAGGGTTTGTACGAAAAGTCGTCGAGCGAAGGTCAGGCAATACCGATGGCGGCCCCGCGAAATCGCTCGAAGAACGGACTGGGCTCGCATTCGAGTTTACGTGTTGTAAATGAGCATTCTGACCGGGCTGGCGTACCAGAGCGATTTCAACGCAGCATCACCGAGCGTAGGCACTTTCCGTACGAAGCCTAGGACACGCGGTGGCGACGCGCCTCGATGATATTGGGCAACTGACCGATACGCGCCAGCAGACGGCCAAGTGCATCGAGCCCGGGAATCTCCACGGTGATCGACATGGAGGCGGTGTTGTCCTCCTTGTTCGAGCGAGTGTTGACTGCCAGCACGTTGAGCTTCTCGTTGAGCAGCACCTGGGTCACGTCACGCAGCAGACCGGAACGGTCGTAGGCCTTGATGACGATTTCCACCGGATAGGTCTGCACCGGCACCGGTCCCCAGTTCACCTGAATCATCCGCTCCGGCTCGCGCGCAGTCTGCTGCAACGCCGTAGGACAGTCCTGACGGTGAATGGTGACGCCACGACCGAGGGTGATGTAACCGACGATCGGATCGCCCGGCAGCGGCTGGCAACAGCCGGCCATCTGCGTCAGCAGGTTGCCGACCCCCTGGATCTGGATATCGCCACGCTTGCCCGGCTTGAAGCCCTGCGCCTTGCGCGGGATCAGCTCCAGTTGCTCGTTGCTGCGTTCCGGCTCGAGCAGTTGCTGAGCCAGGTTGGCCGCATGGGCCAGGCGCACGTCGCCGGCGCCCAAGGCAGCGAACAGATCCTCGGCGGTTTTCAGGTTGGCCTTCTCGGCCAGCTTGTCGAAGTCCGCACCGACCAGGGCCAGGCGCGCCAGCTCGCGCTCGAGCAACTGCTTGCCGGCGGCGACGTTCTGGTCGCGATCCTGCAGCTTGAACCAGTGGACGATCTTCGCCCGTGCGCGGCTGGTGGTGACATAACCCAGGTTGGGGTTGAGCCAGTCGCGGCTGGGCGTACCCTGCTTGCTGGTGATGATTTCCACCTGCTCACCGGTTTGCAGACTGTAGGTCAGCGGCACGATGCGGCCGTTGATCTTGGCGCCCCGGCAGTTGTGGCCGATCTCGGTGTGCACGCGGTAGGCGAAGTCCAGCGGCGTGGCGCCCTTGGGCAGATCGATGGCGTGGCCGTCGGGGGTGAACACGTAAACCCGATCCGGCTCGATATCGACGCGCAGCTGTTCGGCCAGACCGCCGATATCGCCCAGTTCCTCGTGCCACTCGATGACCTGGCGCAGCCAGGAGATCTTCTCTTCGTAGTGGTTGGAGCCGGATTTGACGTCGGTGCCCTTGTAGCGCCAATGCGCGCAAACCCCCAGCTCGGCTTCTTCGTGCATGGCATGGGTGCGGATCTGCACCTCCAGCACCTTGCCCTCCGGCCCGAGCACGGCGGTGTGCAGCGAGCGGTAGCCGTTTTCCTTGGGGTTGGCGATGTAGTCGTCGAATTCCTTGGGAATGTGTCGCCACAGGGTGTGCACGATGCCCAGGGTGGTGTAGCAGTCGCGCACCTCCGGCACCAGCACGCGCACCGCGCGTACGTCATAGATCTGGCTGAACTGCAGGCCCTTGCGCTGCATCTTGCGCCAGATCGAATAGATGTGTTTCGCCCGACCACTGATGTCGGCCTTGATGCCGGTGGCCTCCAGCTCCTGACGCAAATTCGCCATGGCGTCGTTGATGTACTGCTCGCGGTCGAGACGGCGCTCGTGCAGCAGCTTGGCGATCTGCTTGTACTGCTCCGGCTCCAGGTAGCGGAAGGACAGATCTTCCAGCTCCCACTTGATATGGCCGATGCCCAGGCGGTGAGCCAGCGGTGCGTAGATGTCGAACACCTCGCGCGCCACGCGCTGACGCTTCTCTTCGTCGGCTTCCTTGACCGCGCGAATGGCGCAGGTACGCTCGGCCAGTTTGATCAGCGCCACGCGCACGTCATCGACCATGGCCACCAGCATCTTGCGCAGATTCTCGACCTGCGTCTGCGAGCCGAGCACCACCGATTCACGCGGATTGATACTGGCACTGATCGCCGCCATGCGCAGCACGCCTTCGATCAGCTTGGCCACCACAGGACCGAAGCGCTGATGCACCGCGGCCAGGGTGATCTTGCCTTCACGCACGCCGCGATAAATGATCGCCGCGACCAGCGAATCCTGATCGAGCTTGAGATCAGCGAGGATTTCCGCGATATCGAGACCGGCGCGGAATGTCGATGCGTCCTCACTCCAGTGATGCGGTGTGGTGTTGGCCTGCTGCTCCAGATCACGGGCGAATTCGCAGGCTTCTTGCAACGCCTGACGATCCAGCGCCGGATCGACGCGCGTGACATGCTCCAACCAGGCCTCGAGATTGATGCTGCCGTCATCGTTGACTGGCTGATGCGCTCTCACCTGAACCATCGTCTTACCTTCCCTACGGCGCGCATAGGTCGCACCGAGCAGTCGCCGGCCTTCTCTGAGCCGGTCGGATTAACTGAAAGAATGCGCATCCTGCACATCCCTGCGGTACCGAACGTACCGCTTTGGCCCAAGACCTAAATCTCGGGTTTCTCGAATAGAGCCATCGCCTCGACATGCGCCGTCTGCGCGAACATGTCGAGAATCCCGGCGCGGCGCAGGCGATAGCCCTGCTGCACCAGCTCGGCCGCATCGCGCGCCAGGGTAGTCGGGTTGCAGGAGACGTAGACCAGGCGCCGCGCGCCCAACTCACTCATCCCACGCACCGCCTGCAACGCGCCATCGCGTGGCGGGTCGAGCAGCACCGCGGTAAAACCGCCACGCGCCCAGGCCTCGGAGGCCAGCGGGTTGGACAGATCGGCACGGAAAAAGTGCGCATTGTCCAAGCCATTGTTCTGCGCGTTGCCAGCGGCCCGCTGCACCATCGCCTCGACACCCTCCACCGCCACCACTTCAGCGGCCTGCTGCGCCAGCGGCAGGGCGAAATTGCCCAGGCCGCAGAACAGATCCAGCACCCGCTCGCCAGGCTGCACTGCCAACCAGTCTAGCGCCTGAGCGACCATCGCCTCGTTGACCAGACCATTGACCTGCACGAAATCGCCCGGCCGATAAGCCAGCTGCAGTTGCCAGCGTTGCAACTCAAAACCCAGCTCGGCGCTCTGCTCGTCAGGCTGCGGTTGTCCTTCGCCCTGCAGCCACAGCTGCGCGCGATGCTCGCTGCAGAATGCGCGCAAGCGGCTCAGATCAGCCTCCGCCAGCACTGCCGTGTGCCGCAGCAGCAGCGCTTCGGCAGTACCGCTGAACAGCTCCACGTGCCCGACAGCCTGCGGTTTTTCCAGACTGCGCAGCAACGCCGGTAACGCGCTGAAAATGGGTTGCAAGGGCTGTACCAGCACCAGGCATTCATCGATGGCGACGATGTCCTGGCTGGCCTCTGCGCGAAAGCCGACCTGCAGCTGACGCGCCTTGGCGTCCCAGCGCACGGCGATACGCGCGCGGCGGCGGTAGCCGAATTCAGGACCGGCCAGCGGCGCGGCCCACTCATCCGGCTGCACACCGCCCAGACGTGACAGCTGCTCGGCCAGCGTGCGCTGTTTCAGGGCCAACTGATCGGCGTGGGGCATGTGCTGCAGGTTGCAGCCGCCGCAGCGGTCAGCATGAATGCAGGGCGCCGCACGGCGCTCGCTGCTGGCGGCGATGATGCGTTCGGCGCGCGCCTCGACGGTCTGGCTGCGGGCGCTGAGCACCCGCGCTTCGA
>JBLUOL010000270.1:0-4367 GCA_048065775.1 Pseudomonas sp. GW6
ACTCGCCCTGGGCCTGGCCGCGCTGCTCTGGCGCAGCCGCAACGCGGTTCGCCCGAGCTTGCGGCAGATGACTCTGCTGGCACTCGGCGGCCTGCTGCTGGGCACGCACTGGGTCACCTTCTTCGAAGCGGTGAAGGTCTCCGGCGTGGCCATCGCCACGCTCGGCTTCGCCAGCTTCCCGGCCTTCACCGTACTGCTGGAGGGCCTGCTGTTTCGCGAGCGCACCCGCCCCGGCGAGTTCGCCATGGTCGGCGTGGTATGCGTGGGGCTGATCCTGGTCACGCCCGAGTTCAGCCTGAACAGTGACGCCACAGTCGGATTGCTGTGGGCAGTGTTGTCGGGCTTTCTGTTCGCCCTGCTGTCGCTGCTCAATCGCGCCAGCACCCGCGGCCTCGACCCGGTACAGGCAGCGCTGCACCAGAACGTCGCCGTGTTCATCTGCTTCCTGCCGCTGGCCTGGCCGCTGCTGCCCAGCGTGCGCCCGGTGGACTGGCTGTGGCTGGCCATGCTCGGCATCTTCTGCACCGGCCTGGCACACAGCCTGTTCGTCGCCAGCCTGCGCGTGCTCAAGGCGCGCACCACAGCAGTGATCTTCGCCCTGGAACCGGTCTACGGGATTCTGTTCGCCTGGTGGCTGTTCAGCGAGCAGCCGACGCTGCGCATGCTGGCCGGAGGCATGCTGATCGTCAGCGCTATCTTCGTTTCGGCGCGGATGGCGCGTTGAACCGAGCGGTACGTACGGCGCACCCTACCGGTCGTTGTGACCCAGATCGCGACCTGGATCGATCAGATCACGCACCCGCTGCTTGAGCACCTTGGCCTCGGGGAAACCACCATCGGCCTTGCGTTCCCAGATCTGTTGGCCATCGCAGAGGATGCGGAACACGCCGCCGGTGCCCGGCTCCAGGCTGACCCGGCCGAGCTCGTCGGCAAAGGTGCTCAGCAGTTCCTGAGCCAGCCACGCGGCGCGCAGCAGCCACTGACACTGGGTGCAATAGGTGATGACGATTTCGGGCTTCTGATCGGGCATGGCGGGGGCTCTACTGTGGGGCTTGATGCCTATAATACCGGTCTTTGTCTCTGCTCCTGCCGGAATCCATCATGCGCCGCCTGCTCCTTTCGCTGCTTTGCCTGTTCGCTCTGTCCAGCCTGCCTGTCATCGCCGCCGAACGTGTCGGCCTGGTGCTGTCAGGCGGCGCCGCCCGTGGCCTGGCGCACATTGGTGTGCTCAAGGCGCTGGAGGAACAAGGTATTCGCATCGACGCCATCGCCGGCACCAGCATGGGCGCCATCGTCGGTGGGCTGTACGCGGCCGGCTATTCGGTGGCGGAGCTTGAACGTCTGGCGCTGGAGCTGGATTGGCAACAGGCGCTGTCCGACTCACCGCCACGCGAGGACATCCCCTTTCGCCGCAAGCAGGACGACCGTGATTTTCTGATCAAGCAGAAACTCAGCTTTCGCGACGACGGCAGCCTTGGCCTGCCGCTGGGCGTGATCCAGGGCCAGAACCTGGCGCTGCTGCTGGAAAGTCTGCTGGTACATCGCAGCGCCACCCGCGATTTCGATCATCTGCCGATCCCTTATCGCGCCGTGGCCACCGATGTGGTCACGGGTGAACAGGTGATCATGAGCAGCGGCCACCTGCCGCAGGTGATGCGCGCCAGCATGTCGATCCCGGCGGTGTTCGCCCCGGTGGAAGTGGACGGTCGCCTGCTGGTCGACGGCGGCATGGTCAACAACGTGCCCATCGACGTGGCGCGACAGATGGGCGTCGATCACGTCATCGTCGTCGACCTGGGTATGCCACTGAAACCGGCCAAGGACCTGCTCACCGTGGTCGACGTGATGAACCAGTCGATCAACCTGATGATGCGTAAAAACTCCGAGACCCAACTCGAAACGCTGGAGGCGGACGACGTATTGATCCTGCCCCCTCTGGCCGGCTTCGGCGTCGCCGACTTCAATCGTGGCGAACAGATGATCGACGCCGGCTATCGCGCCACACAGATTCAGGCAGAGCGTTTGGCTCGCTTGCGCACCAGCAGTGCCGGCAACCCGGCGTTGGCCATGGCGCGCTCGCGCGAACAGCGTACACCGGTGATTCGCGAAATCCATGTGGAGAACGACTCGAAAGTCGGCGATGCAGTGATTCGCCGGCATATTCGCCAACCGCTCGGCGAGCCACTGGACATGGATCGCCTGCAGAAAGACATGGGCACGCTGTACGGCCTGGACTACTTCGAGCGCGTGCAATACCGGGTAGAGCCGCTGGACGAGCGCGGTAGCGCCCTGGTGATCGATGCCCGCGGCAAGCGCACCGGCACCGATTACCTGCGCCTGGGCCTGAATCTGTCGGATGACATGCGCGGCGACAGCCCCTTCAATATCGGCGCCAGTTACCGCATCAATGGCATCAACGAGCTCGGCGCCGAATGGCTGACTCGCTTGCAGTTAGGTGACCGCCAGGAGCTCTACAGCGAGTTCTATCAGCCGCTGGACGCCGGCTCACGTTACTTCGTCGCGCCCTACCTGTTCGGCGAGGCGCAGAACGTCGAAGCGATTCTGGACAACGACCCGATCGCCGAATACCGCCTGGAACGCTACGGCTACGGTCTCAATCTCGGCCGACAGATTGCCAACAATGGCGAGATTCGCTTCGGCATCGCTCAGGCCTGGGGCGAGGCGGATGTCCGCGTAGGCGAGCGCGACCTGCCCAGCTTCAGCTTCAGCGAGGGCTACTACGAACTGCTGTACTCCTTCGACACCCTGGACAACCTCGACTTCCCGCGCACCGGCGAGGATATCGGCCTGATGCTGCGCAAGTACGACCGCGACCTGGGCTCGGACGAGGCATATCGCCAATGGCAACTGAAGCTGGACAAGGCCTACAGCCACGGCCCCAATACCTGGCTGTTCGGCGGTCGCTACGGGCGTACCCTGGATGAAGCGGAGGTGGTCACCTCGGGTTTCATTCTCGGTGGTGCCCAGGAGCTGTCGGGCTTTCGTCAGGACTCGCTGAGCGGCCAGAACATGGCCCTGGCACGGATGATCTACTACCGGCGCATGACACAAACCTCGATGCTGCCGCTGAACTTCCCGCTGTACCTGGGCCTGTCGCTGGAGCGCGGCCGTGCCTGGAACAACGACAACGCCTTCGACAGCGGCTATATCAACGCAGCCAGCATCTTCCTCGGCCTGGACACCCCGCTGGGCCCGCTGAACTTCAGCTATGGCTTCAACGACGAGCGGGAGAAGGCGCTGTATCTCAATCTGGGCAAGAGTTTCTGAAACGACGAGGCCGCGACATATGCGCGGCCTCGTCAGGTGCAGCAGCAGAGGCGCTCAGGCGATTTCCGCCAGCAACTGGCGCGCGGCCTTCCTCTGCTCGTCATCGCCGTTATCGATCACCTCGTTGAGGATGTCGCAGGCGGTGGCGATATCGCCCTGTTTGATATAGGCCAGCGCCTGGTTAAGCTGGGCCATGTGCTCCGGATTGCCCGCCAGGTGGTCGATGTCGCCCTGCAGCGCAGCGGTGGCATCGGCATCACCGGCGAAAGCGTCGATGAAGTTGTCATCCAGCGCCGGCACCTCATCACTGAGCACCATTTCCATCTCACTGAAGGCGCTCAACTGCTCGTCTTCATGATGCAGTTCGAACACCTCCGGGAGCTCCTGCAGATTGCTGGCGAACGACGGATCGAACTCCGGTTCTGCAGCAGCCTTGGGTTTGGCCTTGGCGGCAGCAGGGAAAGGGCTGACCAGATCCCAATCGGCATCCAGCGACAGGTCGTCGAGGTTGAGCTGAAAATCAGGTTCGGCCGCAGGCTGCTGCTCAGCGATAACCTCGGTCGGTACCTGCTGAGTCACCCGCAGATCAGGATGCCGCGCCTTCAAGGCATCGATGCGTGCGGCGTCGAACGCTTCGGCGCGCAGCACGGCCTCCTCACGCGCGAAGCCCGCCCCGTCGCCCAGCAGCGCCAGAACTTCCAATAGACGGAAGCGCAGATCGCTGCGCTGCGGGTCCTGAGCCAGCGCCTTGCTCAGCTCACCACGGGCCTCGCTGAAGCGACCGTAGGCGATGTAGACATTGGCAGCCTCGAGTGGGTCGACCGGCCCTTGAGCACGCACCGGAGCCGGCGCCGGTACTGCCTTGACCACCGGAGCTGCGGCAACCGCCGCGAGTAGCGGACGAGGCGGTTGCTGCGGTGGCTGCCCCTTGGGTTGTACCTGCACCGCCGGCATGGTTTTCTCGCCACGCCGCCGCACGGCCCAGAAAAGCGCACCGAGCAACAGCAGAAGCCCTATACCACCGGCCAACAGGGTCGACCACCAGCCGCGCTCTGCTGCCGCGGGCTCCTCGACACTGA
>JBLUOL010000271.1:0-4340 GCA_048065775.1 Pseudomonas sp. GW6
CAAGTGAGATTACGGAGCTGCTGCCGCATAGGTGGCGACTGGTTTAGTTGCGCAAGACGGGATGCCCAGACGCATACGACCCATTGGATTTCTTTCGAGGTCAAGGTGGCTAGCCAGTCTTCTGGTGTGAGTCGCTTGCGCAAGGGGGCGATAACCTATTCGAGAGGAGGGCCAGATCTTATACAGCTATCGGGAATCAGTAAAATATGACAGGTAATGTTTGTTTCAATCATGCTGACACAGATTCTCTATCTTTATAGGGTATAAAAATAGTGGTTCAATTGATGGGTCTAAGGCTTTGTTAGAACGTTAATCTATGTCAATTGCTGAGTTGCTTCAGCCGGCCGCTGGCTTAACGCCGGAGGAGAGGTATGTACTGGTTCGCTTGGCTCTTCGTGCCCATGCCATGGAGCCTCTGGACGTGGGAAGTAGGAGGCTCGCGAAATGTTTTGGCATGCCTGATAGGGCATTTGTCAAAGCGAAAGATGGACTGGTCGAGCATGGGATCTTGTTTGAGTCGAGTCCGGCCGTGTCGCGAGGTCGACCTAAAATCAAGTTGGAATGGTCAGAGGAATGGGGCAGTCAGCTCATGATTGAGCTGGTGTCGAAATCTCCTAACCTGGGCGTCATCTTGGCGTTTATGAGTTCGTGCTCTCGTACCTCCATATCAGTCCAGGATGATGAGGGACGAATGGATATGGTCAGAGCCGCACGATCCAGCGAAAGGCTTTCGTATGTGAACAGTCTGTTGCTCGCAGTACTTTGGACGCACGCTGATAGCTTCGGAGTAGTGGAAGGGGTTGGGACAAAGCTTCTCTCTGAGCTTACGGGGCTTGACAAGGAAAGCCTCAAGCATCGAGTGGGGCGACTCGTGAAGCAAGGCTTCATTTGCCATGTGGTACCAGGTGGTTACTCGCGGATGCTTGGCGGTCGGCTGGAGAGTGTCTATGTGTTGAGTTGCTCCCATCCTAGTGTTGCTGGGGCAGCCGGTTTGTCCGAGTTGCTGGACTATTCATCTGTGCGAAGCCAGAGGGCGGGACTAGATCAGTGGTACTGGACTTTGCATCATCATCAAGAGCGGGTGCGCCAGCTAGATCGTGCCCCGCAGGGCTACTGTGACGGCGTTTGGAATAGCTACCACTGGATTTTGCGCCGTGATGAGTCCGACGTGTATTTCAGGCAGCTACCTCTCCTGCTATGTGACTACACGCGCATTGTTCTCAAGAGTGGTGTCGAGAGACTGAGGCGTTCAGAACTCTATAGTTTGCTGAGAAACCCCATTCTTGCTGACTTCTTGGTAGCCAAACCATCTGACGGCGAACTGTGGAAGCGAGCAGTGAAAACGGATGAAATCCCGGAGCCCTGTTTGAAGGGCGTTCTGAATCAGGAGGGATCTCCGGCAGAGCTACCGGATGTGGTACGAGTAATTTGCGGGTACGTTCTTCAGATGGCTCACGTCATCAGGGCATGTGTGAAAGAGGAGAATCCTTCCGTATGGGCCCGCTCCCGCATCATCTGGCTACCTCATGTGAGTGGCGATGAAGGGTTCGTGGTTCTGCGTTTGAGGGCCTAAGCGCGCAAGTCCAGTACTTTTTTACAACCTTTGGTAATCCTCTGAACGTATAACAGGAGCCCGTTCATGAGGATCATCCGTTTGAAAGAGGTCACCAACTCGACTGGTCTTGCCCGGTCGACGCTCTATAAATACATCGCTCAAGGCACATTCCCCAAGCCCGTGTCACTCGGTTATCGCTGTGTTGGTTGGGTAGAGGAAGAGATACACAACTGGATTTCGGCTCGAATCGAAGAGCGAGATCTGAGTAGTTAGTGCGATCCCTGTAGGCATAGAGACCGTGGCCAGCGATAGCCACGGTCTCTATGCCGTGCGGCCTGAAAAAACTCAGCTAAGTCGGTGGCGTTCAAGTCAAGGAAATCGCCTCAGTTTACTGGCCTGTTGGGCACATGGATTTCTCCAGTCTGCTGGGTGAAGAGTGGCTATATGGCTGCGGGTTCTAGTTTTATATATCCCACAACCAATCAACCTGATAGCTATCTACCATCCAGTCGATACCTCTATCCCTGAGAGCACCTACTCGTCATCCCTCCAGCGATAGCTGCATGATCGCCTGAGAAGCGCTGTTGCTGTCCTACACAGCAACAGCTTATGGCTGCTCAGTGTGAGTAATTAAAAACAACCAATGCACCTGGTGTGTATCAACCACACAGGTGCACCGTCATGCTCAAGCGCAATGCTTCCAAACCCCTCAACCAGTCCCAGGTTTCGATCCTGATCGAGAGGCTGGTGCTCACTATTCAGAAATACGAAAGGCCCATCCATCGTCCTGAGCTGAGGTTGAAGCAATATTTCAACCACATCGAACAGATGCTCGGTCTGTTCGATGGTAACTACGATTACAGCTACAGCTCTCACCTACAGGTCTTCCGAGAGGCTGTTCAAGACGTAGGCGTCCAATTCGGTCCATTCGGGCTGGACTCCTATGATGAAGACACAGATCGTTACCGTGATACCGATCAGACGCTATCAGCTCTTGCGGAACGCATCCGCGTGCTGACACACCGGCAAAAATACCGTCGCGTGCAATACGATCAGCGCCTGCAGGCTAAGAAGCTCCAGCGCGGTAACCGTCGATATGTCGATGGCATGTTTACACGGCACGCACGCTTGCTCGTGGTCAGGGTAAACCTCTACTACCGCGCTGCCGCGCAGACTAGGCTCAGGGTTGAGCATGTCTTTCGTGATTTGGACGAGCTCATCAATGAGCTTCGATATAACGCTATCTTTGATCACGAGATCGGTTACATCTGCGCCATCGAGCAGGGGAAATACCCTGGTGTCCGTCACGAGCATGGCGATGAGCGAGAGGGTAGGTATGGTCGCGGCTTTCACGCCCATGTGGCATTCTTTTTCGACGGATCGAAGGTCAGGGCAGACGTCTTCAAGGCAATACAGATAGGCGAGCTTTGGCAAGAGATCACGCGCGGTCGTGGCTGCTATGACAGCTCCAATCACAACAAGGAGGCGAAACACGGTGACCGGCTCGGTGTGGGTATGGTCCATCGAGATGATTGGGCGAGACGTGAGCGTCTTTACACCGTTGTGGATTACCTAGCAAAGGATGATCAGCATCTGCGCTTGAAGCCTGCGGGGGCGCGCTGCCTGCGTAAGGGCAATCTGAACCGTATTCGTCTCAGATAAGTGAATGGGAAGGCTACTTGGCCTTTGCAACCATTAACTCAGACCAGCGAGTGGTGTAAGCCGGGGAAAGCAATTCTCTGCGCATAGCCCACTCGACTGGCTTGGCGATGCGTCCTGGCTGCAGCGTTCCACGTCCCCAGCGATTGTTGATCGCGTCTAGGGTACTCATCAGTCTTTCGGTTTTCACGGGCTGTTCGGGGGTGAACAGATCCGGGGTGTACTCATTCTTGCGACACAGATCCAGGAGCAGCACCTGTGCCTTGGCGTAGCTGAAACCCTCTCTGAAGACCTGCTGCAATCCCGCCTGGACGGCCTTGATGATCAGCCTGCTGTCATCGGTCGGATAGGGCAATTGACAGAGGATGCCATTGGCGTACTTAGCCTCGGTTGGGTTGAACATCCCAGTGCGCAGACTCACACGCACCTGCCGGCATAGCGACTCCTGCTTGCGCAGCTTTTCAGCGGCGCGAATGGCATAACTCGTGACAGCCTCCTGGATGGGGGCTAGCTCACGCAGACGCTTGCCGAATGAGCGACTGCTGCAGATCTCTTGCTTGGGTTCGATTTCGTTCTCGATCTCCAGGCACGCCACACCGCGCAGTTCGCGCACAGTTTTCTCGACCACGACATTGAATCGCTTGCGCAGTGTCCAGGCATCCATCTGTGCCAAGTCCCAAGCTGTCTTGATTTGCATGCCCTCCAGGTGAGCACGCATGCGGGGACCAATGCCCCAGACTTCCTCTACAGGCATGGCCTTGAGCAGCTTGTCGCGACGAATCGGATCGCGGATGTCTACGACGCCACCAGTCTGCTTTTGCCAGCGCTTGGCAGCGTTATTGGCAAGCTTGGCCAGTGTTTTGGTGGTGGCGATACCAATACCAACGGGGATGCCAGTCTTCTGCCTGATTTCTGCCTGCACCTGACGGCCTATCGACTCCAATGGCTCTGGTAGACCGGTCATATCTGCAAAGGCCTCATCGATGCTGTAGACCTCAATGCTAGGAAAGCAGCCCTCCAGAATTGTCATCACACGCTCACTCATATCGCCATTTATGTGTAATAGAAAGTCAATAAGAACCGGGCCATGCTCGCCCTTGGAGCTTCTCATACCCAACCGGTATGG
>JBLUOL010000272.1:0-4247 GCA_048065775.1 Pseudomonas sp. GW6
GCAGCAACTGCCCCAGCGCCTGCGGTAGCCGGGGCGCGGCCGGGTAGGGGCCGGCGCCGAGGCGAAGTTCGCCGGCCTCCAGGTTGCCTAGCTGATTGACCGCGTTGCTCAGCGCCAGGCTGCCGGCCAGCAGGCGGCGCGCATGTTCCAGTACCAGGTGGCCATGGGCGGTGAGGCTGACGCCGCGGCTGTGGCGATCCACCAGGGTGCAGTCCAGCTGGCTCTCCAGCGCCTGGATGCTGCGGCTCAGCGCCGGCTGGCTGAGGTGCACAGCCGCTGCGGCGCGGGCGAAATGCGCGTGTTCGGCGAGGGCGACGAAGTGACGGAGCTGGCGTAGATCGTTCATGCGCTTCCTGCATTAACTGGTCTATTCGAATGCATTGGAATTATCGGACGGCCTTTGCCAACCTGCCAGCATTCCAACAACAAGACCTTCCAATGCCATGAGCCCATTCTCTCGCTTCAGCGGCCTGCTGCTGGCTGCCGCCCTGCCATTGAGCGCCTATGCCGAGCTGCCGGCCGAGCGTATCGAACCCAGCATCAACGCCGAACTGGCTGCCCACACCAAGGTGTTCGCCCAGCAGGTCTATCGTGTCGCCGACAACGTCTATTCGGCAGTCGGCTGGCAACTGGGCAACGTGGTGATGATCGAGGCGCCGCAGGGGCTGATCATCGTCGACACCGGCGAGTCGGTCAGCGAGTCGCGCAAGATCATGGCCGAGTTTCGCAAGCTCACAGATAAGCCGGTCAGAGCAGTGGTCTACACCCACTTCCACCCGGATCACATCAACGGCGTGCAGGCGTTCGTCAGCCGCGAGCAGGTGGAGCGCGGCGAGGTACAGATCTACGCCCACGAGACCCTGCTGCAGAACGTGGTGGCGCAGGGCGCGCTGGTCGGGCCGATTCTCGGCGTACGTTCGGCATACAGCTTCGGTTCCTTCCTGCCGGCCAGCGATCAGGAGGGCATGAACGGTGGTATCGGTCCGTTGGCCAAGCCGGAGCCGTCGTCCTTCATCGCGCCGACCGTGACCTTCGGCGAGCGCCTGGATACCACTATCGCCGGCCTCGACGTGCAGTTTTTACATGTGCCGAGCGAGGCGCCGGACGAGATCACCCTGTATCTACCGGCCAACCGCGTGCTGATCAGCGCCGAGGTCGATCAGGGCCCGACGCTGCCGAACATCCACACGCTGCGCGGCACCAAGTTCCGTGACCCGGTGCAATGGGTCGAGAGCCTGGACAAGCTGCGTGCCTACCAGGCTGAGTACATGGTGCCGCTGCATGGTCGGCCGGTAAGCGGCCAGGACAAGGTCGAGGAAGTGCTGCGCATGACCCGCGATGGCATCGCCTATATCCACGACCAGACCGTGCGCTGGATGAACAAGGGCCTGACGCCCGACGAACTGGTAGAGAAGGTCAAACTGCCGCCGCACCTGGCCGGTTACACGCCCTACCTGCGTGAGTATTACGGCACGGTGAAACACAGCGTGCGGCAGATCTACAACGGCTATCTGGGCTGGTTCCAGGGTGACCCGGTGGCACTCGACCCGACCCCGCCGAGGCAGTACGCCGAACGCCTGATTGCCCTGGCTGGTGGCCGCGAGAAACTGCTGCTGGAAGCTGGCAATGCCTACCTCAAGGGCGACTACCAATGGGCCGCCGAGCTGGCCGGCTATGCCATTCGTGTCGACCACGAAGACACGCTGGCGCGCGAGATCAAGGCGCGCAGCTTTCGTAAGCTGGGCTACGCCAGCATGAACATCAACTGGCGCAACTGGTACCTGATGAGCGCCATGGAGTTGGAGGGCAAGCTTAACGGCGATGTCATCCGCCAGCGCTCGGTGGAGATGCGCAAGGTGTTCCTCTCGCCGGACATGGTGCGCAGCTTCACCCCGCAGAGTTTCCTGCAGAACTGGGTGACCCGTGTCGACCCGGAGAAGGCCGGTGATGTCGAGCTGACCCTGGGTTTCAGCTTTCCCGACGTCGATGAGCAATGGACGCTGGAGGTCCGGCGCGGTGTCGCGCAACTGCACAAGGGTATTCCCGAGGGCACTGCTCTGCGCCTGAGCATGGACAAGCGCTTCATGGAAACCCTGCTGACCGGTGAGGGTGGCCTGGTCAAGGGCGCGCTGCTCGGCGATGTGAAGGTCGACGGCAACCTGCTGGAGATTCGTCGCTTCCTCAATTGCTTCGACTTCAGCGACGAGGCATTCGGACTGACCCTGCGTTAGCCCTCGGTGCGAAGCGGCAAGATCGGCGTTGTGTTTGCCATTCGCCGCGGGGCGCGGCTCCTACAGGGTAGGGGCACGACCTCGCAATCCGCCCTGTAGGAGCGTCGCCCCGGCGCGAAACGATTGCGGCTGTACGGCAAGATTGACGTCGTGCTTGCCATTCGCCGTGAGTCGAGGTTCCTACGGGGCGTTCCCATCGAAAGAAGGGCGGTCTCCTGCCAACCGCCCGGTCACACTTCAGGTTCATCCATTCGGAGGCTCCCGATGAACCTGCTGTCTTTCGCCAAAGGCGCCCTGGCCATGTTCTGGCTGGTGGCGCTGCTCAATCTGTTCTACCCCTTCGCCACCCCGCTTGGCGGTTGGGTCAACTGGGCTGCGCTGCTGCTATTGCTGGCGCACGTCGGTGAGCTGTTGCTGTTTCGCGCGCGTCTGCAGGGGTTGCCCGCGCAATGGTGGCAACGCCTGCAGGTACTGCTGTTCGGCATGCTCCATCTACAACACTTGCGTTGAACTGTGAGGCCGAGCAGCTGGGGTGTCGCAATTCCTGTAGGAGCCGGCTTGCCGGCGATCCGTTCGAGACACCGCCAGCAAGCTGGCTCCTACAGGACTCTATTCCACGAATAACTGCTGCACCACCGAGAAGTCCTGCTTGCCCTTGCCCTGTTTGAGCAGCAGGCGGTAGAGCTGTAGTGCCAGGGCACCCATCGGTGTGCTGTTGCCGCTGTGGCTGGCGGTTTCCTGGGCCAGGCCGAGGTCCTTGGCCATCAGCTCGGCCATGAAACCGCCGCTGTAGCCCTTCGAGGCAGGGGCGTTTTCCATTACTCCGGGCCAGGGGTTGTATTTCTCCAGCGTCCAGTTACCGCCGGAGCTCTGCCGCATGATCTCCGCCAGTACGGCCGGCTCCAGGCCGTTGGCCACGCCCATGGCCATGGCTTCGGCAGTAGCGATCATCTGCACGGCGAGCACCTGGTTGTTGCATACCTTGGCCACCTGGCCGGCGCCCTCCGGGCCGGCGTGGAAGATGTTCTTGCCCATGGCGGCGAGCATTGGCCGGGCTCTTTCCAGTGTCTGCGCCTCACCACCGACCATGAAGGTCAGGGTGCCGGCTGCCGCGCCGCCGGTACCGCCGGATACCGGTGCATCGAGCAGAGCGATACCGCGCTCGCGGGCGGCGGCGTGCACCTTGCGCGCGGACTCCGGGGCGATGGTCGAGCACTCGATCACCAGTGTGCCGGCGGGCAGCCGCGCAAGCAGGCCGTCGTCGCCCAGGTACAGGCCCTCCACATGACGGCTGGCCGGCAGCATGCTGATCACCACCTTTGCCTGATCGATGGCGTCGGCGGCGCTATCGGCCGCCACGGCACCTTCGCCGGCCAGCGTGTCGACGGCGCTGCGCACCAGGTCGAAGACTTTCAGCGGATAGCCCGCCCGGAGCAGGTTACGGGCCATGGGCAGGCCCATGTGGCCGAGGCCGATAAAGGCGGTTTGGGTCATGGCAGCTTTCCTTTCTATTGGGCGCTTCGCGCATCGATTGTCATTGTTCGAGGATTGCTTGTGAGCTCTCCCGGAGCGCATCCGGGCTACATGTAGGGTGCGCCGTGCGCACCGATCCGTACGCTACAGGTCCGCCAACGGATGTTCGCCGTCCCAGGCCGGTGCGAAGTGCGCTTCGACCACGGCGGTGGGGATTGTGGCCACGTCCGGCCAGTGCCAATGCGGCGTCTGGTCCTTGTCGATCAGGCGGGCGCGCACGCCTTCGGGGAATTCCGGGTGGCGGCAGCAGTTCAGGCTCATGGCGTATTCCATGCGGAATACCTCGGCCAGCGACAGATGGCGGGCGCGGCGGATCTGCTCCCAGACCAGGTGCGCTGTCAGCGGGCAGCCATGGGCCAGGGTCTTGGCGGCGCGGGCGAGCAGGGCGTCGTCATCCGCCTGCAGGGCGCTGATGGCATGAACGGCGGCGGGCAGGTCGGCGACGTCGAGCAACTCGTCGATACGCTCGCGGCGCGGCAACCA
>JBLUOL010000273.1:0-4148 GCA_048065775.1 Pseudomonas sp. GW6
GCAGGGCGCGCAGTGCGCGGCAGGTGGCGAAGCCGTCCATCACCGGCATCTGGCAGTCGAGCAGCACCGCATCCACCGTCTCGCCGCGCAGCAACTCCAGCGCCTCGGCACCATTGTCGGCAGTGCGCACGCGGTAGCCGAGCTTGAGCAACATGCCGCGGGTTACCAGCTGGTTGATCGCATTGTCCTCGACGATCAGTACCGTGCATTGCTGCGCCTGGCGCTGCAGCGCGCCACCCTGCGGCCGTGCCGGGCGAACATCGCTGACCTGAGGTTGCAGCGGCAGAGTCAGCGGCACATCGAGGCGAAACCGACTGCCCTGCCCCGGCTGCGACTCGTGACTGAGCACGCCACCAAGCAGGTCGACCAGTTGCCTGCAGATCGCCAGGCCGATGCCCAGGCCGCCGTACTTGCGCGTCATCGAGCCATCGAGTTGATGGAAGCGCTGGTAAAGGTCGCCGTCGCCGGGCGCGAATCCGATCCCCGTATCGCTGACCACCACACTCAACGGCAGGTTGCTGCCCACGCTACCGACGCGGCCGACCTGCAAGGTCACGCCGCCCTGGCTGGTGAACTTGATGGCGTTGTCCAGCAGATAGCCCAGCGCCTGTGCCAGCTTGGCCGCGTCGCCTTCCAGGGTGTCGGGCAGGTTGTCGTCCAGCTCCAGGGCGAACGTCAGCCCCTTGTCTTCGGCGCGCGCCGCATACTGGGCACGCAGACCATCGAACAGCCCGCGCAGGCTGAACGTCTCGCGCCGCGGATAGAGCTTGCCAGCCTGCAATTCGGTGAGCGCGAGGATGTCGTTGACCATGCGCATCATGTCGCGCGCGGACGCTGCGGCGGTCTTCTGGTACTGCTCCAGTTCGATGTCCATCTTCACCGTCTGCATCAGTTCCAGCGAGCCGATCACCCCGTTCATCGGCGTACGCAGCTCATGGGTCACGGTGGCGAGGAATTCATCCTTGAAACGGTTGCTGTCGGCCAGTTCCTGGTTCAGCGTTTCGAGCTTGCGTCCGGCCTCCTGGAGAATGCGCGTGCGCTCTTCCTTCATCGCGTTGATGCGGTCAGCCAGCGCCAGCGACAGCAGGCCCACTTCCAGCGCCGAGCCGATCTGGCTGGCATACATGGTGAGAAAGACGTTGGGCAGGTAGCCCAGCACCATCAGCGTGTTGACGATGCCGCCGATGAGAAAGGCGGTCCAGGCGAAGATGAAGTAACGCGCCACGCGCATACCGCGCAGCCAGGCAAGCACCCCAGCAGCGAAGATCACCACGGTGAACAGCAGGGCCAGGTAGGTGGCCAGACGCAATGCCGTGGCATAACTGACGCTCAGCGCCAGGATCATCACCACGGCGCCGCAGGCCATCAGCAGCAGCAACAGGCGATCGACCCAGGGACTGTGTTCGCCAGTGTGCAGGAAGCTGCGGGCGAACTGGCAGCCGAACAAGGCGGCCGAGCCAATCAGAAATGGCGTCGCGGCATTGGCCCACCAGGGGTTGTTGGGCCAGAAATACTCGATGCCGGCACCGTTGACCGAGACCTGATACAGGCCGAACGAGGCGATATAAAGGATGTAATAGAGGTAGCTGGTGTCGCGCACGCTGAGGAAGATGAACAGGTTGTACACCAGCATCACCAGCAGCACGCCGTAGATGATGCCAAGCACGTAGATACGCGCGGGCTGCTCTTCCAGATAGGCGTTGGGCGCCCACAGGGTCAGCGGCGCCTGGATCGAACCCTGGCTTTCCAGGCGCAAATAGATGCGCTTGTTCTGGTTCGGCTCGAGGTTCAGCTCGAACAGGTAATTGTGCTGGCGGATCTGGCGAGTGACGAAAGGCAACGAATCGCCAGTACGCTGAGCCAGGACGAAGCCGCCGGCCTCGTCAGGGAGGTAGAGTTCAAGGTGATCGAGCGGCGGATAAGCCAGCTCCAGCAGCCAGTTGCGGTCCCCCTGCGCCTGGCGCGGCAGATAGTGCAGGTCCAGCCGCAGCCAGAATACCGAGCGCGAATAGCCGGCGTTGAGCACGGGCTTGTCATGCAGACGGAAACTACCTTGCACGGCGGGCGAGGCGATGTCGTCAATGCTGGCATCGCCGCGCACGTCCTCGAACACGTACATGCTCTGCCCCAGAGGCAAAGTGCGCATATGTTCGTCGAAGGTAACGGCGCCCACGAGCGAGGAAAAAACGAGGCTCACGATGAGCAGGAGCAGCCGGTACATACGACTCCAAAACCCTGTCGGACAACGCCCAGGCCCCCATTAGCCCATCAGATGGCGCCGTCACGCACGGCAGACTTATATTCGAATCGCTCTACTCTAGGGACTGTTGGGACGCTTTTCCAGATTCAGACGGCAGTTTAAGCAGCGCTTCACCTATGGCCTCGGCCAGATACTGCAGGGAAAACACGCCGCCATAGGTCCAGGTCGAGGGTATCGCGGCGAAGCGCTGCTCACGCACGAAAGGCATCGCCTGCCACAGTGGCGAGGCGAACAACTGCGCCTCCTGGGCAAAGGGTTCGATATGCAGCACGACGCCCTCTTCGATGCGACCCAGCGCGGTGATCGGTACCTGAGTGATGCCCCAGGGGCTCGGCGCCAGGTCCATCGCAGGCTGAAGGCCGAGCAGCGCCAGCGCATGTTGCGGCATGGAGTTGGGGCCGTTGATGAAGGCGGCCGTCGGCGACGAGAGGCGTATCACCGTGACGGCCGGCAGACGCTGCCCGTAATGAGCCCGTAGCCGCTCGCGCCATTGCGCCAGCTCGGCGTCCATCGCCTGCAGGCGTTGCTTGGCCAGCACCTCGCGGCCGAGTGCACGCGCCAGGTCGAGAAACGCCTCGCGCTGCACCTGCAAATTATCGTGCTGCTGGCTGAAACCTTGGTATACCTGAACCGGCGCAATACGCTCTAGCAACGGGCGGATGTCTTCCAGCAAAGGAGGGATGACGATCAACTCAGGCTGCAACTCGGCCAGCAATTCGAGATTGGGCTCCAGGCGCGAACCGCTCGACGGCACACCTGCGGGCAGCGTCGGCCGCACCACCCAGGCGCGGTAGTCACCGGCATCGGCGACGGTCAACGGCGTCACATCGAGCATCAGCAAATGCTCGGTGGCCTCCCAGCTCAGCGCGGCCACCCGTGGCTCAGCGCTGGCCCAGGCAGGCGTCAGCCAAAGCAGTAGAAAGCCGAGTAAGCAACGCCTCACGCCAACCTCCCACGGATGAGCAGGTAGACAAAATAGCTGCCACACAACACCGAGGCGACAATGCCCACCGGAATCTGCAACGGGAAGATCAGGGTGCGGCCGACCCAATCGGCCAGCAGCATCAGCACCGCGCCCAGCGAGGCCGCCAGCAGCAGCTGCGGCAGCACCCGGCGCGCGCCGAGCATCACCGCGATATGCGGGGCCAAAAGCCCCAGAAACGCCACTGGCCCGAGCAGACTGGTAACCAGCGCACACAGCAACGCCACCAGCACCAGCAGCACCAGACGCAAGCGCGGCACGTTCAAGCCGCGGCTGGCGGCCACCCCATCGCCGATGCCAATCAGCGTCAGCGCACGCTGGAACAGCAATGCCAGAGCGCCGAACAGCAGCACGCCAACCGTCAGCCACAATGCCTGTGCCGGTGTGGCGCGGTAGGTGGAGCCGGCCAGCCAGCCGAGCAACGCGAACGAGTCACCGCTGCCCTTGGCCAGCACGAACTGCAAGGCGGCGTTGAGCAGCGCGCCAAGGGAAATCCCCAGCAGCGCCATCAGCGCTGGTGAGTAGTGATGACGCCGGCCCAGCAGCATCAACACCGCCAGCACCGCCAGGCTACCGACGAAGGCCGCCAGCGGCGCGACCGCGCCGAACACCGCGCCACCGAAGATGATCAGCGCCAGCATCACCGCCAGCGTGGCACCCGCGGATAGACCGAGAATATCCGGGCTGGCCAGCGGGTTACGCAGCAGGCGCTGCAGCAGCAGACCGGAAATCGCCAAACCGGCGCCGGCAGAAGCCGCGGTGAGCACGCGCGGCCAGCGCAGCGACCAGACCAGCGCCGACGGCCACTGCAGGTGCCAGCCATCGACACCACGCGCCAGCCCGAGCGCCACGGTCAGCGCCAGCACGGCGAGAAGCGCCACCCACAGCGCACTGCGCCAGCCGAAA
>JBLUOL010000274.1:0-4117 GCA_048065775.1 Pseudomonas sp. GW6
TTATGTGACGGGCTGAGCTGTAGGAGGGAGCTCTGCTCGCGAACATGGGCCACTTCGCGAGCAGAGCTCGCTCCTACGACTCTAAAGCGCCGCCTTGTTCCAACCGCGCCAACTCGGCGGCCGCTTCGTCCAACTGCATTTCGTTGAACACCTTCACTCCAGCTCGTTTCAGCAGGGCAGCGGTCACGCCCTCGCCCGGCACTCGCACGCCGCTGAAGCTGCCGTCATAGTTTTCCAGATTGCCACACGAAGGGCTGCGCGCCTTCAGCAGTGCCAGGCGGATGTCGTGCTCGCGCACCAGCGCCAGCGCCTGTTCGGCGCCGTCGACGAACGCAGCCGTGACATCCTCGCCCTCGATCGTCAGTACTGGCAGCCGACCATCCAACACCGCACCACCCTGTCCATCGCGAATTTCCGCAGGCGGACGTGGCGTCGGCAGCCCACCCGCCACCTCCGGACACAGCGCCACCACCCGTCCTTCGTCCAGCCACCGCTGCAGCTGATCGAAGGGTCCGTGAGCACCACCGTCATAACGCACCCGATGCCCGAGCAGGCAGCGGCTGACCAATATCTTCTGCATCGCCCTCTCCATGACTGTCGCCAGACAGCCCACAGGCCTCAGAGTACCGCGCCACCCCGACGCCTGAACCAGCCGGTCAATGACAGTCGCTCGCGGGTGGCCGGCAGCACTTCGTGAGGCATCTCGGAAGACAGAAACAGCGCCAGTGTACCCGCCTGAGGCAGTACGTCATGCTCCCGGCCATCGGCCAGATACAGGCGCAACGCCCCGCCGTGCTCGGCCTGCCACTCCTCATTCAGATAGAACACCGCCGACACCGTGCGGCGGTCGTCATCGCGAAAACGATCGAGATGCCGCTGGTAGAAGGCCCCCGGTGCGTAGCAGGCGAAGTGGCATTCGTAGTCTTCGAGCCCCAGATAGAGCGCCTGATTGAGTGCCTGACGCAAACCGTCCATCAATTGCAGATACTGGTCACAGGCTTGGCTCTGGCCAGGTTCCAGCCATTGGATGCGATCGCCGCGAATCCCTTCCCGCACCTGCTGCGCGCCCCCGCGCCCAACGCCGGCGGCATTGAGTTCGCCATTCTGTGCACGCGTGCGACACTCGACGGCCAGTTCGCGGGTCAGAACTTCTGGGGCGAACAACGCCCGTTGCGACCAGCCCTGGCTGGCAAGGTCGTCGATAAGGCCGGAAAAGAGGTCGTGCAGGCTGGATTCGGTCATGGCGGCGATTGTATCAGTGGCATGTCGTGACTCGACAAGCCTCCACCAGCCACCGAAAATAACCGGCCGCAACACCTGCGGCCGACCAGGAAAGTTTGCCAAGGAGTTCTCGATGCGCGTTCTGTTTGCCCTGTTGCTGATTGGCCTGACCTTGCCGGCCCTGGCAGACGACCACCTGCGCCTGTATCAGGCTGCCGGCTGGCCGCAACAGCGCGAACATTTCAACCAGGCGCTCGACGCTGCTCAGCAGCGCTACCGCAGCACCCTGCCACCGGCGGTGTTTCAGGCGTTGGTGGATAACAGCAATCGCCGCTTCGCCGCTGCCGCCATCGACCAGCGCGCGCAGCACAGCCTGGGCATGGAGCTGGCCGACCCGCAGCCGGCGCTGGCCTTCTTCGAGTCCGCATTGGGCCGCAAGATCGTCGCCGCCGAGACGCTGGCCACCCGTAGCGACCAATTGGCCAAATACGCCAACGGCCTGCCTCGCACCGATGCCGATGCCACTCGCCGCCTGCTGATTCGTCACCTGGCCCAGGCCATTCCGGCCAAGGAAGCGGGGGCTGAAGTCAGCCTGGCGCTGGCCGGCGTGGCGGCCGACAGCCTCAGCCAGATGATTCCCGGCCTGCTTGGCGGCAGCCAGGCTCAAGGGCTGCTCAATGGCCAGCGTGAGCGTCTGATGGCGCAGATCGAACAGGATCTCGACAACACCCTGCTGCACGTCTATCGCGAGCTGAGCGACCCCGAGCTGGAGCAGTTCGTCGAATTCGCCCAGTCGGAGGCGGGTAAAGCCTATTACCAGGCCGCCCTTGAGGCACTGCGCGCAGGTCTTGCAGTAGGCATGAGCAGCAACGAGCTGGCGCCGGCACCGCAGGGGATATAAACGTCTGTAGCCTGAGCGACAACGCTACGCATGCGTAGGAGCGGCGCCCCGCGCGAACCTGGCGCTGTGCAAGTGAAACGCTTCGCCCCGGGGCGGGGCTCCCACCTAAAGCTGCTTTGGCAACCCTATCTGATCGGTATTGGGCCATCTGCTGGGTTTTGCGTTGCTCGCCCCACATAAGATGCTCCTTGGCGCCAGCAGAGGCTACGCCAATCGCTCGCGCAGAAAGTCGAAATAGTGCTTACGCAACGTCTCGTTCTCGTTCGCCAGGTGATGGCGGGCGTCTGTCAATCGCAGGATCTGCGGCTGATGGAACTTGTCCTGCAGCACCTCGAGGTTGTAGCGCCAGTCGACCGTCATGTCCGCCTCGCCCTGAATGATCAGCGGGCTGTGCGTGCTGCGCCCGGCCGCTTCGACATGCGGCACCCACTTGGCCAATGCCCCCACCCAGGCAGTCGGCAAGCTGCGCGGCTGCAGGGGATCGAGGTTGTGCACGAAGTCGATGAAGGTGGCGTCGCTGGAGTTCTCGCTGAAGCGCCGCGGAATTTCCCGAACGAAGGGACTGAGCATCCGATAGCTGAGCTTCGACCAGGCCCAGGCGCGCGGCCGCACCAGTGGTGCCAGGAGAATGCTCTGCCCGAGCTCCGGGCGCTTGCCGTCGGCGAGCAGATAATCCAGCAGAATCGCCCCACCCGTGCTCTGCCCACAGAGATGCCAGGGCTGCGGCAGCCCCAGCTCGCTGGCCTGCTCGAACAAGCCAGCCAGCACCTGCTGATACTCGGCGAAATCACCGATGCTGGCACGCGCACCGCTGGATAGGCCGTGCCCCGGCAGGTCGCAGGCGAGCACGGCAAAATTCATGCTCAGCGCCCAGTCGACCACATGTCGGTACAGGCCCATATGGTCGTAATAGCCGTGCAGCAACAGCAGGGTGCCCTGCGGCTCGGCCGGCGCCCACAGCTGCACGGCGATCTGGTAGCCGGCGGCATTGAAGCTGCCGAGACGGTTGTCCAGCCCGGCAAAGCGCGCGGCCAGGTCGAAACCGTAGAAGCTGCGATACGCCTGCAGCGCCGGCAAATCCAGGTGCGCTGCGGCCAAGGGTCGCAGCAGAGGGCGCAAGTGATCGGGCTGAAACGGCTCTGACATAGGGCTTTCCATAAATGCAGGATGCGCGCGGACGATCCCGACGACATATCCTCGAATGCTGCGATATTCAGCTGCCCGGCGCATCGTGGCAAGCTACACGCCCTTTTTACGCCCGGCTCGCCCATGCTCCGCCTGTCCCGCAAGAACCTGCTCATCGCCCTGCTCGCCCTGGCCTGGCTGGCCGGTATGGCGCTGGCATACCGCTGGTTCGAAACGCGCTACCTGCGCACCTTCGACGAGCGCGCAGCGGTGTTCTCCGGCGCCGAACTGCAGCTACCCACTGAACTGAGCGGCCCCGGCGCGATCCGCCTGGTGCATTTCTGGGACCCGGCCTGCCCATGCAATGTCGGCAACCAGCAGCACCTTGCCGAACTGATCGAACACTACACGCCAAAGGGCGTGCAATTTCATGTCGTACAGAAGCCCGGCAGCCAGGGCCGCCTGCCCGCCGAACTGGCCGCACTGCACCCCATCGATGAGCTACCCGGCAGCGCCAACCTGCCGGCCAGCCCCGCGGTGGCTATCTGGGACAAACAGGGCCAGCTGGCCTACTTCGGGCCTTACAGCGAAGGCCTGACCTGCAACTCGAGCAACAGCTTTATCGAGCCGATTCTCGAAGCCCTGGCCGCAGGGCGCCGGGTCGACGCCAGCAACACCCTGGCGGTGGGCTGCTTCTGTGAGTGGGCCAAACCGAGCAACGATTGACCCCAAGGGTGGGTTAGCGGCGCCTCAGGTGAATCGAGGAACGCCGCGGAGGTGGAGCGTCGCGTAACCCACCAGGCGGTAGATCGCCTTACGCCGGCGGTGGGTTACGCCGCAGCTAATATGGCGAATCGACTGATAAGTACG
>JBLUOL010000275.1:0-4055 GCA_048065775.1 Pseudomonas sp. GW6
TCGGGTGAGCTGGCGCGCATCCAGCGCCGCTACGAACGGCGCGACGATCAGTGACCGGCTGAAATGCCCTGATCGATGGCCAGGTCAGCACCGGTGATCGACCGCGCCCCAGGCTGGCAGAGGAAGAACGCCAGTTCCGCCACTTCTTCCGGCTGGATGAAACGCGCCTGATCTCCCTGTGGATATTTCCCCAGCAACTCCCGGTAGTAGGCGTCCGGATCGCCATTACCGTAGTGCTCGGCCTGGAACTTGAGCATCGGTGTCTCGATATCGCCAGGCGAGACGGCGTTGCAACGCACGCCGTAAGGTGCCAGATCCAGCGCCAGTGCCTTGGTGAACATGCTCAGGCCGCCCTTGCTGGCGCAGTAGGCGGCCGCATTGGGGTTGCCCTGGCGTCCGGCGTCGCTGGAAATATTGACGATGGCGCCTCGCGTCTGGCGCAGGTGAACAATGGCCGCAGCGCACATGAAGAAGCTGGCCTTGAGGTTGACGTCCAATACCAGGTCGAAATCCTCCTCGCTGAAGGCTTCCACCGGCCCTTCGCGCCATACCCCTGCCGCGTTGATCAATGCATCCAGTCGGCCAGCTGCTTCGATCACTGCCGTCACCACTGCATTGCAGTTGGCAGGCTTGCGGATATCCGTCGCCAGGTTGCCTACCAGCGCATGGCGCTGGCCCAGCTCGGCCAGGCCGGTAGCGTTGGCGTCGGTGGCGAATACCGCCCAGCCACCGGCCACGAAGCGTGCCGCCAGCGCACTGCCCAAGCCGCCAGCCGCGCCGGTGATCAGCACCACGGGGCTGATTTTTGGCTCGGTACTCATGGGGCCTTGTCCTCGATCAGGCAGTTGCCGCCGTCGACCACCAGCACCTCGCCGGTGATGTAGCTGGCTTCAGGGGAGGCGAGGAAGGCCACGGCTGATGCCACTTCCTCGGGGCGGCCGGCACGGCCTATCGGCACATAGGCCGCGGCGCGCTGTTCATGCGGCGTGCTCGAGCCCGTGGCGATCCAGCCCGGCGCCACGGTGTTGACCGTGATGCCCTGGCGTGCGACCTCCAACGCCAGGCCCATGTTCATGCCCACCATACCGGCCTTGGCGGCGCTGTAGGCCGCCTCGCCGGGATTGCCGCCACGCGTGCCGGTGGTGGAGCCGATGTTGACGATCCTCCCGTAGCTGCGCGCCTGCATGCCGGGGAGCAGGGCGCGGGTGAGCAGGAAGGCACTGGTCAGGTTGCGGGCGAGCGAGAGATTCCAGACCTCCAGGCTCATGCTGGAAAGCTCCGCGAACGGCTCGGGGCTGCCCTGCATCGCCATGCCGGCGTTGTTCACCAGAATATCGACGCGCCCCCACAGCTCTTCGGCCCAGGCGGCGAACGCCTGCACGCCGGCTTCGTCGGTAAGGTCGACTGCCCGGCCTTCGGCCTCGAAGCCTTCGGCGCGCAGCTCGGCGACGCGCTCGGCAATGCGCACACTGCTGGCGGTGACGATCAGCTTCGCGCCAGCCGCGCCCAAGCGCCGGGCGATGGCCATGCCGATGCCGTGTTCGCTGCCGGCACCGCTGACCAGCGCAACCTGGTCTTTCCAGTCCTGTTTCATGCAAGGCTCCCATCGGGTTGTCGATGGCTGGAAGTTAGAGGGAGTAAGCTGATAAAAAAAGACGATAGTCATCAGGAAAATTGACAACACCATGGCATTCAACAGCGAAACCCTGCGCGTGTTCCTCGCGGTGCTGGACGGTGGTTCCTTTTCTTCCGCTGCACGCCAGCTTGGGCGCGTGCCTTCGGCGGTAAGCATGGCCATCGCCCAGCTTGAGGCGGAGCTGGATCTGGAGCTGTTCGACCGTAGTACGCGCAAGGCCCTGCCAACCCAGGCTGCGCGGGCATTGGAGCCCCAGGCACGTCAGGCGGCGCGCCAACTCAACCGGCTCGACGCCCAGGCCCTGCAGATGCACCAGGGCCTGGAACGGCGGCTGGTCATCGCCATGGCGCCGGAGTTGCAGAGCGGCATGTGGAGTCAGCCACTGATCGACCTGGCGAACGAATTCCCCCTGCTGGAGGTCGAGGTGCGCTCCGCCTCGCAGGCTGAAGCCGTGCGCCTGATGCACGAAGGCAGTGTCCACCTGGCGCTGGTGTTCGAGCGCCCCGGCATCGATGAGCGGGAAAACTTTCTCGAAGCCGGCAGCCAGCTACTGACGGCAGTAGCGGCACCGGACTACCTCAGGCAGATGGATGAGCAGGGGATGGTCGAGGCGCGGCAGATCATCGTCGCGGCCGGCTCACCGTCGGCGACCGACCCACAGATGATCCTGTCCCATCACCTGTGGCTCACCGACAGCGACCTGGCCACCCTCAACCTGGTGCAGGCCGGGCTCGGCTGGGCTTATCTGCCGCATCCGCTGGTTGCCGCCCTGATCGAGTCGGGCAACTTGCGGACGGTGGCCTTCGACAACATGGCCAACCAGTTGCGTCTGTGGGTGGATATCGTCTGGAGCAGCAGCCGGCCACTTGGGCTAGGCGCGCGGCGTTATCTGGAGCTGATCCGCCAGCGCATGGCTGGGCAGCCGGCGCGTGGCTAGGGCGCGCGGATATCGCTGCGACCGGGTTGTCCGGTCGCAGCGGGGGCGATCAGATCGCCTGACCGCCGGATACCTCGATGCGCTGGGCGTTGACCCAGCGATTCTGCTCGCCGAGCAGGCTGGCGATCATCGGGCCGATGTCGTCCGGCACGCCGACCCGACCCAGCGCCGTCATGTCCGCGAACACCTTGTTCAGGTCCGGCATGTCACGTACGGCTCCACCCAGGAAATCCGTTTCGATGGCACCGGGCGCCACTGTGTTGACTGCGATACCCCGGCTGCCCAGCTCCTTGGCCATGTACAGGCTCAGCACTTCCACTGCGCCCTTTACCGCCGAGTAGGCGGAGAAACCGGGGTAGGACACACGGGTCAGCCCGGACGAGATATTGACGATACGACCGCCATCGGCCATCAGTGGCAGCAAGGCCTGGGTGAGGAAGAACACCCCTTTGAAATGCACGTTCACCAGGGCATCGAATTGAGCTTCAGTAGTGTCGGCAATCGACGCCATGTCGCCATGGCCGGCGTTGTTGATCAGGTGGTCGAAACTGTCGCGTTGCCAGGTCTCGTTCAGCGCCTGGCGCAGGCGTTGTACGAAGGCCGGAAAGGTGCTGACGTCGCCAGCGTCGAGCTGCAGAGCGACCGCCTTGCGTCCCAGGGCCTGGATATCGGCAACCACGGCCTGTGCGGTGTCGGCCTGGCTGTGATAAGTGACGACCACATCGATGCCCTGACGCGCGATGTTCAGCGCAGTGTTGCGGCCGAGACCACGGCTGGAGCCGGTTACGATGGCGATCTTGGTCATGGTAAAAATCCTCTCATGGGTGAACGGGATTTCATTGTGTGGCTCGTGGCGCAACCCCGTCGTTACCGAAACCTCGACGCTTTTTGCCTATTTCTCCAAGAGGAAAAGACATGCTCTGGATCAGCATCAGGAGCCCACGATGAGCGCAGCGCTGCTGGAGGTCGTCCGCGGTTATCTGGATCGACATGGCGAACCCGGCGGGCTTGCCCAAACCCCTATTCCCGGCTTGACCATCATTCGCACGTCAGAGCCCAGTGGGCTGGATTACGCCATCACCCGGCCTCTGGCCTGCCTGGTGTTGCAGGGCAGCAAGCGCGTCATGATGGGTACCCGGAGCTTCAACTTCAGCGCCGGTGATTCGCTGTTGATCACCGCCGACGTACCGACGGTCAGCCAGATCATCCAGGCGAGCCACGAGGTCCCGTACATCTCGCTGGTGATCGACCTCGATCCTGCACTGCTCACCGAATTGATGGAGGAGATGAAGGCCGTGCCGAGTGCGGAGCTGGAGCCCATCCGCATCGAACCGACCGATAGCGAAGTCGCCGAAGCGGCACTACGCCTGATGCGACTGCTCGAGCGCCCGGCTTCGGCGACGGTGCTGCATGCTTCGCTTGTGCGCGAACTGCACTACTGGCTGCTGGCTGGCCGACATGGCCCGGCGATCAGTCGCCTGG
>JBLUOL010000276.1:0-4049 GCA_048065775.1 Pseudomonas sp. GW6
CGTGAGGCGGCCGAATTGCTGGCCCAGCGTGGGCTGATGCCGGTGCCGGGCGGCTACACCTGGCGTACCGACAGCCGCCTGACCCTGCCGTCGCCGCTGCGTCTGAGCTGGGCGCATGCCCAGGCGTTCGTTCGCGCGCTGCAATGTCCGGTCAGCCTGGTGCTGGCGGAGCAGGGTATGATGGGGGCGCAGGCGGCCGTGCGCACCTTGCTGCAGGATCTGCCGTTCGAGGTACACCGTCTGCCCGGTGGGCATCACCTGCATCTGGATGATGAAGCCGGTGCGCAGCTCGTAGCGGATTGTTTCAATCCATTCCTGCGCTTGCCTTGACTTGCCTGCGGCCGTGGGGAAAGGTGTGGCGGTCTGCCATGGAGGATCGCATGATCGACCCGTTAAAAGTCGCCACTCGCTGTACAGCAAGCTCACCCGTCGCGTTTTTTCAGTGGACTGCCACCTCATGAAGGGGGCTGTGCAGTTTTTGTCTGCGGTGCTTGCCACGGTCTGCAGCGGTGCCGTACTGGCGGCCGATCTACCTGGCAGTCGCGACCTCGAGGTACTGCCGCGGTTTCCTGCCAGTCACATCGTCGCGTTCAAGGAAGCGCCCGATGTCGAGCGTATCTATCCGCAAGGCTCCATTCGCCGCATCAGCGGGCGGTTGCGCTATGAGCGGGAGATTCTCGTGCAGGGCAAGCACAGTGCGGTGACCTACGAGCTGCCACGCACCCACAGCGCCGATCAGGTGTTCACCGCGGCGCGCGAAGCGCTGCTGGAAAAGGACGCCGAGCTGCTCTACTGGTGCCAGGGCCGTGAGTGTGGTGCGAGTAGCCTGTGGGCCAACTCGGTATTCGGCAATGCCACGCTATATGGCTCTGACGACCAGCAGGCCTATGCCTTGTTGCGCCTGGCCGAGCCGAATCACGAGAGCCTGCTGGCGCTATACAGCATCACTCGTGGTAATCGCCGTGCTTACCTGCATGCCGAGCAACTGGATGCCGAAGCCCCTCTGGGCGTATTACTGCCGACGCCGGCGACCTTGCTGCGTCAGTTGCGCACCGATGGGCAACTGAAACTGCCCGATGAAGCCAAGGCCGACAGCGCCTGGGTCGAGGTGCTGGCGCGCAGCCTGAACCTCGACAGCACCTTGCGCGTCAGCCTCGCCGGTAGCCAGGCCGAAGCCTGGCGTGAGGCGTTGATCGAGCAGCGCGTGCGCGAAGCGCGCCTGGAGTTGGGTGAGCGTTCGGATGAAACACTGAGCGTGCGTTTGTTGCGTTAAGCTAGCACTCGCAATCGCCTGTAACAGAGCGCCCGTAGGGGCGCTTTGTCGTTTCGTCGAAGGGAGTTTCGCTTGATGGCCACTAATGATCGTCTGCTGGTGCAGATTCTTCTGCTCGGCCTGCTGGCTGCCAGCCTATGGGTGCTGGCGCCATTCTGGTCGGCGCTGTTCTGGGCTGCCGTGTTGGCCTTTGCCAGTTGGCCGCTGATGCGCCTGCTGACGCAATTGCTCAATGGGCGCCTGTCGCTGGCGGCGGGCATCCTGACCGGGGTCTGGGTGATCATGGTGGCGGTGCCGCTGGTCTGGCTGGGCTTCAACCTGGCCGATCACATCAAGGACGCCAACGCCCTGGTCAAGGATCTTCAGGTCGAAGGCCTGCCGCCACCGCCGAGCTGGCTGGCCAGTATTCCGCTGGTCGGTGATCGCCTGGTGGAACTGTGGCGCACCATCGACCAGCAGGGTGCTGCCTTCTTCGACACGCTGCGGCCCTATCTGGGCCAGGTCGGCAACTGGCTGGTGGCGCGTAGCGCGAAGATCGGTGCGGGCATGGTCGAGCTGGCCCTGAGCCTGGTGCTGGTGTTCTTCTTCTACCGTGATGGCCCGCGCCTGGCGGTATTCGTGCACAGCCTGCTGGAGCGGCTGATCGGCGAGCGTGCCGATCATTATCTGGAACTGGTTGCCGGCACTGTACAGCGTGTGGTCAACGGCGTGATCGGCACCGCCGCAGCGCAGGCCGTGCTGGCCTACATCGGTTTCGTCATCGCCGGAGTGCCGGGGGCACTGGTGCTGGGCCTGCTGACCTTCGCCTTCAGCTTCATCATGATCCCGCCGCTGATCTGGGGCCCGGCCGTGGCCTGGCTGGTATGGCAGGGGGAAATCGGCATGGCGATCTTCTTGGGTATCTGGGGCTTCTTCATCATCAGTGGGGTGGACAACATCCTCAAGCCCTACCTGATCAGCCGTGGCGGCAACCTGCCGCTGGTGGTGGTGCTGCTCGGCGTATTCGGCGGCATCCTGGCCTTCGGCTTCATGGGCCTGTTCCTTGGTCCGACACTGCTGGCAGTGGCATACAGCCTGCTCAGCGACTGGGTGGCGGAGAAGGCGCCCGACAACCAGGCAGCCCTCGACCAGCTGCCGCCGGACAAACGGGCATGAGACGTATCAGCCGTTGAAACTAAGAACTTCTATCAAGAGACCAATGGCGGGCGTATCGCGTTGTTGGCGGGGAGAGGCTGACCTAGGCTGAAGCTAGGGTGTCAATAAAGAGGCACTTATGCGCAGTCTGTCGATTTACCTCATTGTTTTCGCCGGTTTATTGGCGGTTGTATGGTGGTGGCAGCGACCCCAACCGATGCCCGTGCAACTGATCGCGGTGGAGCGCGGCCCGGTGGAAACCCTGGTCGCCAATACCCGCGCCGGCCCCCTTAAATCCTGTCGCCGTTCGCGGCTGTCGTTCAATGTCGGCGGCCAGGTCAGCGAGCTGCTGGTCGACGAGGGCCAGCAGGTCGAACTCGGCCAGGTGCTCATGCGCCTGCGCCAGGACGACCGCCTGGCGCGGGTCGAGGAGGCCAGTGCGCGTCTTGAGGTACGCCGCAGCGAGCGCGAGCAGCTGTGCCGCAAGGCCGAGTTGTACCAGCGCGATCACCGCCGCCTGCAGCACCTGGGTGAACGCAAGCTGACCTCGCTCGAGCGCCTCGACCAGGCCGAGACCAAGGCGCGCCTGGCGCAACTGGCCTGCACCGCGCAGCAGGTGCAGATCCGCGAGGCCGAGGCCAACCTGACGCTGCAGCGCTCGCTGCTCGACCAGGCCGTGCTGCGTGCGCCCTTCGCCGGAGTGGTAGCGCAGATCAACGGCGAGCTGGGCGAATTCGTCACGCCCTCACCGCCGGGCATTCCGACGCCGCCGGCGGTGGACCTGATCGACGACAGCTGCCTCTACGTCGATGCACCGATCGACGAGGTGGACGCCGGTCGGGTGCGCATCGGCATGCCGGTACGGATCAGCCTGGACGCTTTCCGCGGCCGCCACTTCCACGGCCAGGTCAGCCGCATCGCGCCCTTCGTGCGTGAGCTGGAGAAGCAGGCGCGCACCGTCGACGTCGAGGTGCGTTTCGCCCAGTTGCCGGTGGACGTGACCCTGCTGGCCGGCTATAGCGCCGACGTGGAAATCCTCCTGGAACAGAGCGCCGGCAGCCTGCGTATCCCCACCGAGACCCTGCTGGAGGGGCGCCGGGTGCTGCGCTACGACCCGGCCACCGGCGTGTTGCGCGAGGTGGAACTCAACACCGGGCTGGCCAACTGGCGCTGGACCGAGGTGCTCGACGGCCTGCACGAGGGCGAGCGGATTCTCGCCAGCCTCCACCAGGAGGGACTCAAGGACGGTATCGCGGTGATCTCGCGCGGCGCGGAAGCGCAGTGATGATCCGTCTGCAGGGGGTGACGCGCGGCTTCGCCAGTGGCGAGCAGCGGGTTGTCGGCCTGGCGGCGCTGGACCTGCAGATCGCTGCCGGCGACTACCTGGCGGTGGTCGGTCCGTCCGGCTCGGGCAAGTCGACCTTGCTCAATATTCTCGGCCTGCTCGACGTGCCGGATGCCGGTGAGTACTGGCTCAACAATGAGGCCACCGTAGCGCTCGACGAACGCCGTCGCGCCGAGCTACGCAGCCGCCATATCGGTTTCGTGTTCCAGGCCTACCACCTGATCCCGCGGCTGAACGTGCTGGAAAACATCGAGCTGCCGATGCTCCTGGCCGGCATCGACCCCGCCGAGCGCCGCC
>JBLUOL010000277.1:0-4034 GCA_048065775.1 Pseudomonas sp. GW6
CTGCCGGCGCCAACCGCGGCACCACCCGCGGCCAGCGACATCGCCCCGCCGGAGCGGCCGCTGCGCGTGCTGTGCATCGAAGACAACCTGTCCAGCCTGGCGCTGATCGAGACCCTGCTGTCGCGCTGGCCACAGGTGCAGGTGATCTCGGCCATGCAGGGCCAGCTCGGTCTCGACCTGGCCTGGCAGCACCGCCCCGAGGTGATCCTGCTGGATCTCGACCTGCCCGACCTCTCGGGCCAGGAAGTGCTCAAGCGCCTGCGTCTGAACCCCAGCAGCAGCGATACACCCGTGCTGCTGATCACCGCCGACGTCAGCGCCGGCACCCGGCGCGACCTGCAACAGGCCGGCGCCACCGCGGTGCTGAGCAAACCCCTGCACGTGCCGACCTTTCTCGCCGCCCTGCGCCAGCATCTGGATGCCGCCACGCCCACCCCGCCTCTCGGAGCCTGCCCATGAACCACCCAGCGCCCGCCGACGATTTTCGTATCCTGGTGATCGACGATCAGCCCGCCAACCTCGAACTGGTGGAACAACTGCTGGCCCGCGAGGGCCTGCACAACGTGCTCAGCTGCACCGACCCGGCCCAGGCGCTGGCCCTGTTCAGCAGCTTCGAGCCGGACCTGCTGATTCTCGATCTGCACATGCCCGGCCTGGACGGCTTCGCCGTGCTCGAACAGCTGCAGCGGCGCATTCCCGCCGACGATTACCTGCCGATTCTGGTGCTCACCGCCGATGCCACCCGCGAGGCCCGGCTGCGCGCACTGGCGCTGGGCGCGCGCGACTTCATCAGCAAGCCGCTGGATGCCATCGAGACCTTGCTGCGGGTGTGGAATCTGCTGGAAACCCGCGCGCTGTACCGCCAGTTACGTCGCCTGCAACCCGACCAGCCGCCCTTGCGGGCCAGGCCAGTGGCGCTGGGCAACAGTTAAAAACTACCTGCGTTGCCATTGCTGCGTTAAAAACAGGCTCAAAATGCTCATTTACAACACGTAAACTCCGCTTTCTCGCCTGTTTTCGCCTTGCACTGGCTGCCTCGCCTACGTTTTTAAACAGCCTGTAAAAGCGAGCGACTCAGAGCACCTGCTCCAGCGGCACGTGCAGGCGGCCGTACAGCGCTTCGACCGCCGCGCGCGCGGCGGGGGCGATATAGCCACCCTCCAGCGCCAGCACCTGGTAGATACCGCGGCGCAGCATGTCCTGGCTGAGGTTGTCCGGGCTGGCGCCAGCCGTGCAGAGAAAGCGCACCCAGGAGGTCATGATGATCCAGGCGTTGAGCGTCAGCGCCTCGATCTGCGCCGGGCTCATCAGCAGAATGCCGGCCTCAACGAAGCCCTGATAAACCGACTGCGCGCCTATCAGGCAGCGCCGGGCGAAAGCACGATAGCGCTCGGCCAGCTCGGCGTCGGATTCCAGCAGGTGTTCGAGGTCGCGGTGCAGGAAGCGGTAGTGCCACATCGCCGCCAGCAGCGCCTCCAGGTAGAAGGTCTTGTCCTCCACCGTCAGCGCGCGGCCTTCGGGCAGGCGCAGGAAGCTGTCGACCTGCGTTTCGTATTGGGCGAACAGCTCGGCGATGATCATCTGCTTGTTGCGGAAGTGGTAGTACAGGTTGCCCGGCGAAATGCCCAGGTGCGCGGCGATATGGTTGGTGGTGACGCTGCGCTCACCCTGGGCGTTGAACAGGGCCAGGCTCTCGGCAACGATGCGGTCGCGGGTCTTGGGTGGCGCCATAACGCAGCTCGATCTCGACTTCAAAAGTGGCAAAGGTACAGGCGAAACAGCCGAAGTGTTACCCCCCGATGCATCCCCCAGGCCCTGGCAGGCCTTTGGTTAGGGTGCAGCGAGGACGGCTGCGCGGCATCCTATTTGACACATTAGAGTAATTGCTCTAAAAATCCAGCTTAGCCTTCCCAAGCAGCCCGCTGGAACGTCGAGGAGAAAGCCAATGGTCGCCGACATCGCCTACCTGCAGCACAGCCAGCAGCAGATCAACCAGCTGGACAGCACCTTCGCCCTGCAGCGTGCGGCCTTTGCCGCCAATCCGATGCCGTCGGCCGAGCAGCGCATCCAGTGGCTGAAATCCCTCAGCGAGCTGCTGACCCAGCAGCAGGACGCGCTGGTAGCGGCGATCTCCGAGGACTTCAGCAACCGCTCGGCCGACGAGACCCTGCTCGCCGAGCTGATGCCCAGCCTGCACGGCATCCACTACGCGAGCAAACGCATCAGGAAGTGGATGAAGCCCTCGCGACGCAGCGTCGGCCTGCAGTTCATGCCCGCCGCGGCCAAGGTCATCTACCAGCCGCTGGGCGTGGTCGGCGTCATCGTGCCGTGGAACTACCCGCTGTTTCTCGCCATCGGCCCGCTGACCGGCGCGCTGGCGGCCGGCAACCGGGTGATGATCAAGATGAGCGAATCCACCCCGGCCACCTCGCAGCTGATCAAGGATCTGCTGGCGCGCGTCTTCCCCGAGGACCTGGTCAGCGTCGCCTTGGGCGAGGCAGAAGTCGGCATGGCCTTCTCCAAGCTGCCGTTCGACCACCTGCTGTTCACCGGCGCCACCAGCATCGGTAAGCACGTGATGCGCGCCGCCGCCGAGAACCTGACCCCGGTGACTCTGGAGCTGGGCGGCAAGTCGCCGGCCATCGTTTCCGCCGACGTGCCGCTGGAGCACGCCGCAGAGCGCATCGCCTTCGGTAAGACCCTCAACGCCGGGCAGACCTGCGTGGCGCCGGACTATGTGCTGGTGCCGAGGGATCGGGTGGAGGGCTTCGTCGCCGCCTACCGCGACGTCGTGCAGCGCTTCTACCCGCAGCTCAAGGACAACCCCGACTACACCGCGATCATCAACGAGCGCCAGTTGGCGCGCCTCAACGGCTATCTGCAGGACGCCCAGGCCAAGGGCGCGCGTATCGTCCCTATCTACCCCGAGACCCAGGGCCGGCGCCTGCCGCAGAGCCTGGTGCTGGACGTCAGCGACGAGATGAAGCTGATGCAGGACGAGATCTTCGGTCCGCTGCTGCCCGTGGTGCCCTACGACCGTATCGAAGACGCCTTCGCCTACGTCAACGCGCGGCCACGGCCGCTGGCGCTGTACTACTTCGGCTACGACAGGCGCGAGCAGCAGCGCGTGCTGCACGAGACCCACTCCGGCGGCGTGTGCCTGAACGACACCCTGCTGCACGTGGCCCAGGACGATATGCCGTTCGGCGGCATCGGCCCGTCCGGCATGGGCCATTACCACGGCCATGAAGGCTTCCTGACCTTCAGCAAGGCCAAGGGCGTGTTTATCAAGCAGCGCTTCAACGCCGCGCGGCTGATCTACCCGCCCTATGGCAAGGCGATCCAGAAGCTGGTCTACAAGCTGTTCGTACGCTGAACAACGCGGGCAGCGCCCGTTTTACGCCTGGTGATAACAACAATGAACGACACCACCCTGAACACGCCGCAGCTGTCGCGGCGCAACCTGCTCAAGGTCGGTCTGCTGGGCACCGCGCTGCTCGGCACCGCCGGGCTGACCGCCACCCTCAGCGGCTGCTCGGCCAGTACGCCGGCCAGCGGCTACCTGATCCTGCGCAGCAGCGATATGCCCTTTCTGCGCGCACTGATCCCGGTAATGCTCGATGGCGCCGTCAGCGCCGAACAGATGCCGCAGGCCATCGACGGCACGCTGAAGAGCCTCGACACCAGCCTGGCGCACCTGTCGCCGGAGATGCTGAAACTCACCGTGCAGCTGTTCGACGTGCTGGCCCTGCCCATCACCCGCGGCCCGCTGACCGGGGTGTGGGGCAGTTGGGACAACGCCAGTGGCGACGACGTGCGGCAGTTCCTCACCCGCTGGCAGAACAGCAGCCTGAGCCTGCTGCGCATGGGCCACGCCTCGCTGCTGCAACTGGTGATGATGGCCTGGTACAGCCGCCAGGAGGCCTGGGCGCATTGCGGCTATCCGGGACCGCCCACCGTATAAAGGCTGATTCGTAGGGTGGGCCGGGCGGCGATCCGCTTCAGCCCACCAACAGCGACAGCTTGGTGGGCTG
>JBLUOL010000278.1:0-4021 GCA_048065775.1 Pseudomonas sp. GW6
GGCATGGCGCGCAGCGCGCCGCTGCTGTCGGCCGATCCGCAGCCGGCGCTGCTGCTCGACGAGCAGGCCCGGGCGTTGGAATTCAATCAGGCCCTGCAGAACTTGCTCGGCGACCGTGCGTTGGCACAGGCCGGCGCGCTGCTGCCAGTCAACCATGTGCCGTTGGTGCGTGCTTGCCTGGAGCAGGGGCGCGCGATCGAGGCAGTGGAGGCACAGGACGGCGAGCGCATCCTGATCTGGAGCTTTATCCCCGATGTTGCCGAGCGCCGTGTGCTGGCGCGCTGCCGCGAAGCGACCCAGGAGATTCGCGAGCAGCGCGAAGCGGCGCGCGCGCGACGGCTGTATCGGCTGATCACCGAGAACACCACCGACCTGATTTCCCGGCACACCCCGGACGGAGTGTTTCTCGACGCCACGCCCGCCAGTTGGACGTTGCTCGGCTACTGGCCGGAAGAGTTGCGCGGCATGGCGGTCGACAGCCTGCTGCATCCGCAGGATCAGGCTCAGCAAGCCAAGCAGGCGCGCGAGGCACTGGAGCAGGATGGCTACCACACCATGAGCTATCGCATTCGCCACCGCGACGGTCACTACCTCTGGTTCGAGACCGCCAGCCGCGCGATTCGCGAGACCTACACCGGTGCGGTAGTGGAGGTGGTTAGCGTGTCGCGCGACATTACCGCGCGCATCCAGGCCGAGGAGAACAAGCGCCGCCTGGAGGACGAGCTGGCGCACACCACGCGGCTGATCACCCTGGGCGAACTGGCCTCCGGCATCGCCCATGAGATCAACCAGCCACTGGCGGCGGTGGTCAATTACGCCAGCGCCAGCCAGCGCTACCTGCAGGGCATCGGCGGCGATCCGACCGGTGTGGACAAGGTCGCCCAGGGCCTGGCACGCATCACCGAGCACGCCAATCACGCCTCGGCCGTGATCAAGCGCCTGCGCGCATTCCTGCGCAAGGGCCAGCGGCGCATGCAGGCGCTGAACCTGGCCGAGGTGGCGCGCGAAGCGGTGCGTCTGTGCAACTGGGAGGCCGGTACGGCACAGGTGGCGGTGAGCGACCTGTTGCCGGACAATCTGCCGCCGGTATTCGCCGACCGCGTGCTGCTCGAACAGGTACTGCTCAACCTGCTGCGCAATGCCATCGATGCCAACCGCGAACGTCACCCTGGTGCACCTTCGCAGGTGCGTCTGGAGGCAAGCGAAGCGGACGGCAACCTGGCGATCCGGGTGATCGATCAGGGGCCGGGTGTCAGTGACGAGCAGATGGGCAAGCTGTTCACCCCCTTTTACACCAGCAAGGCCGATGGACTGGGGCTAGGCCTGTCCATGAGCCGCAGCATCATCGAGGGCTTTGGTGGGGCGCTGGAGGCCTTCCCGGCTGAGGGCGGCGGGCTGTGTCTGGAGTGCCGCTTGCCGCTGGGTAGGGACGATGAGTCGTTGTCGAACAGTCGCGGCTAAAGCCCCTCCCACAGGGCATGCAAACTGTGCGAGGGGGCGTTAGCCGCGACCGATGAAACGCATAACAACAAGAGGAGCAGCACAGGGATGCAACAACTGGTTTACGTGGTCGATGATGACCAGGGCATGCTCGACTCGACGCTCTGGCTGCTGGAGTCGGTAGGCCTCAAGGGCGTGCCGTTCACCAGCGGTCGCGCCTTTCTCGAGGCCTGCGATGCGGCGGCCAACGCCTGTGTGCTGCTCGACGTGCGCATGCCGGGTATGGGTGGGCTCAATGTGCAGGAGGAAATGCGCGCACGGGGTATCGACCTGCCGATCATTTTCGTCAGCGGTCACGCCGATGTGCCCATCGTCGTGCGCGCGTTCAAGGCCGGCGCGGTGGATTTCATCGAGAAGCCCTACAACGAGCAGTTGCTGCTCGACAGCGTGCAGCAGGCGCTGGAGCGTCGTTTGCCTGCTGTGCGCCAGGATCCGCGTCTGGCCGAAGTCCAGGCACGGCTCGATCAACTCACCCCGCGTGAGCGTGACGTGCTGTTGCCATTGGTGCGCGGCTACACCAACCGTGAAGTCGCCGAGCAGCTGGATATCAGCGTGAAAACCGTCGACCTCTATCGCTCACGGGTGATGAAACGCATGCAGGCCGAGACGCTGGCCGAGCTGGTGGGTATGGCCATCTCCGCCGGTCTGGTGGACAGCCTGGCGTTGCGTGAGCCGGTGCGCGTCTGAGCCTTCAGGCGGAGCCCTGCTGCAGGTCGAGGGTGGCTCGGCCATAGGCGCCTATCTGTTCGGCCGGCTGTGGGACGCCATACAGGTAGCCCTGGAAATGGCGACAGCCCAGGCTTAGCAAGGCATCGCGCTGTGCCTGGCTCTCTACGCCTTCGGCGATGACGCGCAATTCCAACGCCTGCCCCAGGGCGAGAATAGTCCGCACGATGGCGGTATCGCTGGCATTGTCGAGCAGGTCGCGAACGAAGCTGCGGTCGATCTTCAACTGGTCGAGTGGCAGGCGTTTCAGGTAGCTGAGCGATGAGTAGCCGGTGCCGAAGTCGTCCAGCGAGAAGCGCACGCCGTGGGCTCTGAGCTGGCCCATTTTGTTGATCAGCGCTTCGATGTCCTGCACCAGTTGGCTCTCGGTCAGCTCCAGCTCCAACCTGTGCGGGTTGGCTCCGGTCTTCTGTAGCGCGCTGAGCACGTCGGTGACGAAGTCCGGATGATGGAATTGGCGGGCGCTGACGTTGATCGCCACGGTCAGCTCGGCGCGCTTCGGGTCATTGGCCCATGAGGCGAGTTGCTGGCAGGCGGTGTGCAGGATCCAGCGGCCCATGGGCAGGATCAGCCCGGTGCTTTCCGCCAGTGGGATGAACTCGCCTGGCGGTACCAGACCGCGCTGCGGGTGTTGCCAGCGCACCAGCGCCTCGGCGCCGAGCAGCTCACCCCGTTCATTTACCTGCGGCTGGTAGTGCAGAAGCAGCTGAGCCTCGCTCAGAGCGCGGCGCAGCTCGTGCTCCAGGGTGGCGCGGGCGGCCAGTGCCTGCTGCATGCGCGGGTCGAAGAAGCACAGGGTATTGCGCCCGGCGGCCTTGGCTTCATACATCGCTAGGTCGGCGTGCTTGAGCAGCTCCTCGGGCTTGTCATGGGGTTGCGAGAACAAGGCGACACCGATGCTGGCGCTGCCGCTGTGGCTATAGCCGGGCAGCTCGAACGGGGTGGCCAAAGCGCGCAGCAGTTTTTCCGCGACTTGCTCGATGCTGGCGATGGCAGCCTGAGGCTCAGGTTCGAGGTTCTCCAGGATCAATACGAATTCGTCGCCGCCGAGGCGCGACAGGCTGTCTTCGAGGCGCACCTGATTGAGCAGGCGGTCGCTGACCTGTTGCAGCAGCAGATCGCCCATGTCGTGGCCGAGGGTGTCATTGAGCTGCTTGAAATTGTCCAGATCGATGAACAGCAGCGCGCCCTCACGTCGACTGCGTGCGCTGCGGGCCAGGGCGAACTGCAGGTGTTCGAGCAGCAGGCGGCGATTGGGCAGGCCGGTGAGCGCGTCGTAATAGGCGAGTTGATGGATCTGTTCGAGGTTCTTCTTGTGCTCGGTGATGTCGGTGGAAATACCGCACAGGGCGTAGATGCTGCCATCGGCCGCACGCAGCGGCAACTTCACCGAAAAGTAGGTGCGCTCGTTACGGCCGTAGCGATCACGGTTGGTTTCCTCGCTCTCGATGCGCTCGCCAGCCAGTACGCGTCGGTCGTTGATGCCCAGTGCTTGCGCCGTGTCACTGTCGAAGAAGTCGGCGTCGCTATGACCGATGACCTGTTCGGCGCTGCGTCCGAACAGCTCGCAAACCTTGCGATTGACGTACTGATAACGCAGTTGCGGGTCCTTGATGTAGATATGCGCCTCGACGCTGTCGAGGATGGTATTGAGGCGCGCTTCGCTGGTCTTGAGATGTCGGGTCTTGTCCGCGACCTGGCGGCGTAACAGCAGGCTGCCGCCAATGGCCAGCGCCAGCAGTGCGGCGAGCAGCGCCAGGCCCCACCAGAACAGGACGGGCACGCTGCGCTGCTG